>NZ_WTKX01000027.1:0-56115 GCF_011378755.1 Pseudoalteromonas sp. Z1A2 | reverse complement strand
CAAGTTAGATTTTACTGAGGTCTACTGACAGACAAAAAAGTGATCGGCTTGAATGGTATTGAGCGATCGGCATCATGGTATTACGCAACACTGTTGATAAAAGAGGTAAGCATCCTTCATTTATATTCATTGTTACTAAACCTATTAAACAATCTCTTTTTTCGCTTGTGCCCGGCACTAGTAACTTTTCAGTAAAAGGATAAGCCTCAACGTTTTTCCACCCTTCATCAGAAATATCCCAATTCATACCATCTCCGCATTCCCTGTGTTGGTATCTTCTAAGCGCGACGCACGCTAGCTTCTCCCACTCCGGCGATGAAATCGTTATTTTTGAACTATACTCAGCCCCTTTTGGGGCGGGAATAGGACGGATTATGCATGCATTACATTCATCAAATAGTAAATTAGAAGCTTCAGTCGCATCTGATACCTTAATCTTTTCACCAAATGCGACTAGGTCAAATAACCCTGAAAGGTAGTCGTCAGCGCCATATTCATCCACGTACTTTTTCTGTGGAACATCCCCTTTTCTAGTATTCTTGTATCGCGTAACGTTCTTGTATTCAATGTCTACAATATGAAATAAGCCTGATGGTAAGTTTTCAAACGAAGTAGGGCTATCAGCTAAATAAATATAGCTTTGCTCATATCTACGCATATTTCTTATCAATGAATCACATGTACTTTCAAAATCAGTGCCGAAGAGAAAGAGGTTATGAGCCTTGAAAGAAATACCAGAATTTGGATAAATTTTCTCGCAAAAGCTCGTCAAGAGGTGAGAAATTTGATCCTTGCAAATATCATCATAGCTAGTTAAAACGATCGGCAGATCCTGACCTTCAGATTCGTTGTCAATTACACAATCGATGGCAAGGCTAAGCGCCCTTTTGTGCAGTTCATTTATGTCTATTAACTCATTTAAATAAGTTTCTTTTGATTCAATTAAGTTCATGCAACCTCCTATTGCCAACGTTAATAATATTATGCCGCCGCAC
The DNA here is from genome assembly GCF_011378755.1 of Pseudoalteromonas sp. Z1A2. Taxonomy (NCBI): domain Bacteria; kingdom Pseudomonadati; phylum Pseudomonadota; class Gammaproteobacteria; order Alteromonadales; family Pseudoalteromonadaceae; genus Pseudoalteromonas; species Pseudoalteromonas sp. Z1A2. Next base: position 55,120 of record NZ_WTKX01000027.1, on the reverse strand, counting down.
GATACATAATCCTATTAAAAGTGTAGTATTTCCATTAGATTTGTTGTTCGCTATTCGCTCAATGCTGCCCGTCAACATTCAAGTTTGTAAATTGTTTCGGGGCAATGGCGAGTAAGAGGTTAACTCGCCAATGGACAAAAATGAGTTAGAGACTGAGGTCGGTTTTGTGCCATGAACGGACCTTGATGAATAGTATTGGATAATATTCCATTATCAAAGTGTCCTGTTTGATTACAGCAGATAATTACTGATATTAGAAATATAGGCGGACATCTCTAGATGTCACTATTATGCAAAAATGGATAGATAAATCACTTAACCATAAAATTCACGATACCAGTCAACAAAGTTATTAACGCCCTGTTCAACACTCATTTTAGGCTTATAGCCAGTAACATTAAATAAGTCATCAATATCTGCAAAGGTTTGGTAAACATCGCCCGCTTGCATCGGCATAAAATTTTTCTTGGCTTTAATTCCTAACGCGCTTTCAAGTGACTGAACAAAATCGAGATCATCTTTAAATAAAAAAGCTTCTATTTCTTTATCGACAAAGGGAGATTTACGACTATTAATTAAATCTACTTTCGCTGGAACGATATCGTAGATAACCACCTTATTATGCTGAGCAAGTAAAATGGCATTAGACAAACCAACAAAACCTGCTCCTACTACAGCTATTTTCATTAATACGCTTCTCTAGGAACACTAAAACGCTTAATAACTTTTGGCGCTTGGCAGTTTTCTGCCATTTGCTTAGCACTTAATAATAACCAGTGCTGCCTGTGAGCGTAGCCCATATCTTGCCCGTTAGACACATCGAAACACGTTAAGTTGGCATCATCTGGCACTAAAATAAATCGACCCGCCTTCTCGCCCATCCATAGCCATGCGTTACGCTCTTCTTCTTCATCCGTTGCTAGGTAACTAAAATGCGTTATTGGTAATTGTGAAAACAATAAAAATTGCTCTTTAAATTTCACTAACCCAAGTTCACCGCGCTCACCATGCTGACCTAAGGTGTTTTCCACTTCTTCAATAACATGTTTGGGTGTGCGCAGGGGCTCGGCTAGCCAATATCCTAAGGTACTCACTATTAACCAAGAAGCGACAATTACCATTCCTAAATTAAAAAAGGCGTTTTTCGACCGTAATCGCCATAAACTAACTAACCATATCGCTGCTAAAATAAACGCTAAACCTGCCGCCCACGGGATCATTTCAGGGTATGCGGTTAATGGTTTCACTAATTTTTTATGACCCGTTAATAAACCAATGCAAGCGACAACAAGCACAATAGCAATTAACCATAAAATGCTTTTGCTGATGCGGTTAAACCATAACGGTAGTTTAACTTCATGGTAAGCAATGGTGGTAAACAGCGACAACATCGGCAATGCAGGTAACACATAAACCCCGCGCTTGCCCGGACTAATACTGAAAAAACACACCACAAGCACAACCCAAGCAAACAATATCATCAATACTGGATCTGTTTTTAATTTGTGATAAACATGCTTTAGCGAGCTCAACAATAAAATTGGTAATGGAAACCACATCACGGGAATTACACTAACAATAAAATAATACCAAGGCTCAAGGTGATGCCAGGCATTGGCGTACCGTTCGCCCGTTTGCTTGAACAGAATATTGTTTTTGTACTGAATTAATTCAGGGGTCGCTTGCTCTGCCACCGTAATCATCATCGGTACAAACCAAGCCGCCAACACCAAGAAAAAGGGCACAAAACCTAACCAACAAGCGAAGGTGAGCCTGCCTTTAAAATAGTCTTTATTCGCCAAGCGATAAGCAATGATGGGAATAAACATGAGTACAGGTAAAAAACCTACCCCTTTAGTAATAATGCCGAGCGCCATAAATGCCCACGAAATAAAATACCAGCGCCAATTGGGCCCTAAAATGAAATGACGGATAAAGCCATAACAACCAATCGTTATCCAACACATCACCATCGCATCAATTTGGGCAGCTTTAGCTTGGATCAAAAATTGTGGTGTAATTAATAAAAGTAAAGCGGCATTGCGACCCACGCGAACACTATGGAGTTTTGCCCCAAGATCATACACCAAAAATAAAGTGATCAAGCCACAGATGGCGTTTGGCAGTAAAAATGCCAGTTTTAGGTTGCCAATAAGTGAATAAAAAAGAGCGATTGACCACATAAAAACTGGTGGTTTATCAGGATAAAATTCACCGCCACGCATTGGAAATAGCCAATTGCCAGTGGCAACCATTTCTCTGGCTACTTCAACAAATCGAGGTTCATCAGCAGGCCACGGTGAACGAATACCAATACCTAATAAAATAATAACAGCGGCAAAGGCCAGTAAGATTTTTAAGACGGCGTAATAATCATCTTGTTCGAAGGTTTTTATTATATTTTTCATAACCTAACTTCTTTATAGTTCTTGTACTTTACGACGAAATTGACTGCGATAAAGCAGTGAGCCAATTACCGATGAAACAATAAACAGCGCAATACTGATGAGTATTTTTTCGTGCTCTGATAAACCAATTCCAGCGCCAGCGTAGGCAAAAATTAAGGTTTGTGGAATGTAGCCAATAAAGCTACCAAGAAAAAACCCCTGAGCCGGTACTGTAGTTGCTCCAGCTGCGACATTAGTAAACAAGTTACTGCCGATAGGTAACAACCGAATCATCAATACCTTTAAGGTGGTATTGTCTTTAACCAAGCGTTCAAATTTCATTAAACTTTTATTAAATTTGCGTTGCAAGCTTGAGCGAAACAACCATTTGGCGGCGTAAAATGACAAAATACAACCGAGCTCTGTTGCTACTAACGCTAAAAGTGCCCCTTCAACAGCCCCAAAAGCAAAACCAAACGCAAACGCTAACAATTGGCGTGGCGCACCAAGAGCGGCATAGGCAGCCCCCATCGCCATCAATACAACAACGGCTTGTTTGCCTTGTTCTTTAACAAACTTAGCGACCCAGTTACTGTCAGCGATATGTTCAAAAAAACCTTGTTGAACTGCAAACGCTATCGCAATAAATAACGACAAACTAACAATAAATTTAGCGAGCCTGTTAATCGTCACTAGTGTTACTCGTTTGAATTTCATTAACCATTGGCACTTTGCCACGACGAATAAGCCACATCATGCCTAATACATCAACAATACCGACCCAAGCTCGATTCCAAGCCGTGTATTTTGATAGACCATGTTCACGATCGCGGTGGTTCACTTCTTGCACTTGCACTTCGCCTCCCATACGTTTGACCAAAGCAGGAATATAACGGTGCATATGGTTAAAGTGTGGTAGCCTTAGGTATGTGGCTGTGGGCACTACTTTCAAACCACAGCCGGTATCTGGCACACCATCATGTAAAATAGCATCGCGGAATTTATTAGCAAAACGCGACTGAAAACGTTTCCAAGGCGTGTCTTTTCGGTTTTTACGGTAGCCAATTACGCAAAAATTAGCGGCTTCTATTTGTTGAGCGCGCTCAACTAATTTAGGCAAATCAGCCGGATCGTTTTGTCCGTCGGCATCAAGGGTCGCCATCAAGGTGTATTTCGCCTGTAACACACCCGACACAATCGCTGTGCTTTGTCCGACACTGTAGGCATGTTTGATAGCTTTTACATCACAGCCTAATGTTCTTCCAGTTTCGAGGGCGGTTTCAAAGGTACTATCACTACAGCCATCATCGACAACGATAATCTCAAACGGGTATAAATCAGCAAGGCTGGTATGAATTTCTTCAATAAGATGGCCAATATTTTCGGCTTCGTCTTTGGCAGGAAGTACAACTGATAACATATATAAATCCCTGTTTTTTAGTTATTAGCGATAATAAATTTGCAAATTAATCACCGATAAGTCAAGCAATTAAAGAAACCTATCGGCTAAATAAAAAGTGTCTTAATAAAATATCAGGCAAACCTTAAGATTTACTTAAGAAAAACTGAAAAAATGATTTACAGCACTACACGCAATATTACTCTGAATATTAGGACTCTTTTCTCGGGTAGATTTCATCATACTTTAATGGCTACAAGTCCATTAGTTTTGTTGAGACATTTTTTTTTAACTGTAAAATATTAGAATATCCACGTTCACCAGCATATGTTCAATGTCCGTAACTCGCTCTAAGCAGACTAACCGTCTTTATACCAAAAGAGATTTTGATGACTAAAGCTCAGAAGGCTGAAATATAAATACTCTCTTTCGGAGTTTTTCAAGTTAGTTGTTGCATAAGCTGTACTAGCTCTTTACTTGTACTCAATTTTGTTAATAAACCACTCTTTTATCCCTACTGGCGTTTTAACTTGAAAATCATCATCAACTTCCTTTTTTAGCATCGCTCTGGCCATAGGAGAGTCAATAGAAATGTAATCGTTACGACCATAGATCTCATCAGGGCCAACTATGCGAAAAGCTTTTGTTTCACCATTATCATTTTCAACCTCTACCCATGCCCCAAAGAAAACCTTGCCGACTTGTTGAGGAGAGTAGTCAATAACTTTGACTGCTTCGATGCGCTTTCTAAGGAACCTAATTCGAGAATCTATCTGTCTAAGTAATCTTTTATTTTCTTTATAATCGGCATTATCTGAACGATCGCCAAGGCTAGCAGCCCAAGCTACTTTTTTTGTTATTTCAGGTCTGTAGTCGCGCCAAAGGTAATTAAGCTCTTTATTTAGCTTGTCTAATCCTTCACGCGTTATTAGATTGGTATACAATTAGTTTGCCCCATCCCAATATTACAAATACTGCAATGCTTTTTTAACAGCATCTAAAGTTGCAACCGGGAGAAAGTTATCTTTATCATTACTTGATAATATACTACCGTTTGGCCCCACTTCCAAACCTGCTCGGCGCATAAACTCTTTAGATATGAGGTATTCAAGATCTTCTACTTCTAAGTCAGTCTATTTTGAGTTTGGTGACGAAGACTACCCACCTCCATAAAATTCTATGACTGGACCAATCGGTACTATATCTCCTTTGCTAGTTTTTCAGCTGCTAATGCTTGAGAGGAGAAAATGTTATCTTGAAGCCTAACTATAGGGTCTTTTAATTTTTCTATCCAAATGAAGCTTTCCTTTATTGAAACTACAAAGATTATAATAACCAGACAGCAAATTAAATTTTAGCGTGTGTTATAGATATTACGGCTATAAAAAATCTAAAGCTTTTTTTATAGCGTCAAGGGTAGCCGCTTTAAAAACAGCATGCTTATTTTCATCAATAAGCTCCCCATAATCCGTTGGCGTTAATTTCCATTTGCTTTGAAAGCTATTTGATAATAAATATTCTAATGCTCTGCGCTCTTGATTCGATAGTTTATGCTCAGAACCAAGCCCAGTAGACTTGTAGTCATAAATATCAATTTGAAGGTTTGGTGGAATAATTTCTTGTAGCTTTTTTCGAGTCGCAATTAGCTCGGAAGCTTGAATTTTTGCTAGTAATCGATGCTTTGGATTGTTTATTTCATCTATCCAGTCTAACCCTTGATGCTTTTGCTTACCAAGATCTTTTACTGGGCTGTTCTCTGCAAATGATGCAATAAGTGCTCTATACTTTTCACCCGATTTATTACGAATACTTTGTGCTTTTGGAACCCCTCGTTGAGTGCCTAACTTTGATATTGTAGAAATAGAATAGTCATCAACACCTCTTTTTCTTTGCTCCATACAAACCCTATAGATTGCTTCGAGGGTTTCACTAATCTTAGTAGAGCAACCTTTTTGTAATTCAGTTAGTAGATCTTCAGGTGACATACTCATAACTCACTATTAATTAACGTATTATTTTTATTAATAAATTCGATTTCAGACTTTGAAATCTGTTCATCACCAAGAAGGTCGGAGAGCTTAATATCACAATTAATTACACGACTAACTTTTGACCATGTTTTTAAACGAGACTTTAAAAGGCGCGCTAATTGATTTCCAGCGTGCAATTGTTGCTCTTCTGTGAGTAAGAATAAGCCGGGAGATATTTCATTGAATACAGCCATTTTATCCAACTGTTGAGATCTTGGAATTATGGCATGCGATGCATTGGCCGACTCATAAATCGTTGCATTCTCACAAACCTCTTGAAGTTGCTCAAATGAAGATGTCTCTTCTAAAGATATTTCTATTTCTGAATCACTCATTTTAACGAGGGACAAGCTGTCTTTTTGATTAGCTATTGATTGTGTCATTTTAATTAGCTTGTAGGACGACTGTAAGTCACATAAGAGCATATCCATTTTTTTTGCTGCACTTTCATATTCTGACTCAGTTTTTCTTATTTTTAACTCAAGAATTTTACGCTCTGATAAGTCAATTTTTTCATTTTTTAAATTAGCTACGTATTCTCGGCGATCTAATTCGTCTAAACTTTTCTCAAGCATAGTAATTTTACTTTGTAACTTTGTGCATTGAGATGACTGGGTGTTAGAGTGAAATAATATTTCGTTAGTGATGGATAGCAACCCACCAATAAATGCGGGGCCTGTAATAAAATGACGACAGCGAAGACAATTTTGCGTCCCTAGATAACCAGATGGAGCCGGTACACGTAATGATGTACCACTACCATTAAGTTCTCCGCCATCTTCACAGCGAGTTGCGGCATATGGGCAGATACCATAATCCCTGAAAATGAAGTTCCCTGCTGGAATAGAGTTTGTTAATGAATTTAGTAACTCTTCATTATTTGATACCAATTCATTTTTTACTTTCTCTATTTTATTTTGTTCAATTAAACTCTGAGTAGCGTCAACCCTCGTTTTTAATGCTTCTTTCTCGCCCTGCTCTAATCGCTTTCTAATATCGCCTTGCGTAATTTTGCAGTAATAAATAGACATTACAATTGATGAGTGCCCCACAACTTTCATAACTATTTCAATAGGCATCCCCATTTCCATTATATAAGCCGTTATAAGGCTCACACGCATTGAGTGAGGGGTATACTTAGACTTATACTGATTTAACGTTGCTTCCTTCCCTGATAGCGTTGCAAGCTCTAAATTTGATGGTTGAACATTATAAAGTGCGGCAGCTAACCTTGGTGTTAGGGAATTACCAACACTTTGTGGCTCAATATCCTGATACGCCCTAAATAAAAAACAATTTATTCCTTTAGCCTTAAGTTGCAACTCATTTAAATTTGTTCTTTTACAACTAGACCAGTTCGTAGGGTTATCTATAGGATTATATTTTTGCTGCCACTTACGAAGTTTTACTAACCAATAAATAAGGTCTTCAGGTATCCAAGGTATTGAATAACCTTGACCATTATTACTTGTTTTGTTTGTAGTGATAAACATCCCTGCGTTTTCGTCAGGCATTCTTTTAATAAACGCTTGGTTTTTTGTTAACCCCGAAAAAATAGATTTATTTTTTTCCCAAATTATTTTTCCATTTTGATCAACATTAGCTATTACATCATCTGCTTCACCTGAATCATTATATGCAATCTGACGACCCCGCAATGGAACTTTTGTTAAAGTGAACGTATGCAACCAATTTATTGGAGACCACATATAAAGCTGATCTCCAATCTTTTTTATCACGCAATCAGGGTCACTTCGATCTACTTCCTTCGATGATACTTTCAGCCAATCAGCATCAAATTTTTGCAAATGCTTTAGGTCTTTAAAAGTTTTTGCATTAGCTGGAATTATCCACTCTTGGGCCTTTTTAACAAAGTAATACTGCAAGCAAGGTTTAGTTGACTCAGCGCGTTGCGGAGACATCACACTTGCTGAATTTGATAGCAGCGATAAAGGATTTCTAGCATCCATTACACGAATGATCTCTCCAGTCTCCTCATCTTCACTAGTTAGATCGTTGGTAATTACAAAGTCTAAAAATTCATTCACTGCAATTATCAAGTTACGCCGCATATTATCGGTATTCAACTTTTCTAATTCTTGCTTTAAGGGTCTAATATTAACCTTTTGCTTTGTAAGAAATGCTTCTGGAGTTAAGCTTTTATCGTGTTTTTCTATATAAATTCGAACGAATCGACAAAGCAAAGAGTTTTTAGAACCTCCGCCTAATGCTTGGGTCATAAATTCTTCTATTTTTACAGCCCAAGCTATATATGGTTTTGCAATAAATTTTAAATTGTAAGGCTCTTTTTTACCTAAAAATTTAAACCAATTTTCCCATTCACTTTCCCATACCCCCTGTGGGTCATTTGGTATTTGAGGGTCATCTTGCTTTTTAACAAATGCCCTGTATTCCTTTTGTGATTTAAGAGCTAATGGCTTAATAATACTCTTTAACTTTTTATAGGAATAAAAATCAGGGACATCAAATGTATCTTTATAGCTCACCCACTCATCCTTAAAAACCCTCTCTGGATGTGCAATTAGGCCTGGTATGCTTTTGTAATTTTCTAAATGTAATCTTGAGTTAGTAATACCGTTTTTTTTGCATATTGCTTTGTATTCACCCAATGTTTTTATTGATACAGGTATATTTAATGGAAGGCTCGAGTCACCTTTAAGTTTGCTCATTTAATCTCTCTCATCTTACTACGAATATCTTCTGAGGTTGGTTGTATATATACCAAGCAGGATAGAGAGCTCTTATGATGCATTGCTTTTTGAATTTCAACTTGGCTTAAACCAAGTTGTCGTGCGCGATAACCATATGCATGCCTGTGTCCATGCTCTGTAGTTCCAAGCTCTTTTTGAACTTCCAACCCAATTTTTTTTACTGCTCTTTTATGAATTCGCTGAAAGTTTTTTATCGTTTCAGGCGCTCCTGTGGAGTTGGTAAATGCAAATGGGTGAGTGTCTGTTTTTGCCGGCTCTACCCGTTGATATTTAAGATAGTTAACCCAAGATATTAAAAATTCTTTTGCTTTTTCAGGCGGGTTAAATATCACTTCAAAATAGCCGTCTTTATTTGTGAGTAAAGGTGACTTCCAACCCGCATATAGTCTTTCTGATAATCGGTATGTATTTCTTGGTTTATAGAAAGTGCTTTCGAGTAAGTATTCTCGCCTATTTGCAAAACTACTGTCAGGTGAGCGGCCTATTTCTGGATGATAGACCCTAACTAATGCTTCATCTCGATATATTGGGTGTAAAGTTATATCTGAAACATAAAGGTGAAATAGCTCACTTTTACGTAATCCACCATAATTTAATAACATGGTCATAGCTTGAGATTTATAGTCTGGTGTTGAGCCTTTTACCATTCCAATATAAAGAAGCTTTTCAAAGTGCTCATCGGGGAATTTCATCGCTTTTTCATTATTTATTTTAGGCTCTAATAACCGATCAATGAATCTTACTCTCTTCGCATTAAAGGCAGCGTCATTTTGATTAGATAAATGATTTAGGAACACATTTGCGTGCTTATGATAATATGCACACCAATTTAATCTCTCTTCATAACTGGTTGCTTTTCTGAAGGGGTTTATCCTTGATGAGTCAAACCCTTCCTGTAAAGCTAAAAAATCAGAGTAATGCGTTATATGAAATAATATATTATTTGCATCTCTAGGCTTTCTTGCCTTCCAATACAATCCAAGTTCGTCATCCATTTTATCGTAATCGATTGTTCCTACTAATAGTGCTTTAGTAAAACCTTTTAATAATAAAGTTGAGTTTTCAAAGTTTGGTACGACATCAATATATGTGAGTAGGAGCTTTAAAGAAAATATAGAGCGCTCTTTCCATGACTCACTTTTAGAGCTGTACCAAGCAAGATATCTTATATGTGATATCACGACACCTTTCTCTGTATAAAGAGCTGGTAACTCACAAATACTACCAGCCTCTTTATCATGATACTTTACGTTTATTTTTTGGATGTATGCCATACTTTTTATTATATAGTATATTTACTTTTCCTTAATACTAACTCTTTTCTATCATCTAACAAGTATTAAAGTAGTGATTTTAGTATATATTTGGGTGGGGTTATAATATCAGTATAATAAGCGTTTACTGCGCCAAATTGACCGCCGGGTACGCTACTTACGCAAGCGCATACCTGATTTAAAAATTATTGACTACTCTCCCGTGCAAGATGGAAAAGTATTTTTTGGTGCATGGGTTGAAATTGAAAACGAAGAAGGTGAAGTTAAAAAGTTCAGAATTGTAGGTCCTGATGAAATTTACGACCGTAAAGATTACATATCAATAGACTCACCTATGGCGCGTGCGTTGATTAAAAAACAAGTGGACGACGAATTTGAAGTGACCACTCCTCAGGGAAAAAAGCAGTGGTATGTAAACAGTATCGATTACCAAAAAAAGAAATAAAAAGTTTTGATTCAGATCATGTTAACTTTTGATTGTGTAAATTAAAGCAATAAGCTATAACTGAATTATTCAAGTTGATTTGTTTAATTTGAAAGCAGTTAATTAAGGTCGTGATTATGTCAAACATAGTACAGCGCATATTTAGTAATGCCGTATTGTTTGCACTTTTAATGAGTGTAAGTTTGACCCTGCATGCCAGCAACACTGACGTAAACCTTGATAACGCTAAACTATCTAATCACTTTATTACTTGTGATATTCCTGACCAAGCAAACCTCGATTTTGACGTGGACTCTCACGTTAACACTATTACCTATAGGTCGCCTCAACCACTTCCTAATGTCGTAGATTCTTTTTATAAGAGCACTAATCTAAACAGACCTTTTAGCACTGCATACCAACGCGGACCACCTAGCTATTTAATTTAATTCATTATTTTACAACTTAATTAAATTTTATAACTACTAAGGTGACTACTATGTCTAACTTTAAAGAATTACGTACCCAAAATATTTCTCATGGCGTTATTGCTAGCACATTTGCAGATGATCAACCATTAATCGATTTATCTTCTCCAGCGCTAAAAATGGTGAATAACTTTACTCAAAAAACACCTATTCGTGCAGAGCATGGAACAACGATTACAGATGCGCTTAAACAAGTAAGTGCACAACAATCTGACTTTGTTTTAGTAACAGACGAACACCAAAAATTAATTGGCCTAGTTTCTAGCGCCGATTTACAAAGCTCTAAAATTACTATTATTGCAGAGCGCTTAAATATGCAACGAAGCGAAGTAAGCTTACGTGACATTATGACACCAGTTAGCCGCCTTACAGGTGTAAGTATGCAAAGCTTAAGCTACGCATGCATTGGTGATGCGCTGCAAACGATGGAGCATCAGGGCACAATGTTTTTATTAGTTACAACAGCGAGTAACGAAATTTGTGGTTTAATTTCAGCTCGCCAAATAGCTAAAACATTACATATTCCTGTACATATCTCACCTATTGCTCACTCTTTCAGTGAGGTATTAGAAAACATTGAGCACCCTCACTAGGGCGCTCTTTTAGTTGAATTGATTTGCTCCCGACCCAACCATCTTAAAGCAAGTAAAATAGCTTGCTTTAAGAGCTTTTCATTACTACCTCCTGTGATATTATTCAAGCAATTAACAGCGCCAGTAACACGCTTCTGGTCTTATTTTATTGTATAAAAAGGTTTTTGCATGAGCGATATCTCTGCACGTTTAGCCGGTGAGTTAAACGCACAGCAGCAACAGGTTGTTGCTGCAACAAAGTTACTTGATGAAGGCGCAACTGTTCCTTTTATTGCCCGCTACAGAAAAGAAGTTACAGGCGGCCTAGACGACACCCAATTACGCCTTTTAGAGCAGCGTTTATCGTATTTACGTGAACTAGAAGAGCGCCGTAGTTTTATTTTATCGACAATCGAATCGCAAAATAAACTAACGCCAGAGCTAAGTGCCGATATAACTAATGCACAAAGTAAAACAGAACTTGAAGATTTATACCTACCATATAAAGCTAAGCGCCGCACTAAAGGCCAAATAGCAATTGAAGCTGGTTTAGAGCCTCTTGCAGATGCACTATTTAAAGATGCTAACCTTGACCCAGAGCAACAAGCACAGCAGTTTGTAAGTGCTGAAAAAGGTTTTGCAGATACAAAAGCGGTACTTGAAGGCGCTAAATTCATCTTAATGGAACGCTTTGCTGAAGACGCAAAATTACTTGCTAAATTTAGAAGCCACATTAGCCAAAATGGCGCAATTGAAAGTACTGTGATTAAAGGCCAAGAGCAAGCCGGTGCAAAATACCGTGATTACTTTGAGCATCAAGAACTTCTTAAAAAAGTACCTTCTCACCGTGCGCTTGCAATGCTTAGAGCCCGAAATGAAGGTGTACTTCAGTTAAATATAAACCCAGAGCCTAGTGCTGAAAATTCAGCACAATTATGTGCAAACATGATTGCTGAGCATTACCGTTTAGATATTAAATATAAAGCGGCAAGTCCTTGGTTATTAAACGTTGTTCAATGGGCGTGGAAAGTTAAGCTAGGGTTACACCTAGAGAATGAGTTTTTTGCAGCAATGCGCGAAAAAGCAGAAGCCGGTGCAATCGATGTATTTGCTAAAAACTTAAAAGATTTATTAATGGCTGCACCTGCAGGCCCTCGTACTACTTTAGGTCTTGATCCAGGCCTTCGTACTGGCTGTAAGATTGCCGTTGTTGATAGCACAGGTAAATTACTAGCTACACAAACTATTTTCCCTCATGCACCACAAAATCATTGGGATAAATCAGTGCGTACGTTAGAGCAACTTTGCCGTCAGCATAAAGTTGAGCTAATTGCGATTGGTAACGGTACTGCATCACGCGAATCAGATAAGTTGGTTGCTGAGCTTATCAAAGCAAACAGCGAACTTAAACTTAGTAAAATTATGGTTAGCGAAGCAGGTGCATCGGTTTACTCAGCTTCTGAATTTGCAGCTAATGAATTTCCAGATTTAGATGTTTCTATACGAGGGGCTGTCTCTATTGCGCGCCGCCTCCAAGATCCACTTGCTGAACTTGTTAAAATTGAGCCAAAATCAATTGGTGTTGGCCAATACCAACATGATGTATCGCAAAGCCAATTAGGCCAGAGCCTTATTTCAGTAGTTGAAGACTGTGTAAACTCAGTAGGCGTAGATTTAAATATGGCCTCGGTACCGTTACTTACACGCGTATCTGGTTTAAACAAAACATTAGCGCAAAATATCGTTAATTATCGCGATGCTAACGGCACATTTACTAAACGTAGTGAGCTTAAAAAGGTTGAGCGTTTAGGGCCAAAAGCATTTGAACAAGCGGCTGGTTTTTTACGTATTAACAATGGTAGCGATCCACTAGATAACTCATCAGTACACCCTGAAGCTTATCCTGTTGTTAAACGCATTTGTGAACGCAATAGCTTAGATGTCAGTAACCTAATTGGTAACAGCGACTTTTTAACTAAACTTGCTGCTAACGATTACACTGACGAAAAGTTTGGCTTACCAACCGTTACCGACATTATTACTGAGCTTGATAAACCTGGTCGAGATCCTCGACCTGAATTTAAAACAGCTGAGTTTAAAGCCGGTGTTGAAAAAATTAGTGACCTAAAGCCAGGTATGATTTTAGAAGGTGTGGTTTCAAACGTTGCTAATTTTGGTGCGTTTGTTGATGTAGGTGTTCACCAAGATGGTTTAGTGCATATTTCAGCAATCACGAATAAATTTATATCAGATCCGCGTGAAGTTGTTAAAGCTGGTGATATTGTAAAGGTTAAAGTTGTTGAAGTAGACGCTGCACGTAAACGCATAAGCTTTACTATGCGCTTAGATGACGATATTGACACAAGTAATAAGTCAGCAGCTCCAGCTACGCAAAAGCCACAAGCACGTGCTAATAATTCGCAACCTCGCGCTGCAAAGCCTAAACGTGACAACGGTAATGCGTTAATGGGCAATGCATTTGCCGATGCGTTCGCTAATGCTAAAGTAAAAAAATAATACTTGTACAACTAAGCTAAAACGAAAAAAACCGCGTAAGCGGTTTTTTTGTGGTTATGTTTTGCTAAATTATTAACTTAACGCTGAAAAACTACTTTGGCTCGCTGGCGATGTAGCCATTTGATAAAAGTTAGCAATACGCCCCGCCCGTGCCTCAACATCGGCATCACGTGTTTGCTCATCACTTTTAGCTGTTTTTGTATCGCTGCTTTCATCGCTAGAGAATGACGCTTCAAGTTTACTTTTTGCGTCTTCGTCGTCTTCTTTTTCAGGTTGTGCAAGCTCAGCTTGAGCCGCTGCTAGCTTTTGCGTAGCATCTGCAGCAATAGAGCGATCAGCTCCTGAAGGCTCTGCAGGCGCTAATGCGGCAGCGCGTACCGTTTGCATTTTGTCTATAGTCGCTTGCGGGTCACCCGGAATTTCTGATACATCTATTTGTACTTCTCCGCCAACTGCGTAGTTAGTACCATCTGGGCCACGTTGGTATTCATAGCTTGGCGAGCCAGCATATTGCCCGCCTACAGAAGCGTGTGCTTGTTCGTGTATTCGTACTTCAGTATCCCGTGCTTTTAGCTCTGTAATTTGTTGTTGTTCTTGTTCTAATTGCAGCTCTTCTTGCTCAGATTCTTTTTTCTCGATTGCTTCACTTTCTTGCTCAGTGCCCTCTGGATTTTCTGGGTTTCCATCGCGCTGCTGAACTGACTTTTCGTCTGCTATTTTTCCCGTTGCGTTATACGTCGCACCATCGCTACTGCCTGGCAATTTTGCTTTTTCAGCATCACTTTGCGCTTTGGTTTCTGTATTACTTGCGCTACTAGATGCGGGAGCCGGAATAACTTCGCGTAGTTGGTTGTCACGCCGTGCGGTTTCCGTATAAACATTTGCGGTGTTTATATTGATAGACGGAAATGGCGTGACAATATTCATAATACTAAACTTTAATATCGATTAACGTGCCAAGTACATCATCGGCCGTTTGAATTGATTGCGTGTTTGCCTTGGCATTAAATTCTTCAACTTTTAAGTTAACAAGCGCTTCATCAACACGAGCTGGTTGTGCTACTGGTGCAGTAATCGCCTCTTCAGGGCGTGCTGCCGTAAGCTGACGTTGCTGCGCTAATTGCGCGTCATCTTGTTGTTCTATACTGGCACGGTTAATCTCAGCACTGGCTTTTTCAATACCTTGGCTAGCTCGGTTAAACCCTTCTATACCACTATTAAATACTGATCCGATTGGCATATTAAAACCTCCACCAAATAAACATTGTTTAATTATCGCTCAGGTTCTGCTCAAAATAAAGCTTTAAACAGCGCTATTCTTAGCTCTATTTTAAAGCATTGATTTAACGACAGATAAAAACTCACTTTTATGAGAAATAAATGGTGCATGAGATGCTTTATCTAGTACTTCATATTCAAACTCAGTATTTAGTGCTGACATTTTGCTAATTGCTTTATAAGGTACTAAAGCATCAAGCCGGCCAAATACTCCTCTAATAGGGACTGGGCAATGAGTAAATAAGTCACGTAAATCGTCGTTTTGTAAAATATCTAAACCAGCACTCAGGGCATCGCTTTGGGGTGCGCGGTACTGATTTAGCAATTGTTTAAGCTGCTTTATATCATCGCGCGCCGACTCGCTACCCATTGCTTGAATAGCTAAGAAGCGCTCTATTGTTTTTTCTCGATGATTAACTAACTGCTCTTTAAACTGCGCCAATACATTCGCTTTTATTCCAGGCCAGTTATCTGCCTCAGCAAAAAAAGGAGTCGATGCTATTAAAATAACCTTAGATACTTTTTCAGGCCAATGCTTAGCAATATAAAGTGCAAGTAAACCACCTAACGACCACCCCATTAAAATGCTCTTCGGCTTTAATTGCTTACTTAAAATTTCTGCTGCATCATGCAAAGTATAAGGGCTTGGGCATACATCGCTATTACCAAACCCAGGTAGGTCAAGGCTACGTACATTTCCTGAATATAAAAACTCAAGTTCTGGCTGTACTAACTGCCATACGCCCTGATTCATTCCCCAACCATGTAATAACACTAACTCATTTTGCATATTTGCTTAACCTTTACCAAACTTAGGCTCATCATAACGTTTAGAAAGGCGATTGCAATGCAAGGAGCGAGTCAGTGAAACAAGCCGTTTTAAATTGGTTATTTCCCTCTTATTGCGTGCAGTGTCAAAGCTCGATTACGACCTCTTTAGGGCTATGTGATTATTGCCTTGAAGATTTACCATTGTTTGATTTTAGTAAGCATACGAGTTTATTGCATCGACCTGATATTATTGAGATGTTTCCTAATTGCGAGTTTGATAAATTATTTGCATGCGCTTTTTATCAACCTCCCTTTGAGCATTGGCTTAAAAGGCTAAAATTTAATAATCAAATTCATTATAAAAAGGCATTGCAGCAAATTATACAAAAACAGTTAACGCAGTTTTTTGAGCAAAGCCCTAACTTGCCAGATACCTTTATTATTTTACCTCTTCATAAAAGCCGCTTTATTACTCGCGGATTTAATCAGGTAAGCCAAGTATGGCAACCCTGTTTAGCTAATTACGCCCCACTAAGTAATGTTCTTATTCGCGATAAAAAAACACAAGCTCAGTCGGAGCTATCCCAAGCAAAGCGTATAAGAAACTTAAAAAATGCCTTTATTTGTACACAAGACATGGCAGGTAAAACAGTCGCTATTGTTGATGATGTGATGACGACAGGGGCAACATTAAACGCAGCTACTAGTGCACTAAAACAAGCAGGCGCTAAACAAGTGTGGGCTTTTACAACTTGCTTAACGCCTATTTAATTATTAAAAAGTATTAAACCAATCCGCAATAATACTTAATCATTTTGCGGGGCTAAACGTGTCGCTACCTGTGTTAAAAAATTCTCATTTACGACTGCATGGATGCAGAAGGTAGAGCAATCCAGGAGCAATTGCCGAGAACAACTAATTAGCGAATTTTTTGCCTAGCTATCAACACGTTTTTCCATCCTCAAAATAGATTACTTAATTAAGCTAATTGGTATTATTCGCCATTTGCACGAAACGTATGACCAAAAAATAACGCATTGCTTAGTAGTCGACTAGTCCCATACCAGTAACCCCTAAATACAGGATCGTCGGTCATGCCTATTACTGTACCTAGTCCATATGAGTGCGCAATTAAGCCAGCACCACCAGCAACTTGCTCAACATTAACAGCATCGGTAAAACCCGCTAACAATGGCTTTTTAGTATAGGTAAGTACATTTACAAACGGTGCATCGGAAGCTTCTAGCAACCAAGTACTGTTTTTGAATACGGGCAATGTATTGCGTTTAAGTGAAAATGTAAGTGGGTGAGTTAAATCTACATTAGTATTAAAAATAGCTCCTGCAATGCGTTGACGTCCTGCTAAATGGTCCTTATCGCCATAACTTAAACCTGTCGTTTTAAATGCACTCGCTACATCTTGTCTTGATAGATAGCTTGCTTTGAGTAATTGCTGATCAGCTAAAAATTTAGCTCCGCCTTTGTGACCCCAAATAACGCCGCCTTTTCTTACCCAGCTTTTTATAGCCACTTTGTCGGTATCAGATAAGCTGTTGTAGTTACCATGAGCAAGTACTATATGGCTGTAATTACTGAGTTCAATAGAGTTTAAACGCTCCATTTCAACAATTGTTGGCGCAACACCTACAAAGCGATCGAGGTAATACCATACTTCCCCAGCTTCGTACTGGCTTACGCCTTTACCACCTACCAATAATACTTTTGGCTCGCTAACAACCGCCATTGTACGAGACCCTAAATCGGCTCCTTTGCTTGTAAGACCTGAGTTAATAGGCTTGATTGCAATTCCAAACTCGTTTTGTGCTTTATTTAATATTCCAACCCAATCATTATTCGTTTGTAAGCCTGCTGGCACAATAATACTACCAGCATCAAAGCTTACTTCACTTGAGTTTGATTTGGCTGTTAATGGGCTTAGCGCTACACGCGCTTTAATACCTTGCTTTAAAAGGCTGTTTAGCATTTTAGGTGCTAGGTAATCATCCCACGAAAAGCCAAACGCATAGCCTTGCTCAAGTGAAGCAAAAGAAGGTTTTACCGCTTTTTGCCACGGTGTACTTGCAACCTCTAAACCCCAACTGCTTTTTACTTTTGCAAAAGGTAAGTTAAACGCATGCGCTAAAGTCCAGCCAGATACGTCATAAAAGGTGTTATCAGCAAAATTTTTTTGCTCGCTAAAAATAGCTTTTATTAGGCGGTACTGTGGCTGGGCTAAGGGCACAAAGTAGCTATTGGTTGTATAGTTGTTGCCATTTGCCTTGAGTGATTTAGTAAGCGAAAAAGCATCTATTTGATGCTGTTTCAACAACCCTAAAAAATCTTTAATACGAGTGTTGTCATCCGCGCCCTCAATAACATAACCTTCAAAGCTTTCATCACTGGCTAAATCAGTAGCTTGATTATAAAACTTAGCTTGGTAATCAAGTAATGCTTGGCGGTTATCAACAGCGGCTTTAAAGGTAGATAAACTCGTTAATAGTTGATTTTTAATAGTAAAGGGAAAGCTCAAAGGTCCATTTATAGTGTCTTGGATATGCCCGCGAGAACTTGCTTGCTCAAATAAAATACCTACACCACCATTTACATCGGGATAGGTTGAACCTTTACCGTAATAGAAGTCGTCAAAGCTTTCTTCAGTAAAGTACAGTGCGTTGTTTTCATCTAACGTTTTTGCGTGATAGTTAGCAATCGCTTTAGTTAACGTTACATTTTCATCCGGTGTTATAGGATGCTTACGACTAGGAATACCTGGCTGAAAAAAGTAACTGCTGTTTGGTCCCATTTCATGAAAATCGGTTAAGACATTTGGTTTCCACTGATGAAATTTAGCAATACGCGCGCGCGATTCAGGGTGTTGTAGTAATAACCAGTCACGATTTAAATCAAACCAGTAATGATTGGTACGACTACTTGGCCAGCTTTCAACATGTTCACGGGTTTTAGGGTCGCTTGATAAGTTCATACCTCGGTTACTGTTTGCCCAATTAGCAAAGCGCGCTAAGCCATCTGGGTTAAGTGAAGGATCGAGTAAAATAACCGTGTTGTTTAATAGCTCATCTATTTCAGCACCTTGTGCAGCAGCTAAGTAATATGCCACCAGCAAAGATGAGTTACTACCTGATGACTCATTACCATGCACACTATACCCCATCCATACAACGGCAGGCTGCTTTGTAGAATTAGCATCTGATCCATCGTTACTTAAGCGTGCTAAGTGAGCTTGGCGTGTCTGCTCTATGCTTGATAACTTATCAGCTGCTGTAATTGTTAGCATGACAAGGGGGCGTTGTTCATGTGTGCGGCCAATCACTTCAAAATTTATACGGTCGCTTTTATCAGCAAGTATTTCCATATAACGTACGAGCTGATCGTGTCTCACGTGCCACTCTCCTACTTCGTAACCGAGTACTTGCTCAGGAGTAGGAATTGAAGGGTCAAATTTTACATCTTGTTCAAAATAATACGAAAGTGGCTTAGCTACACTTGAAAAGCTAAGCAACACCACCATTAATGTTAATACCAAACGCATATAAATCACTCAAAAAATGTTCGTTGTTTGCACGCTACCATTGCTTAAAATAGATGCCAACTTTTTACGCTCAACACTAGCCGCAACACGATGAGCGGAGTATGATACGCAGTATCCGAGTAATTTAGTCAAGTATAGATGGTTTTATGATTTCTATTTCCGAAACAGCGCAAGCGCATTTTGCTAAACTATTAGCAGATCAATCACAACAAACCAATATTCGTGTGTTTGTTGTAAACCCTGGTTCATCACAAGCGGAATGTGGTGTGTCTTATTGTCCAGAAGACGCTGTAGAAGCGAGCGATATTCGCCTAAACTTTAACGGTTTTGATGCCGTTGTAGATGCAGAAAGTGCTCCATTTTTAGAAGAAGCTGAAATCGATTTTGTTACCGACAAAATGGGTACTCAGTTAACGCTAAAAGCACCAAATGCAAAGGCGCGTAAAATAGGTGACGATGCATCGTTAAACGAACGTGTACAGCACATGCTAGAAACCGAAGTAAATCCACAACTTGCTAACCACGGTGGTCAAGTAAGCCTTGTTGAGATTACAGCTGCAGGTATAGCTATACTTCAGTTTGGTGGTGGTTGTAATGGTTGTTCTATGATCGATGTAACACTAAAAGAAGGCATTGAAAAAGAAATGATAGCTAAGTTTGAAGAAATCACCGGTGTTGCTGATATAACAGAACACGAAGCGGGCGATCACTCTTACTATTAGGCCTTGTAAATGCTAAAGCAGCTTATCTATCGCTTAGGGAGCAATCCTAAGCTGAGCTTAAAGCGCTTTTTTCGCGGCTTAGCACTGTTTGTGCTAGCCGTGATATTCATATCTATTGGGTATTACACCCACTACAGCTTACAAATAATTGGCGTTATAATTTTACTCCCCGCATTATTTTTTGCCGGTTGGGGCTACTGCGGTATTTTTGCCAATCGTTTTTCACAAGTTTTAAAAGATATGGGCCCTAAACACCATGACCCCGATCTCTGGAAATAAACCATTTATTTAATCTAATAGCTGATTATTTATTTTTAAGTGGTGATATTTAATTATTAATGTAACCCCGCGCATTAACATAAAACAGCTCATAGCCAGCCATAACCCGTTATTTTGCAAGTCTATAAACACCCAAAACACACCAAAAAAGCCAACTCCAGCTGAAAGTATCATACTGTTACGCATGTTCTTTGCTCGCGTAAGCCCTACAAAAACACCATCAAACAAAAAGCAACTCATGGCCAAAATTGGTAATACTACTATCCATGGTAAATAATGCGTTGCCTCTTGAATAACCTCTGGCACATTGGTTAAAAGCTTGATTATGGTGTTGCCAAATAATGCAAAAAATAGGCTATATAACACACCAAAAAGCATACCCCAAAATACGCTTATTTTAACCCACAGCTCTATGCTTTTAACACTTCCTTGGCCTTTCGCTTGCCCTACTTTTGCCTCAGAGGCGTAAGCAACGCCATCAAGAGCAAAGCTCACCAACATTAAAAAATTAAGTAAGACAGCATTAGCAGCTAATGTGGTTTCGCCTATACGCGCCGCGTAAAATGTCATAAAACTAAAGCATAATTGCAGTATTAAAGAGCGAATAAATATATCTCTATTCAAACTCAATAATTCAGCCATTTTGCTAATACTCAACCAATTCGGTACATTTAGATCAATGTCTTGTTTTTTAGCTAGTTTAGCCACTAAAAACAGTGCAAATACTAGTGCTGTATAGTCAGCAATAAGTGACGCCCATGCAGCGCCTGCAACTGCCCAATCTAAATAAACAACAAAATAAATATCGAGCACTATATTAACGATATTAGTGACGAGTAATAAATAAAATGGACCTCGACCATAATGCACACCAAGCATCCAACCCAGTAACACTAAATTACATAATGCTGCTGGAGCACTAAAAATACGAATGCTAAAATACTGATAAGCTTGGTTAAGTACGTCGCCATTGGCTGCGGAGAGGTAAGCAATAGCGTGCTTTATTAATGGGGATAACACAATTAATAGCACGGCCACTGCGCTTGCAAGCAATAGGCTTCGTTTAAGTAAAGCGGCAAGTTGGGTTAAATCGTTTTTTCCGTATGCTTGTGCCACGAGTCCCGTGGTGCTCATTCTTAAAAAACCAGCAAGCCAAAATAAAATAGATATAACTGCAGAGCCAAGGGCAATTCCAGCTAAGTAATGAGCGCTTCCTAAGTGCCCAATTACAGCAGTATCAACAATTCCTAACAACGGCACTGTGATATTTGATAGTATCATCGGACCCGCTAACAACAGCAAGCTTTTATGGTGTGCCTTATTATGTATAAGAAATTGTTTCATTTAGTGTTATTTATCCTCATTAGTGTATCTGTACGGGCTCAAGCAGCCATTATTTTACAGTATCATCATGTTAGTGAAACCCTACCCGCTGTCACGAGCGTTAGCGCCAATACATTTACGGAGCACTTAAGCTATTTAAAAGAGCACAACTTTAACGTTATTCCTCTTAATGAGTTAATTAGCGCGCTTCAACAAGGTGAAACTTTACCTGATAAAACTCTCGCCATCACCTTTGATGATGGCTATAACAATAACTATGAACAAGCCGCACCTATTTTAGAAAAGTTTGGCTACCCATACACTATCTTTGTAAATCCTAAATTAATAGACGAAGGTATGAGTTACGTAATGGGGTGGGATAAGCTCAAAGAATTATCTAAAAAAGGGGCATTAATAGCCAATCATAGCGGACAACATGATTACTTACACCTTAAGCTTGAAAACGAAACCGATGCACAATGGCAATCACGTATTAAGCAAGATATTCTTAACTCTCAAAAGCGCATAAAAGAAGAAATAGGCCACGACTATAAATACTTAGCATACCCGTATGGTGAGTTTAATAACGAGCTGCAAGCACTCGTGACAGAGCTTGGTTTTGTGGGTATTGGCCAGCACTCAGGCGCTGTAAATAAAGATTCTAATTTTAGCCGCTTGCCGCGTTTTCCTGCATCAGGCTTTTACAGCAAGCTAGAAACCCTTATTACTAAGCTCAACTCACGCGCGTTTAATATCACCAATTTAACTTATCAAGATAGCGTTACACAGCAAAATCCACCCACGCTCACAATGGAATTTAAGATGGGTGATTTTCATAAGAGCCAATTTGCCTGTTATGTATCAAGCGTAGGCCAAGCAGATTTAAAATGGATAACTAAAAATACTGTCGAAATCACCTCACCAAAGGTGCTTAATAAAGGGCGTTCTCGTTTTAATTGCACGGCCCCTTCTATTTCAAGCCCTGGTGATTACTTTTGGTTTTCGCAGCCTTGGGTAATTGAAGCATCTAAACCTTAACGGCCTGATGTAAAAGCCGCTGGGTTATTTTATCCAGCGCAACTATCTCGTCAGCTGCATTTAGCTCAGCAGCTGCTTTAGGCATACCCCATACCACAGACGAATACTCATCTTGAGCCAAGGTATGTGCTCCGTTTTGTTTTAGTGCAAGTAAACCTTTTGCGCCATCACTCCCCATTCCTGTTAGTATGGCTGCAACTACGTTTTTAGCCCCAGTTTCAACTAATGAGTTAAACAACACATCTACCGCAGGTTTATGTCTGTTCACCGGCTCGCCATCATCAAGCTGGCAATACAAGCTAACACCTCGTTTTTTAATACTTAAATGAAACCCACCCGGTGCTATATAAGCCCAGCCTGCGCTAAGCTTATCGCCATGTTCAGCTTCTTTCACATTTATCGTGCATGTACGATTCATTCGCTCAGCAAATGAAGCGCTAAACACAGGAGGAATATGCTGAGTAATTACAATTGGCGGGCAATTTTGTGGCATTTTAATAAGCACTTCTTTTATAGCCTCAGTCCCCCCCGTTGAAGCACCTATCGCTATTACTTTATTAAGTAAAAACTGAGAATGAGTATTAATAGGCTCATTTGTGACGACCGTTTTTTTATAGCTTCTTACTCTTGCTCCAGCAGCTATTCGCACCTTTTGTTGGACAAGTGATGCATATTGGCTCAATTGCTCTCTTACGTTATTAGTAGGCTTAGCTATAAAATCAACAGCCCCTAATTCGAGCGCTTCTAGTGTGATAGGAGAGCCTTTTTGTGTCAGTGTTGAAATCATCACTACTGGCATTGGTCTTAATCGCATTAAGTTTTTTAAAAAACTAATACCATCCATTTTTGGCATTTCTACGTCGAGCGTTAATACATCAGGACTGAGTTTTTTTATCATTTCGCGAGCTTCGTAGGGATCCTCAGCACTCCCCACTACTGTAATGTCTTTAGCTTGTTGTAATATTTCAGTGAGTAAACGCCTAATTAAAGGGGAGTCGTCAATTATTAATACTTTAATCATGCATACTCCTAAAACAGCTCTATATCGGTTACTACTTCTTGCTTTTTAAGGTTTTGTAAGTAACGGACTTCGCGTTTTTCAATCGTATTATTATGTAGGT
Organism: Pseudoalteromonas sp. Z1A2; assembly: GCF_011378755.1. Taxonomy (NCBI): domain Bacteria; kingdom Pseudomonadati; phylum Pseudomonadota; class Gammaproteobacteria; order Alteromonadales; family Pseudoalteromonadaceae; genus Pseudoalteromonas; species Pseudoalteromonas sp. Z1A2. Next base: position 31,215 of record NZ_WTKX01000027.1, on the reverse strand, counting down.
TTTTAAGTTTTTTCATATGAACTTTACCAGTGTTCGGGTGAAAAAATATTTTTCGCGGCCACGGCCCCCCCATATCATGGGCAACTAGATTTAATGCCTCTTCTTTAATATACGCTGCTGCAAAACTAATATTACCCAGCCCTATATCAGTCATCGCACTAATAATTTTCCCCCCGCCAAAAAGTTTTACTTTTAGGTTACACCGAGACGCGCCATTTTTTAAAACTTCGTTTATAAGATACTCCATAGCCCAATTACCGTACCGACAACTTAAACTATGCGCATTTTTAAGTTCTACTCCCTTTTGAATTGGTAACATAAAGTGATTCATCCCGCCAATACCAAGTACTTCATCGTATACACAAGCCGCAATACACGAACCCAGAACTGTAGAGATCAGTTCATTATTTTTAGAAACATAAAACTCACCCGGAAGTACTTTAGCAACAACGCTACCTCGGCCCGAATCCCAATATCGTTTAATATGTTCAAAGTTAGGTAATACCGGCCTGAACTCAGCGTGCATTTTGTCCCTTTTGGTACATAGTTTTCCCTAAGTTTTTGAATTGCGAATGCTCTTTACCCATACTTTCTGAGTGACCTAAAAACAAATAACCTTGTTCATTTAATATATTGGCGTAACGCTTAAAAAGCTGATCTTTTGTTTCTTTATCAAAGTAAATAACAACATTACGACATAAAATAAGATCAAATGATCCTTTCATTGGCCAGTCTTGTAATAAGTTTAAACGCTTGAAAGAAATAGACTCTTTTAGTTTATCTCTAACTTTATAATTTTCACCGTCTTTGCTTTTTAAAAACCAACGCTTAAGTTGCACGTCATCTAAGCCATTAACATTCGCTGCGGTGTAAATACCTTTTTGTGCTTTTGCCAATACATTAGAATCTAAATCGGTTGCTAGTATTTTTACATCCCAATTGCTCGGAAATGCGTTATTTAAAGTCATCGCCAAACTGTAAGGCTCTTCCCCTGTGGAGCAACCTGCAGACCATATTCTTACTCGCTTACTGTTTTTATTTGCCTTTAAAAGAGCAGGTACAAGCTCAGATTTTATAAATTCAAAGTGATGTATTTCACGAAAAAAAGACGTTAAGTTCGTTGTTATTGCATTAATAAAGGCATCAAATTCCTGATCTTTATGGCTATTTAAATACTCTAAGTAAGCTTTAAAATCAGTTAATTTACGCTCCCTAATACGTCTTGCTAAGCGTGAATAAACCATCTCTCGCTTATGATCCCCTAATACAATTCCACATGCGCTGTAAACTAAACTGGCAATTTCCTTAAAGTCGCGGTCGGTACACAAAAACTCTTTCATTGTCCGCTCCCAATTAAACCTAACGCTAACAAGTAGTGCCTCGCTGTAACTATTTATTAGACGAGGCATAAAAAGGCTAAATATTAAAACTCTTCCCACTCATCAGCTGAGTCTACAAAGTTATCGCCCCTTGGCTTATTACTCACAAAACGACTTTGCGGCTTATGAGATAGTTCAGGGGTTCGCATAGTTGATGACATCATTGTCATCTCTTGCTGATCTACTGAGAAAAAGTTAAGTAATCGGCGCATCTCATTAGCTTGCTCAGCCATAGACTCACCAGCAGCAGAGGCTTGCTCTACTAGAGCGGCATTTTGTTGCGTCATTTCGTCCATTTGAGAAATAGCTTTGTTAACTTGCTCAATACCCGCACTTTGTTCTTCAGATGCCTCCGTAATATCAGAAATCATTTGCGTCACTCTTTGCACCGACACAACAATCTCTTTAAGTGTAGCGCCCGACTCATTAACTAATTGAGAGCCATCAGCTACTTTGCCTACACTATCTCGTATTAACTCTTTAATTTCTTTCGCTGCGCCCGCAGAGCGCTGCGCTAAGTTACGAACCTCACCTGCAACAACCGCAAAGCCTCGACCTTGCTCACCCGCTCTTGCTGCCTCTACAGCGGCATTAAGCGCTAATAAATTCGTTTGAAACGCGATTTCATCTATTACACCGATAATATCTGCAATTTTTTTGCTCGACTCATTAATTGCCGACATGCTCGTAACTGCTCTATTAACAACTTCACCACCTTGAATCGCTTTTTCACAGGTTTCTTCTGCCAAGTCGTTTGCTACTTTTGCGTTATCAGCATTTTGACGAACGGTACTGGTCATTTCCTCCATACTTGAAGCTGTTTCTTCAAGTGACGAGGCTTGCTCTTCTGTACGTTGGCTTAAATCAGCATTACCTTGAGAAATTTCTTCTGCACCACTGGCTACTAACGTTGCCGATGAATTTATGCGATTAATCACTTCTGTTAATTTATCTGCCGTAGCATTTGCGTCGCGTTTAAGTTTATCAAATGAACCTTTGTATTCTTTTTCAATACGTTTTGATAAATCACCACTTGCCATCGCATCGAGCATATTGCCAGTGTCGGCAACGGCATCATCAACTATTTTAACTAAGCTATTTAATCCTTGAGCCAAACGTAAAAAGAACCCTTCCTTCCCGTCTTCTGCAACTCTTGTATCTAATTCGCCATTACCTGCAGCACCAATAAGCTCAGCGATTTCTTTTTCAAGCGCAACTTCATTGGTTCTATCTTCCCACTCAACAATGGTGCCTAAATGCTTTCCGTCTTGACTGATCCAAGGTGAAGCAATCAAGGTAAAAGTGACACCTGCTAACAGTAGCTCGGCTTTATAGGGCTTATCTAGGTTTTTTAATAAATCACGTTGATGATTAGGGTGCTTATGAAAATCATCAACACAGGTGCCAATTAAATTATCAACAGAAAAGCTTGGCAATACGGTTTGTAATTCTTTTTCGCGGACTTTTAGCATTTGCTGAACACGGTCGTTCACAAATACTATTTTAAGGTTTTCATCAGCAATCATTACGTTTGCTTGGCAAACTTTAAGCGCATTTGCTAAATCGGCTGCTTTGCGAGATGCCTTTTCAAGCTCTTTTTGTTCAGTTATATCAGATGCATATTTAATCACTTTAAACGGCTTGCCGTTCATATCATAAATTGGATTATAAGATGCTTGAATCCAAACCTCCTGACCCTGCTTTCCTATTCTTAAATATTCCCCTGAATCAAATTCACCGCGACCTAGTTTGGCCCAAAATTCTTTATATTCGATACTATTTGCATGTTCGGGATCAATAAAAAGCCTATGGTGCTGGCCTTTAATCTCGCTAAGTTGATAGCCAAGCGCATTTAAAAAGTTAGCATTGGCATCAATAATAGTGCCATCTAAATTAAATTCGATAACCGCTTGAGATTTACTTATAGCACTAATTTGCCCTGAAGCTTCTGCTGTTATTAACTTTTGCTCAGTCACGTCGGTGGCAAACTTAACTACTTTTAATACTTGCCCTTGCTCATCAACAATTGGGTTATAAGTTGCTTGGATCCATACCTCAGTTCCACCATTAGCATTACGCTTAAACTCATCTGAGATAAACTCGCCATTACGCAGGCGTTGCCAAAAGTTTTTATAATCGTTGCCCTGAGCTTCATCTGGGTCAACAAACATCGAGTGATGCTGACCTTGAACCTCCTCAAGACGATAGCCCATCGCGTTTAGAAAATTCATATTTGCAGTAATTATTTTTCCGTTAGGTTCAAATTCAATCACCGCTAATGATTTATTCAATGCGTCTACAATTAAATCATTACTTGATTTTGACTGCTTTGGATTACTAAACCATCCCATGCTCATCACCACCTTTAAGTTTATTATTCATTTAGTTTCTATTTGCTAAATATTCATTGTTTTTTGCAGGTCAATTAGCGCTACCATTTTTTCACCAACATTCACCAACCCAGCTACATATTCACAATTACTCGATTCAGACAAACTAGGAACCGCTTTCGCATCTTGCTCCGCAATACTGTAAACATCAGAGACGGCATCAACAGCAACACCTATAATTTTACTACCTAGTTCAAATTCTATTTTGACAACGATAACCACCGTTAATGGTCCATAGTCGACACTTGGTAATCCAAAACGCAACCGTAAATCAATAATTGGCACTATTGTTCCGCGTAAATTAATAACGCCTTTTACAAATTCAGGTGCATTGGGCAGTACTGTAATTTCTTCCCAACTGCGAATTTCTTGTACTGTTAAAATATCAACGCCATATTCTTCATCAGCCATAATAAAAGTTAAAAACTGTTTTACACCTTGCTGTTGCTGAAGATTTAATTGGTTACTTAACTGGCTTTGATCTGAGCTCATAACGCCTCCAAAGTGGCTTGCGTTTCAATAGTTAGTTCTTGGCTACCTGGCTTTTTTAAGCCTGAGAGCTTTATTAAGCCGCTAATGTCCACAATCAGCGATACACGCCCATCTCCTAAAATGGTAGCACCCGATACGCCATCCACTTTATGGTAGTTTGCCTCTAAACTTTTAATAACAACCTGCTGTTGAGACAGTAAATCATCAACTAATAAACCCACCTTTTGGTTATCTGTTTCTACAACAACAAGCAGCGTTTTATCGAGTGATTCAATAGCATTTTTATGATTAAAAATATCGTAGAGTCTTAATATAGGAATGTATTCGTCTCGAAGCCTCAATACATCAAGGCTTTTACCCACTCGACTCACTTTTGCAATATCAATTTGCAGTGACTCCACAATAGAAATGAGCGGAATAATATAAGTATGCTGAGCCACCTTAACTAATTGCCCATCTAAAATAGCGAGAGTAAGGGGTAATCTAATAGTAAACGTAGAACCAACACCGGGCGCTGAGGTTACTTCCACTGAGCCATTTAATGATTGGATATTTCGCTTAACAACATCCATCCCAACTCCACGACCAGATAAGTCACTTACCTCATCCATTGTCGAAAAGCCGGGCATAAAAATAAGCTCATTTATTTCATCGTCACTGAGATGGTTATCAGCTGAGATTAATTCGTTAGCGATGGCTTTTTCTTTTATTTTTTTTGTATTTAACCCTTGCCCATCATCCATTATTTCAATAACGATGTTTCCACCCTGATGAAATGCATTTAAGGTTACTGTGCCAACGGGATCTTTACCTGCCGCCAGTCTTTGCTCAACAGTCTCTAACCCATGATCAAGTGAGTTTCTTACTAAATGCACCATAGGGTCAGATATTTTTTCCATTACTGTTTTATCAAGCTCGGTTTGCTCTCCGATCAGCTTTAGCTCAACCTGCTTATTTAGCTTTTGCGCTATATCTCGCACTAATCGAGGAAAACGACTAAATACAAAATTAATTGGGAGCATACGAATACGCATCACATTTTCTTGTAAATCACGCGTATTATGTGCAAGTTGTGCTAAGCCTTCTTGTAGTAAAGTGATTGTGGCTGGTGTGATTTCTTGTTCGCTGAGTTGATTTAGCATGGCTTGTGTAATAACAAGTTCACCTACCATATTTATTAACGAATCAACTTTATCAATACCAACTCGAATGGAGGTAGACTCTGGTGTACTTGCAGGTTTTTTATCTTTATTAGCAACGGGTTGCTTTGGCTTACTAGGTAGCTCAGCTACTTTTATTAAATCGGATGTTTCAAGCTCAACAGCTTTAGATATCTCATCTTGATTAGGTTGTATTGGCTCATCATTGCCAAATAAGCCGCCACATAATTCAACTTTTATATCGGCATCGTCTTCAACCCATTCAAACACTTCTTTTATGGCTTTTTCATCATGGCTAGTGCTTAAAAAAAAGCGCCAATGTAAAAAACATTCATCACTACTTAAATCGGTGATTTCTGGAACTTCATCGTAAAATACTGTGGTTTCTAACTCACCTAGCTCTTCAAGCTCACTGATCATATACAGTGGCTCGTTTCCTGTTTTAAATAAATGATGATGAGGTTTAAAGTCTATTTGATAGGTATTACTACTTGTTTGTTCTTCACAGCTTTGAGGTTTATTCTCATGTGTTTCATTTTTCATTCCAAGTACATGTTCAAATTGTACTTTTAACAAATCTGCTTCGGTTAAATCTGGCTCTTGTTCACCTTGAAGTGCAGCAAGTAAAGCGCGTAAGCAATCCACAGCTTTGAGTAATAAATTAACATGCTCGGTACTAAGTTCTCGTTCACCTTGGCGAATTTGATCTAGTAATGTTTCAAGTACATGAGTAAAGTCAGCAACGGAGCTAAAACCAAATGTCCCACTGCCTCCTTTTATTGAGTGAGCAGCTCTAAAAATAGTGTTGATAGTTTCTAAATCTTCCTCACCTGGCACTAAGTTTAATAGCTCAGCCTCCATGGTATCTAGGCCTTCAAAACTCTCTTCAAAGAAAACTTCAAAAAATTGACTTAAATCTATACTCACACTACGCTCCTTAGCGAATAACTTTTTTAATTACCGCTAGTAGCTGATCGGGATTAAATGGTTTAACAATCCAGCCTGTTGCCCCAGCAGCTTTACCTTCTACTTTTTTTTCTAAACCCGACTCAGTTGTAAGCATCAGTAATGGTGTAAATTTATAACTAGGCAAAGTACGCAGCTCTCGTATTAATGTAATTCCATCCATTATTGGCATGTTTACATCTGAGATCACGGCATCAAAGTCTTGCTGCTTGGCAATAGCGAGAGCTTCACTGCCATCTTTAGCTTCGGTTACATCAAACCCTGCGGTTTTTAATGTAAAGCTCACCATTTGACGCATCGATGCTGAGTCATCAACCGCTAAAATTCTTTTCATATATACCCCTAACTTTTACTTTCGGTTGTTAAGTATTGGCTTAAGCCAAGTTTATTAATTGTATGTGTTAATGCCTCACTACTGCCTACCCAAATGATTTTGTGCTGTATGGTAAGTAGGTGTTTTTGTAAGGCGCATAAAAGTTGAATTGAGGCAGTATCAGCAGAAATTACATCGTTAATATCAAGACAGATATCATCGTTGCTATTGAGTTCGTGCAGTAAATCTTGATGTAGTGTTTCAACTTGCGTAATAGCAAGTTCGCTCGGAAGTTTTAGCATTTAGTAGGTGCATTCCCTGTCAATTCAATTCATAACAAAAGCTTAGCCCTAGTTATTAAAATTGCCATAAAATGCTTAATTAAATTTAAATTGTCGTTAAAAAACAAAAAAAGGAGCCTAAAGCTCCTTTCAAATTGGTAAAAAGTAAAAACTAGTTTTTGTAGTAATCGGCTATTTTTTTAAACTCTTGCGTTAAAATCGTCGCGTTAATTAATGGCACACTACCTTGTTTAAATTCTGGTTTAAAAATAGCTCTAACGGCTCCATTTTGATCAACCATAGCGACCGAAGCACTATGATCAACTGCATATTCTGATTCACTACTATCGCTAATCGCGTAAATTAAACCAAGCTCTCTAACAACAGGAAAAAGGTGTTTATGTTCCCCTGATACAGCTAAAAAGTCAGGATTAAAGTAATCTATATATTGCTTTCGTTTAGCTGGTGTATCGCGTTTTGGATCAACCGATAAAAACCAAATTTGTAGCGGATAATCTGCCTGTAAGTTTTTATAAACAGCATTTAACTTAGCAAGTGTTAATGGACAAATATCTGGACAGCTTGTATAGCCTAAAAATACTAAATTCCACTGTCCTAAAAATTGTTGCTTAGTCACTAATTCACCACGCTGATCATTTAACGTAAAATCAGACAGTGGCTTTGCATTTTCGTAAACTAATGCATCTACATCTGGCGGACTATTTTCATTTGAGCATGCTGATAAAAACAAAACTAAAACAACAATTAATCCAAGCCATAACTGCTTCATAAAGGGAGCCATTTATCTATAAATAAGATTACAAAGAGTACCATTAAATGAATAATCGAAAAACGAAATAAGTCCATTGCAGTCTCATCATTTTCAGCAATTTTTAATTTGACGGCTTTATATATAAACACTGCATTTAATACACACACACCTATTAAATATATTAATCCAGACATACCAATTAAATAAGGCAATACGCAAACAACAGCGAGTAAAACAGAGTAGGCAACGACGCACGTTTTACAAAAGTCGATTCCATGGGTTACTGGTAACATAGGAATTTTAGCGCGTTCATAATCACTTTTTCGTGCTATAGCCAGCGCCCAAAAGTGTGGCGGAGTCCAGGTAAATATTATCATTACAAGTAACCAAGGGGCTGCTGCCATTTGGTTTGTTTCTGACACCCAACCTAATAATGGAGGCATTGCGCCAGCCAACCCACCTATAACAATATTTTGCGGTGTAGCACGCTTTAAAAATGATGTATAAACAAATGCATAACCTACCAATGCAAATAACGTTAATATAGCGGTTAAGGTATTAGCCCACACCATCAGCATAATAAAACCCGCAACCCCAATAACAGCTGCAAAACTAAGCGCATGTGTTTTACTTAAACGCCCTTTAGCCACAGGGCGATGACGAGTCCTTGCCATTTTTGAGTCTATCTCACTATCAACCACATGATTAATAACCGCTGCAGCAGCAGAAAGTAGCCCTATACCTAACAAGCTAATAAACTGTACAGCCATGCCTCGCCCTACATCAGGAGCCAGCGCTAAACCAACCCAAGCTGTTAGTACCAGCATAGCTACCACTTTAAATTTACTAATTGCTAAGTAGTCTTGTAGCAAATTATGAGTACGCGAAATTAGCGATTGAGCATTAACGGGTAGCAGTATTTTTTTATCAATTACAAGTGCCATTATATTTCCCCTTTATGTGCGTGATTTTAGGTAATAACACAACCTAACCATGCTTAATAATAGTATGGCAGCCATCAAGTTATGCGCCAGTGCAACTCCCAACGGAATATGCCAATGTACTAAAATAAGCCCTAAGCTAATTTGGCAAAGCAGGGTAAGCAATACGCTCACCACGCAATTTTTAATTTTTTTAGAGTGCGCTTGGCTGTATATTTTCCACATAATTAGCGCCAGAACGATGCAAGTAACCAGTGCCCAAATGCGGTGTAATAAATGAATAGACATACGCGCTTGCTGCGATAACACACCAAATTCATAATTACTGTGCTCAAGTGGTAATTGAAATACGCTACTCAATGAAAACGGTTGTGCGTAATTACACAATGGCAAACCACTACAATGAGGAGCGGCGTAATTTGCAGCCAGCCAACCACCAAGTGCAATTTGGATAATCAATACACTGAGCGCTACTAAACTTAAACCAAAATAGCGTTTTTCGCCGCTATCACCACCCATAATAGGTTTTGCGGTTAGCCGTAAATATAAAAGCGTTATAAGTGACAAAATACTAAAGCCACCTAATAAGTGCCCCATTACAATAAGCGGCTGAAGGTTCATGGTTACTGTCCACATACCAAGGGCAGCCTGAAACACCACGAGTAGAAGTAAAGCCAAAGGCAATTTAACTGGCGTAGTTGGATATTGGCGCTTTAAAAAAGCCAACACAAATAAACCTAAAATAAGTAAACCTAAAGCACCTGCAAAGTAGCGATGAATCATTTCTTTCCACGCTTTTGCGGTTTCGAACATCATATCGGGGTAGCTTTGAGCTGCTAAGGCTATGTCAGCCTCATGCTTAGGTACCGTTAAAAAGCCATAACAACCAGGCCAATCGGGGCACCCTAATCCTGCATCACTTAATCGGGTGTACGCACCTAAAGCAACTACAATCAAAGCGAGTAATCCTGTTATTAATACTAAGTTTTTATAATTTTTATACATCAGATACTCCAACTTAAGCTCAACTTAGTTAGCTAGAACGAGAATAGTTAAGTAATTTTTTTAGATCTTTTAATAGCCCTTTTTGTACTAAACGGTTTTCTTGTGGCTCGACCTTAAAGGGATATTCAAGTACCACTAACCCCATATGATCAATTAAATATAAACTTGCAGGATTTAAACTCTGTTGTTCGGTAATAATTTTCCATGGTAGATTTTTATTGTCGGGGCTTCCCATTACAGCCATATCAACCTTGCCTTGGTTTTTACCAAGTGCCACATATAAGTTATTAAGTGCATTGAGCTGTTCGCTGCATGGGGTGTTACATTCGTTTGAATAATTAAGTGCGATAGTCCATTGTTTGGGATTATTTTGCGGCCAATTTTTAAGTTTTATTTCTTGGCTTAAAAACTCACCATTATTAGTAATTGCAGTAGGCAACCAATCAAACTTTAATGCGCCATATGCCAAAACTAATGGGATTGCACAGCAACCCACAAACAACAAAAGGGGATTATTTTTCATTATGTGTCCTTTTTTTACTCGCAAAAATAGCCACAACAGCACATGCAATAGCAATTAAAAACCATTGCAAAGCGTAGGCATTATGCTTTTGAGGGCTCATAACAACGGCCTCATAATGAGGTGTTGCAATCTCATCACCAGTACCTTGTCTGTAAGCCATAAAATTAATTAATGATTGCTGGCTTTGGGTGCTCAGCATATTCAAGTCGATAGATTGGATTCTTGTAGGTAAGTCGTTATTTGTAGTTTTATCTTCAAGCGTAAAGCTACTTAAGTTATTTTCTTTTATTTGCGCTTTAAGAATAAAAACACCTGTAGGCAGAGCAACCTTTGGCAGTGCATCTCTAGATATAGGCGCTTTTACCCATCCTAAATTAACTAAAATCACTTTCTCTTCGGTGTCTGGCTTTAGTAAAGCAAGTAAGTCGTACCCTACTTGTCCGTTATAAACTTGATTATCTAAAAGCCAATATTGGTTTTGTACAAACCGCCCTTTTAACTCAACCAATACACCAGTTTTGTTCCAGCTATCAGGCAAGTTAAGTAATTGAGACCAGCTCATCACACCACGAGTCTGTTGCTTAGCTATGGCGGTTAGTTGTTGCTGCTTTTGCTCACCTCGCTCCAACTGCCAAAACCCTAATCGCACACACACAAGTACAACAACCACAACCATACAAAGTGTGATTAGTGAGCTAAGCTTTTGTTTGTGCCATAAAACTAACTGCATAAAGGGTCAACTCAGTGATTATTAAAATTATTATCGTACTGTTGTTAATATTTATACTTTTTAACTTATTTAGAGCATTGTTTATTATGGTGTCAGGGAAAACAGGGGGACGACCTATGTCTCACTTTTTAGGTCGTCGCGTATTGTTTTCGGTAGTTGTTTTAGTTGTTGTTATTGCAGCGCTTAAACTTGGTTTTATTAAAGCAAATAATTCGCCAATAAACGCTACAGCACATATACAAATACAAACAAACACAGCCACACCACATCAACAAAGTGCCAATACCAAGCAGCTGCTTGAAAAGCAAAGTGCTTATCTTTAGTAAAGTGCCCTTTTAATATCCGTAAAAATATTACAAATAAAAGTACGGTTCCTAGCGTTACATGCATGCCATGAAAACCAGTCAATAAAAAAAACGTATTACCGTAAATACCCGCATCTAGCGTTAGATTAAGGTCATTATATGCATGCATGTACTCCTCAACTTGCAACCCTAAAAAGCAAACGCCCAATAAAATAGTAGCGCCTAAAAAAACCTTAAGTGGAGTGCGTTTATTGTTTTCCATCGCTACGTGGGCAAAATGTAAAGTAACTGAGGAAGTAAGCAGTATTAAGGTATTTATAAGTGGTAAGCCTTGCCAGCCCATAGCTTGAGTAGTTTCGCCAGCAGGTGTTGAAACAAGCGGCCAAACGGCTTCAAAAGTAGGCCATAATACCTCGTTAGTCATTGCATTATTGCCTGCACCTCCAAGCCAAGGTACCGACAATACGCGTGCATAAAAAAGCGCACCAAAAAAGGCCATAAAAAACATAACTTCAGAAAAAATAAACCAGCTCATACCTTGTCTAAAAGAGCGATCCATTTGTGCTGAGTACAAACCTTGGTCCGATTCACTAATTACATTTTTAAACCAGCTAAACAACATATACACAAGCACAGCAATACCGGCATAAAGCAGATAAACCCCGCTACCACCTTCTTTACCTACACTCATAACAGTCAAGCCCGCCCCTACTGCAATAAAAAACAATGCAACAGCACCTACAATAGGCCACGGGCTTTGCTCTGGTACGTAATAATGCTCATATTCTTGATTCATTTTATTTACTCCTAGTTTCACACTAGTTTAAAAAGCTAGTTATTACTTGCCACCAGCTGTTCACTAATATCAAATACGGTATAAGATAAAGTTAATTCTTCAATGTCGCTTGGCAATGCGGTATCAACATAAAAAAGTAATTTAAATTCAAGCTCTTCCCCTGCTTTTAGAGGTTGCTGATCAAAGCAAAAACAAGCTATTTTATGTAAATACTTTGCCGCTTTACCTGGCGAGACTGATGGTACAGCCTGCATTACTTTATCCAGATTGCTATTATTTTTAGCACTAAACATTACTTCACGCATTGCACCGGGTTTTACCACTACACTGTATTCTTTTGATTTAACTTCAAACGGTGCACCACTTTGTGCGTGAGTAGTAAAGCTAACGCCAACTTCTCGGTTTTGTACTATTTGTGTACTTTGCTCTGCTTGCTCAAGCGAAGGCTTCCCATTAAGCCCTGTTACATCACAAAACACGTCATATAAAGGTACTAAAGCAAAGGCAAAGGCAAACATGCCTATGCAAATAAGTACCAAACGTTTGAGTAGCGGTGCGTGTGTCATTACTTAATAACCGGCGGCGTAGAAAAAGTATGATATGGCGCTGGAGAGTCAACTTCCCACTCAAGGCCTTCTGCCCCTTCCCATACTTTTGCAGGCACTTTATCACCGCCACGCGCGCATTTAATTACCACAGCTACAAACAACAATTGCGATAAGCCAAAGGCAAACCCACCAATACTTATGATTGCGTTAAAGTCGGCAAATTGAAGAGCGTAATCGGGAATTCGACGCGGCATACCGGCAAGCCCCACAAAATGCATAGGAAAAAACAGTACGTTCACACTCACCAGCGATAGCCAAAAATGCCATTTAGCTAACGTGATATTAAACATGTTGCCTGTCCATTTGGGCAGCCAGTAATAAGCCCCTGCCATTATCGAAAATACAGCCCCTGTTACTAATACATAATGAAAATGCGCCACTACAAAATAAGTATCGTGATATTGAAAATCAGCAGGTGTAATTGCCAGCATCAATCCCGAAAAGCCACCTAAGGTAAACAGCACAATAAACGCAATACTAAAAAGCATTGGCACCTCAAAAGTTATTGAGCCTTTCCACATTGTGGCAACCCAATTAAATACTTTTACTCCAGTAGGTACCGATATAAGCATGGTCGCGTACATAAAAAACAACTCGCCAGCGACCGGCATCCCAGTGGTAAACATATGATGAGCCCAAACAATAAAGCTCAATAGTGCTATAGAGGATGTGGCGTATACCATTGAGGCATAGCCAAAAAGTTTTTTACGAGAAAAGGTAGGTACTATTGTAGATATAATGCCAAAGGCAGGAAGAATCATTATGTATACTTCAGGGTGACCAAAAAACCAAAAAATGTGTTGGAACATCACCGGGTCGCCACCGCCTGCAGCATCAAAAAAGCTGGTAGCAAAATACTTATCGGTAAGTACCATAGTGACAGCCCCTGCAAGCACTGGCATTACGGCTATTAATAAAAAGGCAGTAATTAACCACGTCCATACAAATAAGGGCAACTTCATCCATGTCATGCCGGGGGCACGTAAGTTCACTATGGTTACAATCACATTGATTGCGCCCATTATTGAGCTAATTCCCATAATATGTACGGCAAATACAAACAATGCAGTATTATCATTACTGTATGTTGTGGACAGTGGTGCATAAAAAGTCCAACCAAATGCAGGCCCCCCACCAGGCATAAATAACGATGCCAATAGGATTAAAAACGCAAACGGTAAAATCCAAAAGCTCCAGTTATTCATTCTTGGCAATGCCATATCTGGCGCGCCAATCATGAGTGGTATCATCCAGTTAGCAAGGCCTGTAAAGGCGGGCATAACCGCACCAAACACCATAATTAAACCATGCACTGTGGTCATTTGATTAAAAAAGTGAGGATCGACCAACTGTAAACCTGGTTGAAATAATTCAGCCCTGATCACCATGGCCATTCCACCACCAATTAAGAACATGGTCAGCGAAAAAATTAAATATAAACTACCTATATCTTTATGATTAGTTGTGTAAAGCCAGCGTTTAAAACCTTTAGCTGGGTGATGAGCATGATGAGCTTCATTGGCGTTAGGTTGTTCTACTATGCTACTCATTAGTTCGCCTCCACTTTGGCATCAAGTGCTGCCTGTATTTGACTCGGTTGAATAACATCACCCGTATCATTACCCCACGCATTACGTTTATAAGTAATAACCGCAGCTAATTGCTTTATAGATAACTGTTTGGCAAATGCTTGCATTGCCGTACCGGGTCGTCCATGGATAACTACATCAATGTGATCTTTTATATCGCCAAGCACTATCGGGCTACCTTTAAGTGCAGGAAATACACCCGGTAACCCCATGCCAGTAGGTTGATGACATGCAGCACAATTAGCCATATATACTTGTTCGCCTAAAGTCATTAATTCTTCTTTTGGGAGGGTTTTATCAAGTAATGCGGCATCTGCTAATGCTGCTTTTTGTTTAGCCTGCTTTGCATCTGCAAGCCATGTTTTAAAATCAGCTTCAGATTTAGCGATCACCACAACGGGCATAAAGCCATGGTCTTTACCACACAACTCAGCACATTGGCCTCGGTAAGTACCTTCTTCGTTTATGTTCGTCCATGTTTCGTTTATAAAGCCGGGGTTCGCATCTTTTTTAACTGCAAAATCAGGTACCCACCAAGAGTGAATAACATCATCAGAAGTCATTAAAAATCGTACTTTTTGATTTATTGGCAGTACAAGAGGCTTATCAACCTCAAGTAAGTAGTTAGGGTTTTTATCTGCAAGATTCGCTATTTCATCTTGCGGGGTAGATAAAATAGAGTAGAACTCTACATCTTCGCCCATATATTCATAATGCCATTTCCATTGCGAACCCGTAATTTTAATAGTGAGATCAGCTTTGCTGGCATCTTCCATTGCAATAAGGGTTTTAGTGGCTGGTACTGCCATAGCAATTAAAATAACAAACGGAATTGCAGTCCAAAGTATTTCTACTTTAGTGCTTTCGTGAAATTGGGCAGGTACAGCCCCTTTAGATTTACGGTGATGAATAAGTGCCCAAAACATAATTGCGAACACTATCACCCCAATCACACAACATATTATAAATATGGTCATGTGCAGCTGATATACATTATTGCTTATATCGGTTACGCCTTTGCGCATATTGTATTGGCTGTTAGCCAAAACTGGGTGCGAAAAAACACATAATATAAGCCACAAGGTAGAGGTCAGTTTACCCATGTGACGGCTCCTTTGATGCTATTGCGAATGCAAAGCGAAGAGGCATACGGCTTAAACGCCAATTCGTTATTTTTATTTTTTTAGCCAATCTTATTTAATATTGATTGGTTTTGCTGCGCCAACAACGAGTTTGTGTATATTGTGTGTTCTCAAAACTAAAAAGCTGTGAGTTATTATTAGCTCAGCACATTAACAATTAGCTAAAAAACGAACAACAAGCAAGTTTTAGTATAAAAAACAATCAGGTGATATTGAATAATTAATAAAAAATCGGTAATCAACTGGGCAACAGAAAGTTCAAAATATGAGCAAAACAAAGGGGTTTAACGCATTCGGAGGGGGAAAATATAAGTGCAAAAAAGTTTACAGCTTAAATAGTCAGTGGGCTGTTTACGCCCTATTTTTTAGTACAAATTTTAAAACAAAAATGCGTACTAATTAGTACGCATTTATAAAGCTGCTTGTTTAAAAGCTATTTTTAAAGTCACATCCAATCAGCGTTTCTTATAACGCCAACGGCTAAGCCTTCAATATTAAAAGACTCATTCTCAAGATCTACTTCAATAGAGTCAAAATCGTCGTTTTCAGCATGAAGTAATACTTTACGACCCGCTTTCTCAAGACGTTTTACAGTTACGTCTTCGTCTAGGCGAGCAACAACAACTTGTCCATTTTCAGCGGTTTGAGTACGATGTACAGCAAGTAAATCACCATCCATAATACCAATATCTTTCATGCTCATACCGTTAACGCGTAGTAAAAAATCTGCAGCCGGTTTAAACATTAATGGATCGATTTTGCAGTGACTTTCAACGTGCTCTTGCGCCAAAATAGGTGAACCAGCAGCAACACGCCCTATAAGCGGTAAACCTAATTGTTCTGGCTCTTCTTCTTCAATTAATTGAATACCACGGCTTGCACCTGGTTTCATTTTAATTGCGCCTTTTTTAGCAAGTGCTTTTAAATGTTCTTCAGCAGCATTGGCACTTTTAAAACCTAATGTTTGCGCTATTTCAGCACGTGTAGGAGGCATACCAGTGTCTTTAATAAAAACTTTAATTAGTTCGAGTATTTGAGCTTGGCGGTTCGTTAATGGTCGCATACAACTGGTTTTCCATACAGTACATTTAACTGTGAGTATATACAGTTAAATAAAAATCGCAAATTTAAATTAAGCCTTAAAATAGCTAAAGTAATTTCACTTGTGTACATTTTAGGGATATAACTAAAGCTGAGTTTATAAATGATTAAAAATGCAAAGGAGACATTATGAGTATTTGGTACCAGCCCATCACCTTAGAGCTGTGCAAGCAGTTAGAGCAAGGCGTTAATGGCCAAGGAACATTAATGAAAACTATGGGGATAGAAGTCACAGAAATTGGCGATGATTATTTGGTTGCCACAATGCCGGCAATTCCTGAGCATCATAACCCAATGGGGATGGTTCACGGCGGTGCTAACGTTGTACTTGCCGAAACAGTTGCCAGCTATGCCGCTAACTTTGTTGTCGATTTTACTAAATTTTACTGTGTAGGGCAGGAAATTAGCGCAAGTCATTTAAAAGCATCTCGCAACGGCACTTTAACAGCAACGGCTAGAGCGTTTCATATTGGCAAACGTAGTTCAGTATGGGAAATAAAAATTACAAATAGCCGCAATGAGCTGTGCTGCGTATCAAAAATGACCGCAGCAGTCGTAGAGCGAAGATAGTTACTTTTCGATTGGGTAAATGGTAATTTCCATACCCGCACCAATCGCAGATATACGCAATAATGTATCTGCATCTAAGGCTTGATTAAAGCACTTAGGAGAAGTCCCTGATTCAAAACCAATATCAAACGTTCTACGTGAACAACTTAACCATTGCTTTAGCGCGTTACGCGAACACGATTCAATAAGCTCACATATATGGTTTATGGCTTTATCAGGTGTGCTCACCTCACCTGTAGCTTCAATACGTGCTAGTTGACGGTATTCGTCTTTGTCATAATGTAAAATCGTCGCGACTTTTTTCAAGTCCGCCACTAGCAAACTAATATCTTGCTTTGATTCAAGCTCAAGATCTACATTTAAAAATTGAATTTCCGACATCGTTTCGTATTTATCCTCTAATAATTTCATTGCAAACTTTAACGCAGTTTTACCGTTATACCAAATCAACTATGCTCTATTAACCACTTTATATGGATATTTCGTAGCTTTTAAGTATTTTTTAGCATTTAAAGCTAGCTGGATATCAAACATCTAGCTCAATTAAACAGATAAGTCATGTTAGGAATTTAAGTGTAATCTTTTTTATTTTTAAATGATTACAGTAAGCTATAGTTTAAACTGCGACAAAATGTCGCAGTAACTTATCCTATTAATGTAATAAACTAGCCTCTAAAAATAATAAGACTAAAACATGAATAAAAAAATATTTAAGCATGCTCGCAAGTTACATAAATGGTTAGGTTATTTATTAGCACTACAAATTTTAGCATGGTTACTAGGTGGTTTAATTATGAGTGCAATCCCTCTTGATAAAGTTCATGGGAAGCATCTTGCAACACGCACTCTTAATAATCCATTTACGCAGGCTGATTATATTGCTTCCCTTGACGATATTGCCTCTCAGGTGGTTAATCCAACACAAATAATTTTTGAGAACTTCTTAACTACACCACTTATTACTGTCTTTAGTAATAACGAGCAGCAAAGCTTCAATGGCATAACAGGCCGACCATTTGAACCGCCAACTAAAATACAAATTACCGCAAATGCTAAAGCACACTTACTTATTGATGCTCAAGTAACAAGCGCTGTACTACTAAAGCAAGGTATGCGAGAAGTTGGATATAAAACCAATGTTTGGCAGGTACAATTTGACGACACATTTAACACAACACTGTACTTGTCAGAAAATAACGGCAAAGTTGTCACCGTTCGCAGCACGCTATGGCGAATATTCGACTTTTTTTGGATGTTACATATTATGGATTACGATGAGCGAGAGGATTTTAATAATCCGCTGCTTATTAGCTTTTCAGCAACCAGCGTACTTTTTTGTTTAAGTGGAATATTATTACTTATACAAAATATACGACTAAAACGATTTATCCGAATTAAAAATAAGAATAAATCAAAGTAGTCATATTGGTTTTTGAGAGCTAGCGCCCACTTATCAAAGAGTAAATAAGCCTAGGGCTTGTTTTATTCCAAGTGCTTAAATCGACTCAAATGTCGCTTTAACATTTCGTTTTCGAAAATCAACTCATCACGCTCATCCAGCAATTGTAAAACTAAAGCTATTGCCGACCAATCTAACGAAAAGTCATGCTGGATACGGGCCGCTTTTTTAACTAAGGTCACTGCAGATACCGTAAATTGCCACTGCGTAACATGCTCCCCCTCAATTGGAACCGCAATATTATGCTCAACTAGCTCATATAAAATTGCTTCGCTAATATCACTGCTCAAACATAGCTCTTTGCTAGTAAGTAAATCGTCTTTTTGTGTCACGATAATTTGCATTATGGTTTGCTCCAGTTATTACGGGGATCAAAGTGAGCTTTTTCGGCTAATTCTTCCCACAGTTTTTTACTGGCATCATCAATAGATGTTGGATTAACAATTTTAAGCACAGCAAATAAATCACCTTTGGCTTTTTTACTCATTAATCCCTTACCTTTAATACGTAAGCGTTGACCAGACTGACTATTAGAAGGAATAGTTAATTGGATATTACCTGTCAACGTAGGTAAATTTAGCTTTGTACCAAGAGCCGCTTCCCATGGTGCAAGAGGGACAACTATATTTAGGTTATGACCCTCAACATCAAATAATGGGTGAGGCACTAAACTAATTTGTAAATACAAGTCGCCATTTTGCCCATTCGCTGACCCTAACCCGCCTTGCCCTTTTAGTCGAATTCGCTCGCCATTTACTGAGCCTGCAGGAATTTTCACTTTAAGTGATTTTTTAATTTCAGTAACACGGCCACTGCTGTCTCGCTGCGGTAACATAAACTCAACAGGCTTCACGGTATCAACTAAAGTCTCTTCAAGAAAAATTAGGAACTCTATTTCCACATCTTGTCCTTTTTGCGCGCGAGCGGCGTTACTTCTGCTTTGCCCGGAACGATCGAATCCACCAGCTCCGCCAAACATTGAATTAATAAAGTCAGAAAACTCTTGGTCGGTTTGAGGATCGCTTTGCTGGTAATTACTTTGCGAAGAGGCATTGTTACCACCATAATGGCCTTGCTGTTGACGAGCACGATTTTGTTGGTGACGACGTAACTCGTCGTATTTTACACGTTATTCTTTGTTATGAATGACTTCGTAAGCTTCTGCTATTTCTTTAAACTTATCTTCTGCTTGAGGCTCTTTGCTTACATCTGGGTGATATTTTCTGGCTAACTTTTTATAAGCTACTTTAACCGCTTTATCATCTGCATCAGGCGATATTCCAAGCACTGCATAATAATCAACAAATTTCATTTGCAATCCAAATCCTCATATTGAGTAAGCTTTAAGCATACTCCTTAACGGGTAACCTTGTGTGGTTAAAATACGATAAATAGTGAGAAATAAATGAATAGTGAAAATAACTTTGAGTAAAAAATTAATCAGGCACTTTTTAGTAATATAAGCGTAGGCCTTAAGTTAACTTTATCTTTTATCTTCAAGGCTTTAAACTGCCTATTCCTGTAGTTCACATTTGTGATGGATATGACTCGATTTATTCTGGCCTTATTGGCTTGTTGTGTGTGCGCTTCGGTATCAGCCGAACAATTTACCCGTTTTTCAACGGCTAAAAGACATTTAATTAAAACCCTACCTGACAACGCCAAAAGCATTTACTGCGGTTGCGACATTAAAAAAGAAGGCAAAAAACTCGTTCCTGATCCGTCTAACTGTGGTTACATTCCTCGAAATACCCTTACCCGCTCAGGCAAAGTAAATGTGCGAGCACTACGCATTGAGTGGGAGCACATTGTTCCGGCGTGGGAATTTGGTCACCAGCTACAATGCTGGCAAGATGGCGGGCGTAAAAACTGCCGTAAAGTAAGTGCTAAATTTAGAAAAATGGAAGCTGATATAAATAACTTAGCGCCAGCTATTGGCGAAATTAATGCCGATCGCTCTAATTATCGTTTTGGTATGCTTAGCGAAAACGCCACACAATATGGTCGTTGCGAAGTAAAAGTAAACTTTAAGCAACGTGTAGTTGAACCGCCTGTTTATGCACGAAAACGTATAGCTGACAC
This sequence comes from Pseudoalteromonas sp. Z1A2, assembly GCF_011378755.1. Taxonomy (NCBI): domain Bacteria; kingdom Pseudomonadati; phylum Pseudomonadota; class Gammaproteobacteria; order Alteromonadales; family Pseudoalteromonadaceae; genus Pseudoalteromonas; species Pseudoalteromonas sp. Z1A2. The sequence goes on along the minus strand of NZ_WTKX01000027.1, from coordinate 10,611 downwards.
CTACGCTTACATGCAAAAAACATACGGTTTAAAAATCTCTGATAAACAGCAAAAGTTATTTAATGCATGGCAAAAGCAAGCATTCGCAGATACAAGTAGTGCGAGTAAGCTCTAAGCTTTAACACTCATTTACATAAATCAAAGTTATAAATGTTGAATAAACGAGCGAGTGTTGTAATATTTTAAACAACTTATTTACAAAAAAGCCCTTACCTATGTTTAAAAATAATAAAACCTCGCTTGCCATTTTCACTGCATTTGCGGGCTTTGCTTTGACCGGTTGTGGCGGCGGTGGTAGCGGCATCGACTCAGCCCCTGTAGTTACAACACCTGTTAGTAGCAGTCCAACATGGACTGCGGGTGTATTTGAACCCTCTAACGATTTAAAAAACTTTTGCGAAACCCCGCGTACGGGTAACGATCCCTTTAATAACAACGAGCCTTACCCAGATCAAGCCGGTTCTGCCCTTTACGAAAAACTCTGGCTTCGCTCTTGGAGCGACGAAACCTACCTTTGGTATGATGAGATTGCCGATAACGATCCTGAAAGCTTTGCCACAGTAGCCGATTATTTTGCCCAATTAAAAACAGAGCAGCTTACCGACTCAGGGGCAAAAAAAGATAACTTTCATTTTTCAGAACCTACTGAAGATTACTTTCAAGAAGCGCAATCGGGCGTTACTTCTGGTTACGGTATAAATTGGGCGTTTATTGGCGATACAGCCGACCGTATTTTACGCGTCGCTTATCTTGAAGATGATTCACCTGCAAGCCAAATAGGCTTTCAACGTGGTGATACTGTACTTTCAGTTGACGGTGTTAGCATTAATACCAATACACAGTCGGGTGTAGATACGCTTAACGAAGGCTTATTTAGTCCTACTAACGGCGACTCACATACTATTGTTGTACGCAGTAACGATGGCGCCGAAAAAACATTTAATGTAACCGCTGGCAATATTGAACAAACACCGGTTCAAAATGTTAAAACGATTACAACCGCAAATGGTTCAAGCGTGGGTTACATGCAATTTAATAGTCATATAAGCATTGCCCAAGAAGGGCTTATTGATGCAGTAAATAAGTTTAAAACCGATGGTATTGATGAGCTTGTAATCGACTTTAGATATAACGGTGGTGGTTTATTAGCACTGTCGGCACAATTGGCTTATATGGTTGCCGGTAATGCCAACGTTAACAACCGCTTTTATTATCAAACTCAACAAAACGATAAACAACCCGTTGATTCGCCTTTTCCATTTATTGATGAAGAAATAGATTACTCTACTTTTTTTAGCACAGGTGAAAACCTACCTGATTTAAACTTATCGAAGGTTTATGTATTAAGCACATCAGGCACCTGTTCGGCATCAGAAGCTTTTATTAATGGTTTAAAAGGTATAGACGCAGAAGTTATTTTAATTGGCGATACAACCTGCGGTAAGCCCTATGGCTTTACCCCAACTCATAACTGCGCAACAACCTATTACACTATTCAATTTAGTGGGGTAAATAGCAAAGGATTTGGCGAATACGCTGCGGGTTTTACACCAACCCCTACGCCACAATTTGATGCTGATGTTCAAGGTTGTGAAATTGAGGACGACTTTGATCATCAGTTAGGCGACAGTGACGAGGCCGTTTTAGCCACCGCATTGTTTCATGTTGAAAATGGCAGTTGCCCAATTAGAACGGCTGCTGCAAAAGCAGAGCCAGCTACTTTTTCAAGCTCTCGTGAATCTCTCATTCCTTTAAATATGCCTGAGCAATTTACCCAGCGTAATATGGACTTAACTTGGCCAACACTGAGTGAGGAAAGATAATGGCTAAATTATTACTCCCATTAGCTACCTTATTCGCTTTGGGAGGATGCCAAAGTGTAAATAGTGAGCCCGCTAAACCCGCTATATTAACGAGCGTTAATCCCAGCGTTATTGCAACACTACAACAGGCAATTCAACAAGCTAAGGGAGGCGCATTAGTAACACTTGCCGATTCCGTATTTACTAAACGTAGCGAACTGCTAATTGATCATGCAATGAGTAAAGGGTCTGATGGCAGAGTAATTATGGGCGCGCATAATATAAAATCTGAGAAGTTTATTTTGCAACTACGTAATAACCAATGCGAGCTTTACTATCCTAAAAAAGAGCTTACTACAGTACTTAAAGGTGTGACCTGTAAAGAATTATAAGGCACTTTAAAGTTTATAAAAAAGGCGTGCAGCATATCGCTGCACGCCTTTTTCTATTTTAAAGCGTTATTACAAGTCTTCATGCGGGCCAAACACTTCATAATGAATCTGCTCGTCTTTAACACCTAGTTCAAGTAACTGGTTTTTTATAAATGCCATAAAACCGACAGGACCACATAAATAAAAGTCGCCATTACTTAATGGTAGCTGTGTTTCTATTACGCTTAAGTTCATTAACCCAGTAAAGTCAGCGCCCCCTGCCGCTTGGTTAAACCACGTTATTGTTTTCAAGCGGTTATTCTGTGCTGTTAGATCATATAAATATTTTGAAAACGAGTGCTGCTGATTATTTTCGCAGGCATGTAAATACATAATCTCTTGATTAGAGTTGTCACTTAATAACGTTTCAAGCATAGCCAGCATTGGTGTTTGCCCAACACCTGCTGAAATGAGTACCGCTGGGTTTGTGTTATTGCGTAAAAAGAAGTCTCCTGCCGGCGGGTATAACTCAACAATAGTGCCTTGCTCTAATGAGTGTAAATAATTAGACACCATACCAGGCTTTGGCTGTAGCTCTTTTTTAACACTAATACGGTAGTTTTTAGCGTTACTTTTTTGCGAAATAGAATACTGGCGAATTTCTTCATATTCAGCGCCCTCTGGCTTAACTTTAATACCTAAATACTGTCCTGGTTTATGTGTAATAACAGCTTCGCCATCAACTGGCGTAAGTGTAAAGCTTGTTACTAGTTCTGATTCAGCCTGTTTGTTGGTTATTTTAAATTGGCGAGTTCCCGCCCAACCACCGTGTTTATTTTTACTGTGCTCATACAAAGCAGCTTCTTCGGTTATACAGATATCAGCAAGTACGCCGTAAGCTTCGCGCCAAGCGTATTCAACATCGGGAGTAAATTGCTCCGGAAGAAGCTCTTTAAGCGTACCAATTAAGTGTGCACCTACAATAGGGTAATGCTCAGGTAAAATATTCAAGCTTGTATGCTTATGATTAATACGTGTTAGCGCTTCTTTTAATACAGCTAAATTATCAATATTTTGTGCATACGCAGCCAATGCATTAAAAAGTGCAAATTGCTGACGACCTGTATCTTGGTTCGCCATATTAAAAATATTTTTAAGCTCAGGATTATGACTAAATAAACGCTTATAAAAATGATTGGTAACAACCGTACCCGCCTGCGCTAATAACGGAACAGTACTTTTTACGATCTCAATGGTTTTATCAGATAACATATGTGTTTCCTATGGATGAACTAACCACGACGCCCATCAACACGACGCCGCGTTAATATAGGTGTGCAGTGAATTAAAAATAATGAAAAAGCTACTAACCACAGCAAAGCACTTATTTGCCAAGCAAGGTGAGGCCTAATAACATAAGGGAGTAATGAGCGAGTAATAGCGGCTACTAACACAAGTGCAAAAGCAACTGCCATGTAATGAGGAATAGCGAGTGTACGCCCTGTATGACCATGCGATACACGCGTCATCATTGCTAAAATCATCATACCTATTGTGCCAATAGTGATTAAGTGCAGCGCATCTTTAAATTGTATTGCACTGCTATAAAAGCTAAATGCAACCATCATTAACCCTACGCCTAACGCTAAGTAGGAAAAATGTAAAGACCATAACAACGGCACTCTCAATACCTTGCTATCCCACCAACAACCAGCCCTAAGCAGGTGAAGCGCAGCAACAGTTGCAACAACTAACGCAGGATTAATCGTGTTCAAAAACAACTTGTTGATGAAAAATAAAGTGATAGCCACAATAGATAAATACATCACCGCTTTATCTATTTTAGGAGTGCGAACTTGTGCGGCTAAACCTAGACCTTTAGCGGTAAAAAATGGTAAAACGCGGCCCGCAACAATGCCAACTAGTAAAGTAATTACCAGTACTGCGGTATCAACCACACCAAGTGCAAGCTGCATGTTTTGTTGTAAAACAAGTATTAAATACAATACATTGAGCCCACAAAGCACAGCTAAAATAGCTAAAAACGGATAGTTACTTTTGCTATTGGCTTTTAATAACATATTAGCCAACGCGGTTATGGCGCCTAGCCACCAAATAACTTGTAATGTAAGTGCAGCATATAAATTAAAATGAGTAATATCTGGCAGTGCTACAAAAAATGCTAAGCGCGCTGCAAGCCATATAAACGTAAGCCACATAAGGGCTTTGCCACTTATGCTCGGCACGCCTGTCCACGTTTGTGCTGCGGTAAGTAAAAAGCCAACAGCTACAACTCCTGCAAAGCCAAACAGCATTTCGTGCGCGTGCCATAATGTCGCAGGTATCGATAAGTGCCAACTTGTATGGCCTGTTAAAATAAGTAGCCAATACCCCACTGACAAAAATGCCAATAAGCCACCGCCTAAAAAGAAAGGCCTAAAAGCTAGCATCCATAACGGCCGTCGAGATACTTGATGAATAGCAACGCGTGCTGGCATTGGCTCAGTTAAGTTTATAGGGCGCATTATCGTACCTCCTGCCCTAAACCATGTTGTGCAACACAGCGCAGTACGTAACTTACTTTTAAAATAGCAGCAATAACAATAGTCCCAATATGAGCTGATACTTGCACCGCCATGGAAAAGTACTCAGCAAACGGGTAGCTAATTAAAATACTTGCCGTAATACACACTAAACTCACAGCCAATGCAGTATTGGCAGCAAATAATACTGTTTCGTATAGTGAACTAAACTGTGTTTGATTATTTAAATTATTCAGCATTAGTGTGTTCATAGCGATCTCTGTAACTAACTACGTTACTTAGCTATTACACATACTGTGCCAACAAATTTAATTAATTAAATTCAATAAGTTAAATTAAATCACTTTACAGTATGAGTCTTTATGACCTACTATAAATTAACTCATAAGAACACAAACAGGTCATTTTGACGTGAACCAGCAATTCAACCTTACACAAGTTGCTCTAGAGCTTGCTCAAAGTACACTACACGAGCATAGCTTTGATCAATTACTAGCAACGGTTGAGCGGGTTATTCCTAGTGATGCAAGTGCGTTATTAGTGCTTCAGGGCGAACAATTAAAACCCCTGGCAATTAAAGGGTTAATGCCCGACAGTTTAGGCAGACGATTTAAAATAGTAGAACACCCTCGCCTAGAAGCTATTTGCAAAAGCACACTCGCGCTTCAATTTGCGCACGACTGCCCACTACCCGATCCATACGATGGATTGCTATTAGCTAAAACCGGCGACATACCGGTACATGCATGTTTAGGTTTACCTCTTTATGATAAAAACGCGCTACTTGGCGTACTTACGTTTGATAGCCTTAACGCCAATGCATTTAACAGCATAAGCGCTGATACACTCAATACCTTACAAACGCTGTGTAGTGCGCATTTTAAAACAGCTTTAGAGCTTGCCCATTACAAACAGCATGCACAGCACTCAAGTGCATTAGTGCAAGAACTAAATCGTGAAGCGTTAACACGGGACGGCGGCGAAATTATTGGCCAAAGCCCGCTAATGCAAACACTTAAAAACGACATTAAACTCGTTGCAGCATCTAACTTTAGCGTGCTTATATTAGGTGAAACAGGGGTAGGGAAAGAGCTTGTTGCGCGTAATATTCACTTAAATTCAGCTCGAAAAGATCAACCGCTTATTCACTTAAATTGCGCCTCACTTCCCGAAAGCCTTGCTGAAAGTGAATTTTTTGGTCATGCGAAAGGGGCTTTTACAGGCGCACAAAATTCGCGCCAAGGTAAATTTCAATTAGCTGATGGCGGCACGTTATTTTTAGATGAAATTGGCGAACTGCCCCTGGCCATGCAAAGTAAACTATTACGAGTGCTACAAAGTGGCGAAATACAAACGGTAGGAGAAGACACGCCAAAGTACGTAGATGTACGCGTCGTTGCTGCAACCAACAGAAATTTAAAAGAAGAAGTAGCTCAAGGTCGCTTTAGAGCCGATTTATACCATCGCCTCAGTGTCTACCCTATTACTGTGCCACCACTTAGTAAACGCGAGCACGACATAACACTCTTAGCTGGTTATTTTATTGAGCAAACAGCCCGTAAATTAGGGATAAAACAATTAAAACTAAGCCCCGAAGCGCAAGCATTGCTTAATCAGTACAACTGGCCAGGTAACGTTCGCGAGCTTGAACATGTCATTAGCCGCAGCGCCCTAAAAGCAAAACAAAGCCAATGGCAAAATCCAATAATAACCATTACAAGCGAGCACTGTGATTTAACACCGAGTGCGCTGCAACCCCCTATAGCAGAGAGCCGAAGTACAGCGAACGCCTTAATCAACCAACCTTTAAAACAAGCTGTAGAATCGTTGCAATACAACATAATTACCGAGCAATTAAAACAGCATAACTACAACTGGTCGGCAGCAGCAAGAGTACTTGAATTAGATAGAGCAAACTTAGTACGCTTGGCTAAACGCCTAGGAATAGAAGTAAAAAAAATACTATAATCATTTAAAATACAGCTAAAACTATTGGTTAGCAGCTAACTTACTAAAGTGTGTTTTTAACAACCCTGCAAAAGCTTGTACTTTAGCAGTACGATGCACTAAGTGATGCGTGACTAACCATACATCGGTAGGCCAGCTTAACTCACTGTGCAATATAGGCACTAAATCAGGATATTGCGCCGCTACGTCATGTTGTAATCCGCCAATGCCTAGCCCTTTAATGATTGCACGAGTCGCTTCTGCAGTTTCAGATACTCGCAGCTTTATTTGCGATGCAGGAATATGTTCATCAGCCCATGCAAAATAAGGCACGCGGGCATTAAAACCTGCCACGCCCGATACAAAGTTATGTTGTTGTAAATCAATTAATAATTTAGGCATACCGTATTTATTAATGTAACGTTTATTAGCGTATAAACCCGATGAAAGCTGCGCCAAATGCTGAGCAATATAATCGCCTTCATCAGGTCTTGGGCCTGCACGCACTGCAATATGTGCTTGTCCGTGATCGAGCCTTAGCCTTTTTTGTTCTAAAATAACCTCAAGCTGCACTTGTGGATGTAGCGCCTGAAATTGCTCACATACATCACCAAGGACATCCATGAAGCCACTTACCGTCGTTAGCAACAAACTACCTCTAAGGGTGCTATCGGCCGCTACTATATCGTTATGTAACTGCTCTAAGGAGCTATGGATTGTTTGTGCTGTTGCAAATAACTTAGTGCCAATTTCAGTAACCTTGTAGCCACGAGCATGGCGATGAAAAAGCCGTGCATTTAAGTTTTCTTCAAGATTATTAATTCGCCTAAGCACTGTGCTGTGGTGCACATTAAGCTCCTCGGCCGCTGCTGTTAGCGTGCCTAACCGTGCCACTTCAAACGCAACTTTAACGTCTTGCCAATCTTCAAATTTTATCGCCATGCTGCCTACCTTTTACTTATGTGCATATACGCACACAAGTGTTGCGTTTATTAGGGTTTTCTACAAGTGAAATTTTGCTACATTAGTCATGTAACTTAAAACATTAAAAGGCCACTACCATGTCAGCACCAAAAATTATCGCCCTAGCTGGAAGCCTTCGCCAAGAAAGCTTTAATCAAAAAATTATTAATGAGGCAGCACGCTTTGCTCTACAAACAGGTGCTGAAGTAGAAGTAATAAAACTAAACGAATTAAACATCCCACTATTTAACGAAGATATTGAAGCGCAAGGTACACCAAGCGATGTACAGCTTTTAAAAGATAAGCTACGTACAGCCGACGGTATTTTACTAGCAAGCCCAGAGTACAACGGCTCTATTACCGCAGCACTAAAAAATGCGATTGATTGGGCATCGCGCACAGAACAAGGTGCTGTTCCTGCTTTTCGTAATAAAGTGGTTGCTTTGTTTGCAGCATCGCCTGGTGGGCTTGGCGGCTTACGCGGTTTAAATCATGTGCGTGATATATTAAGCGGCATTGGATCGTTAGTACTTGCCGATCAACTTGCAGTACCCGCTGTGCATACATTGTTTAATGAAAATGGGCAAATAAATGAACCTGTAACGGCTGAAAAAATATCAGCCCTCGCTCATCAGTTAGTAAGCGTTGCAAGTAAGTTAAAATAACTTGCACGCACGCCTACTTACTTTGTCGCTGCTATTTTGGCGGCGATAAAGTCGGTATGCGTTACATATAAAAGCCCTGCTACTTTACGTATAACGTAGTCTTCTTGGGGATCTATTTCTCCATCGGCATACGCTAAGCGCCATAATAACTCTATTATTTCTATTCGCTGCGCCGCGCTACAATGCTCATTAATCTGCTTTGAAAACTGAAAGTAATCTATCGAATCATCTAAGCTACTTGCCGCATTATTAGTAAGCTCATTAACCTCAGTGTCTGTTAAATTAAAGTACTTTTTTAAGGTTACAGTCAGGGTTCGTTGTTCATCATGTTCAAGCTTGGTATCTGCGCGCATAACTTCAATTAATAATGCAGCAACCGCTGTTTTTAAATCGTGCTCTTGCATACTTGGCTGCTGTTTATCGAATACAGCAAAAAGTTGTTTTATTTGTTTGAACATCACACTTTCCCTTTTTGGGTGTTAGACTAATACGTAAAGAAATCGACCTTATTACTCTTATTAATGGGTATAAAGTTCGCAAATTAAAGGATACATTTTATGAAAGGAATAAACACACCACGCTTATTTATAGGCGCTACGCTGGTGGCCCTTTCGAGTGCAAATACTGCACTTGCTGAAAAAGCCGAAACCGAGAAGCTCTACGACTTTGATAACAAAGTACATTACTACCAAACACAAATTGGCGAAGACAACTATAAAATAGAAATCCAGTCAGACGATTACAAACACTTTACCAACCAAAGTGTATTTTTGTTACGTCATGCTGACCGTCTATGCCGCGGCAATACCTTTATGTTGAAAGTACTTGAAGGCGTGCAAGAGTACGAACGCTTTCCAACAAAACCACGCGCTTACCAACCAGATTTAAGTGTTTTACTCCAATGCGAAACTAAAGAAAATACAAGTAAGGGTAAGTAACCTTAGTCTTTATAACCCCAAGGTGCTGATGGTGGAGTAATCGGTTTAGTTAAATCAAAATCCACCTTAAACTCACGTCCTTGGCGAATTAATCGATAAGTAAATACTTCTGGGTAAATATACATTTGCCATGTATTACCTACAGACTGCGCAAGACCTTGTTTTACAAATAACTCTTTAGAGTATTGGTCTGCTGGAAACGACTGTATCTGCGCAGACCCTGCATCAAGCGTATGGCCACCATACATAGTTGATGCGTCGTCTGTTCCATCTTTATGACGATGATCGTGCTTTAAACTCAAGCCGCTACCCGTTTTAGTTATGATCCACGTACGTGATGCATCGTCTCCTACATGAAACGGTACTTGTAACTCAGTCTCACTACATTTACGTACATGCATAACCAGTTTTTTATCTGTAAATGAGCTTGGGCCTTTCGCGTTATCTACCGCTACTTCACCTTCAAAAGCTTTACCGCAATGCGCTGCAATACTATTAAAAAAGGCATCATGAGTAGGAATAGACACTAACGGTGCAGGGCGTGCAAAAGCTGTCGATGAAGCAACTATTAAAGTTGCTGCAGTTAATAATTTCATTTGTTTCTCGTTATAATTATTTTAAAACACCTGTAATAGTACAGTTTTCTTAAGTACTTTATTAGAAGTATCTATATAAAAATGAGAGCGGGATAGCTAGATAAAATTTTAAGTAATGATTAACGACTAAATATCTCTGTACTCATTAACAATCCTACTTTTATAAATATTAATTACACACTCCTAGATGTGATTTTAACGTCGGGAGTCGCTAAGCTCACCCGACCTACATGATGGGTGTTGGTATGAGTGTGTGTTAACTGCGCACATTTTACTTTTCTGCAGACGTGAAAAAGCCCAACTATTTTTAGTCGGGCTCTCTAAAATTTGAAGTCGGTGCGCTACGCAGTAGGATGTCGTAGTGCCCACAGCGGTGGAGAGCCACAGTGAAATGCTACACTATCTTTGTGTCGCGATATGAGTGTGTGTTAATTGCGTACATTTCACTTTTCTGCAGACGTAAAAAAGCCCGACTATTTCTAGTCGGGCTCTCTACAATTTGAAGCCTGGTAATGTCCTACTTTCACATAGCAAATGCTACACTATCATCGGCGCTGTTTCGTTTCACTACTGAGTTCGGCATGGAATCAGGTGGGTCCAAAACGCTATTGTCACCAAGCAAATTTGGGCGTTAATTCGTATCTCTACGCACTAACTGAATTTGGAAAATATCTGATAATATTTTTTAAGTCTTTCTTAAGTAATATCTACTTTAGTTATATTAACTTCTGTCTAAACTGTCGCATAAAACGCGTTTGGCGTTGTATGGTTAAGCCTCACGGGTAA
>NZ_WTKX01000026.1:0-64169 GCF_011378755.1 Pseudoalteromonas sp. Z1A2 | reverse complement strand
GCATCGATGGTATTGAGTGATCTTGATGGATGGTATTAGGTGATCAGCTTAGATAGTATTAGGTGATCGCGATGCATGAGAATATGCAAGTGTGGCTCCACCCCCTTTTTCGACGCAAAGGTAAGCTCAAAAATTTATGGTCAGACTTAAAATATACGTATGGCAATTTTGATGTGGAGCAACCCAACGCCAATATGAAAGCCTTTATGAAGGCCATGAGTGACTCAAAGAAATCCGAGTTGTAATTTCACCTTATTAATGTTTTTAACGTCCGCTTTTGGCACAAATGCGACTATCAGAGAAAATTGAGTCATTAATAAGCTCAAATCAACGTTTTAATCTCTAAAGTGATAGCTTCTTGTTAAGTTAAGAAAAGGATAGAACTTGGTTTCATGTTGGCAGTCTGTTGATCGTGCGCTTTACGTCCTAAGACACTTTACTCTTAGGCGTTATAGCCATATTTGAGCCTGTTTACGGTATTTTTAATTAATTCACGGCCAGCTATTGTATCTATAAATGTTAAAGGTTTTTTAGAGTCGAATTGGAGTGACGAGGTATTTAACCAAATATTAAAACGTTCTATATTTTCAAAGTAATTAAGACAAAAAGAGCAGACTTTTGCAATTTCAAATGCATTTTCACTTAAAGTGGTATTTAAGGGCTTTAATTCTTTTTTATAGCGTACATATGAGCTCTTGCTAGTTCTAATAGCTGAAGAAAATGCTCGTATATCCCAGCCTAGCTCTATCCTTAAACGCTCAGCATTTTTGATATCTACACCTTGATGTATAAAGTTAATTTGTTCTAGATGACTAGATTTTTCACTGATATTTCTATTGCTTAAAATCTCTGTAAGGTCTATTTGTTTATGAATTTCAGAGAAGTTATACATAGCAACACCTTAAATTAAATTATGTTTCCTCGTGTAACTGAAATCGATGTTACCTGTAGAGGTCTACTTGAGGTAAATTCTAGTGTATTTACCGCAATTCACTTAACCCCAAAGCAATAGCCTCTTGCTGAAAGCGGCCTGATATATTAATAATTCGCTCATAGGCGTCGGTTAAAAAATGCTCCTCTGTCGCTTCAGATCTATTGCTCATAGCTGGCTGCTCAAAAAAGTCAGCAAAGTTATCAAAATCGAACTGGGTTTTGGAAGTTTTTTTACTTTGTTTATTAAAAGTAATATCGCTTGAATTTTCATCTACGGTATTATTTCCAGCAGCAGTCTCAATCTTTTCAAACTTAACTACATCAGCTTCAAATGGAACATCTTGATTAACCCTATACGCATACTCTAAAAGCTTAGGTTCGGCGGGCATGTACATAATCGCTTCTTGGTTTTTAGAGTTTGTTACCCTCAGTATGCGGCCCAATATTTGCCTAAAATGCATTTCTGTTTTTATGTTTGTAAGGTGACAGCAAACCTGCAAACGAGGGATGTTTGTACCTTCGCTAATCATACCAACAGAAATAATCCACTTAGTTTGTGCATACCTAAACTGCTGAATAATACTTGTAGGTTCATTTTCTCGGTAGGTTACAACAATGCTATCCTCGTCAAAGTGAGTTCGCATTAACATAGAGATTTGATGGGCATGCTCAACAGATGATGCAACAATCAACCCCGCTGCGTCGGGGTTTTTCAACCTGATTGAAGTAAGCTTTTTTTGAGCTGAAGAAATCATGTATTTTATTACCGCTTCATTTTCAATAATTTCTTGATAAGAAACGCCAGAGTCGTTTAATAACGCTTTAAAGCAGTTAAATGTTTTGGTTTCAGCGTCATCTACAACTGTAATGCGGCTATTATCAACAGCTACTATTTGTGGAACCCGACAAACATTATCTCCAATAGCCTCAGAAAGCCCGTAAACGTAATCACACGCTATTTTATTGTTAGGCTGCTGATATGATGAAAGAACAATAGGAGCAGCGTCAGAACGCCAAGGGGTGCCTGTTAAGGCTAATGTGTATTGTGCTTTATTTTGAATGTTAAGAATTATCTGCTCACCCCATGCATTGGCATTGTCAATATTAGAGCCAGCGCAATGATGAATTTCATCAAATATTACAAAAACACGATACCGTTCAAATAGCTGCCAAAAGTGCACATCTAAATACTGTAAGCTTTGATAGGTTAAAGCTCTACCTTTAGCGCCAATAAGCCCATCAAATCGTTCATTCGTTTTTAGCTGTAAGCTTTCCTTAAAGTCCTGAGAAACAATAGACGACGGTGAAAAACAAATGATTAAATCGACCATATTATTTTTTAATAATTGATTGGCTAATTCTGAGGCCATCAAAGTTTTACCTGACCCTGGAGTTGCCAAGGCTAAAAAGTGGCTATTGCCGTTCTGGTATTGTGTAAGCGCTAAATTAATACACTCGGCTTGCCATAGTCTTAGTTTCATATTTTCTCTAATGCTTCGTTTTGCTTCAGTAAGCCTTCAATCGCTCTAATCTTGCCAAGTATTCTTGTATTGTTGTCTCTCGCTTTGTTGTATTGTGGCTGAAGCTCATCTACTAATTCGGGTGACTCCAAATAAAGCTCTTTATATGCCTCAGATTCACCCATATTCAATAATAGCTCGGCTTTGTAGTGATTTAACTTACTAAGTAACAGTGCGTGTTTATCATCTGCCTTTTCTGTTGTTGCAATAGGTATGGCACTAGCTAAATGAGTAATTGCCTCAACGTTAAAGCTCTCAGTTTTATTGAATCGCGTAAATCCTTTTTTATTTGATACCACCTTTTTCAGCCAGCCTTTTTTAACAAGCTTGATCAGTTCTGCGTATATACTTCGCCTAACTGCTGTAGGTACTAAAGAAGAATCACTTTTTAATGCTAAGTACGCCGAACGCACATCACTTGTTGTGAAGTTATCAAAATTTGGTGCAACAATAATTTGAGCTACGAGAGGGTCAAATTTCAAAGTAAATCCTAATAAACTTCATATAATAATGGGTATTATAGGGCGTGGTAGTTAAGCCCTCAACATGAAAATCTAATCATTTTGCCTTGAGGAAAATCAGGTGAGTGATTTAGTTAAACATTTTGGTGAAAAGCTACGAGAAAAACGCAAAGAAGCAGGCTATTCGCAAGAAGGGTTTGCTGCCTATGTCGGTATAGAGCGCGGTAATTACGGAAAAATGGAAAGAGGTAATGTTAATATTAAGCTCGAAACCTTATATAAATTAGTAAACGCATTAAATTGCGAGTTTGAAGAGATACTACCGGCAAGGCAAAAGTATAAAATTGACCTAGATTAACCAAAAACTACTTGGTACCAATATATTATTAATTTTTTAATTAATTAGGGTATATTAATCACTATTACCTCAGGAATATAAATAAGCGAGTGAGTTGCTTTAAGTAAAATAAATCATCTTTAACTCTCTGGCTAGCAAGGACTTAACTTACATGTTTGAACAAACCTTTAAAAATATCGACGACATTTTTCATAAAGATGCAGGCTGCTCTAGTGAGCTAGATTACACCGAGCAATCGTCGTGGATGCTATTTTTAAAATACCTTGATGACTTAGAGTTTACCAAGTCTCAAGAAGCCGAGTTAATGGCAGAAGACTACCAATATATTATTGATGAAGAGTACCGCTGGAGTTCATGGGCTGCACCTAAAACCGCTAATGGTGAGTTTGATCACGATAACGCCTTAACAGGTAGCGACTTAATGGATTTTGTCGATGGCGAGTTATTCCCTTACCTCAAAGGTTTTAAGTTACGTGCTAAAAGCCCTGACACTATTGAATACAAAATTGGTGAAATCTTTAGCGAGATCAAAAACAAAATTCAAAGTGGCTACTCACTTCGCGACGCACTCGAAAAAGTAGACGAATTACGTTTTCGCTCACAAGAAGAAAAGCACGAGCTTTCACACCTGTACGAAGTTAAAATCAAAAACATGGGTAACGCTGGCCGTAACGGGGGCGAATACTACACACCACGCCCATTGATTCGCGCCATGATCGATGTATTACAGCCGCAAATTGGCGAAACCATATACGACGGTGCCGCAGGCTCGGCGGGTTTCTTATGTGAAGCCTACGACTACCTTCGCCAAGGTGGTGCTAGCAATAAACAGCTTTCAACCAGTGACTTAAAAACCCTGCAAGAAAACACTTTCTACGCCAAAGAGAAAAAGTCGTTAGCGTACGTTATTGCCATTATGAACATGATTCTACATGGCATCGAAGCACCTAACGTTATTCATACCAATACCCTGGGCGAAAACCTACAAGACATTACCCCAAGCAACCAGCACGACATTGTATTAGCTAACCCACCGTTTGGTGGTAAAGAGCGTAAAGAAGTTCAGCAAAATTTCCCGATTAAAACCGGTGAGACTGCCTTCTTGTTTTTGCAGCACTTTATCAAAATGCTAAAGCCTGGTGGCCGTGCAGCTATTGTTATTAAAAACACCTTTTTATCGAATACCGATAACGCCGCCATTGCCTTACGCAAAGAGCTATTAGAAAACTGCAACTTACACACCGTGCTCGATTGCCCAGCCAAAACCTTTTTAGGCGCAGGGGTAAAAACTGTGGTGTTGTTTTTCACCAAAGGCGAGCCGACACAAAAAACCTGGTTCTATCAGTTAGATCCTGGCCGCAGCTTGGGTAAAACCAATCCACTAAACGACAAAGACTTAAAAGAATTTATCGAGCTACAAAAAGACTTTGCAGATAGTGCTAAGTCTTGGTCATTAACAACAACTGAACTGGATGAGGCAACATGGGATTTATCGGTTAAAAACCCCAATCAAGCAGAAGAAGCCCCACTGCGTGAACCGCAAGCAATCATTGAAGAAATCATCGCCCTGGATAAAGAAAGCGAAGCAATTCTGGGTAAAATTCAGGAGTTGTTGTGATGGAAGGTTGGAGGAAAAAGAAAATAGGTGACTTTCTTACTCTTGAGTATGGAAAGCCTTTGGATAAGGTCAAAAGAAAGGTTGATGGGTTATACCCAGCATATGGAGCTAATGGAGTTAAGTGCCGAAGTGATGAGTTCTATTTTGATAAAAAAACTATTATTGTTGGGCGTAAAGGATCGGCTGGAGAAATTACCCTAACAGAAGAGAAGTTTTGGCCCTTAGACGTCACTTATTTTGTGAATTTTGATGCTACGAAATACGATTTAATGTTTATTTATCACTTATTATCTCGTTTAGATTTACCTAGTTTAGCAACTGGTGTAAAGCCAGGAATAAATAGAAATAATGTTTATTCGATTAGTGTTCAAATTCCCGAAATAAAAGAACAAAAATGCATCGTCGCCATACTCGAACAGGCCTTTGCCGACATAGAACAAGCCCGCGCCAAGACTGAGCAAAACCTCAAAAACGCCCGCGAGCTGTTTGAAAGCTACTTGCAGCAAGTGTTTAGCCAGCGTGGTAAAAAGGTTCAGAGTGTTGAGTTGGGAGATGTGGTAGATGTGCTGACTGACTATCATGCTAATGGTAGTTATAAAGTTTTAAAGCAACATGTAGAACTAAAAGAGCAGGAAGATTTTGCTTGGATGGTTAGAAGTACTGACTTTGAAAAGAAATTCAAAAATGAAAAGCGATATATTACCGAGCATGCTTATAACTATTTAACAAAGAGTAAATTGTTCGGTGGCGAAATTATTATGAGTAAAATAGGAAATGCTGGAAAGGTGTATTTTATGCCTGAAACTGACCGGCCTTGTTCTTTAGCAATGAATTTATTTTTAATTCGCTTGGATCCATCCAAAGCGAATAATGAATATATTTACCGCTATTTAAACTCTAGTAGTGGGAAAGCCCAAATAGCGCCAAGACTAAAAGGTGCAGCAACACAAACAATTACTAAAGACAACGTGAGAAGCCTTCAAATTCCAATGCCTTCTTTAGATGGACAACATGAGGTTATTAAGAACCTAAAAATTCTAGAGAAAGAGATCGAATCACTAGAAAGTCTTTACATGAAAAAACTTACAAATATCGAAGAACTCAAAAAATCTATCCTACAAAAAGCCTTTTCAGGTAAGTTAACGAAAACGCTTGAGGTTGATACAAACAAAGGAGCAGTGGCCTAATGTCACAAGCAAGGATGCGTAACGAAGCAGATACACGCGCGGATTTAATTGATCCTAAATTGGTTGCTTCAGGTTGGGGTGAAGTTGATAGCAGCTTTATTCGTCGTGAGCTTATTTGCCCAGGCCAAATTATGGCGGGTGGCAAACGCGCTAACAAAGTGCCTTGCGATTATGTGTTGGTATATAAAGGCCGTAAGCTTGCCGCAGTAGAGGCAAAAAAAGAAAGCCTTACTTATAGCGAAGGTGTGCGCCAAGCGAAAGACTATGCACAACGCCTGCAATGCCGTATTGCATATGCCACCAACGGCCATGAGATTTACCAGATTGATATGCTCACAGGTATTGAGACGCTGGTAGATGAATATATGTCTCCCCAAGCGCTTTGGGAGTTAACCTTTGAGCAAAAAGGCGATGCACCAGAAGCGGATTATACGACAGCTTGGCGTGATGCGTTCTCTACTATTCCCTTTGAGGCCAAAGGCGATTGGGCACCGCGTTATTATCAAGAAAACGCCATTCATAATGCTCTTGAAGCCATTGCCCAAGGTAAAAATCGCATCCTGCTAACATTGGCCACAGGTACAGGTAAAACCTGTATTGGCTTTCAAACCGCATGGAAGTTATTTAAAACTCGTTGGAGCTTAACTGCACAAAAAGACGTTAGCCTTGCTAAAAAGCGCCCCCGTATTTTATTTTTGGCCGACCGTAATATATTAGCTAATCAGGCGTTTAACGATTTTTATTCGTTTGGTGATGATGCCATTGTGCGTATCACCCCTGAAGATATACGTAAACGAGGCGGTGTGCCGAAAAATGCTAGCGTATTTTTTACAATTTTTCATACTCTTATGTGTGGGCCTAAAACTGAATTAAAAGAAGCCACAACAGAAGAAGATGAAAATGCGCCACTCAAAAAGGCAGAAAACCCGTATTACGAACAATACCCAGCTGATTTTTTTGATTTAATTATTATTGATGAATGTCACCGTGGTGGCGCGAATGATGAAAGTGCTTGGCGCGATATTCTTAAACACTTTGAACCCGCAGTTCAGCTAGGCTTAACTGCCACACCAAAGCGTACCGATAACGCTGATACCTATGGTTACTTTGGCGAACCCGTTTACAGCTACACATTAAAAGAAGGCATTAACGATGGTTTTTTAACGCCATTTAAAGTGTTACCCATTGTTGGCACTATGGATGAGTACAAGTACATAGAGGGAGATGGTGTTGTTGTAAAAGGCGATCCTGAGCCTGGTAAACTATATAAAGAAGGTGACTTTAACCGTATTATTACCATACCTCAGCGCGAAGAGCGCCGTGTGCACTATTGGATGGATCACTTTAATCCTAAAGAAAAAACCATCGTGTTTTGTGCAACACAAGTTCATGCCGGTATGGTACGCGATTTTATTAATCAGTACGCAGTTAAAAAAGGCTGGACTACCAACACTAACTATTGTGTTCGTGTCACCGCTAACGATGGTGTCGCGGGTGAAAATGATTTAAAAACCTTCTGTGATAACGAAAAAACCATTCCGACAATTTTAACCACCTCACGCAAACTCTCTACCGGTGTAGATGCACGTAATGTACGCAATATTGTGCTTATGCGCCCTTGTAAGAATATGATTGAGTTTAAGCAGATAATAGGGCGAGGCACTCGCACATACGATGGCAAAGACTACTTTACAATTTACGACTTTGTAAAAGCGCACCATAACTTTGCCGACCCTGCTTGGGATGGCGAGCCAATACCCAGCGAAGTATGCTCAGAGTGCGGCACAACTCCATGCCAATGTGAAGACACTGGCGGGGATGGAGCCGGTGAAAAGAAACCGTGCAAGGTGTGTGAACAAAAACTATGTATTTGTGAAAAACCAGAGCCTGAAGGCTGTGATAAATGTGGCGAAAGACCATGTGTATGTGAAAAGCTTGAAATAAAGCTCTCAGACGGCCGTACACGACAAATTAAGCATATTTCCTCAGCAATGTACTGGAATGCTGAAGGCAAGCCCATTACAGCAAAAGAATTTGTTGAACGTATGTTTGACGACTTACCGCGCTTTTTTGAAAATGAAGACCAACTACGCGAAATCTGGAGCGATCCAACCACTCGCGAAAAGCTATTAGAAGATTTAACCGAAGCGGGCTACGATAGCGAAAAACTCGATAGTATGAAAGCCGTAATTGATGCACAAGACAGCGATGTATACGATGTTTTATCCTACGTAGCGTATGCCTCAGAGGCACAAACACGCACTGAACGAGCTCAACAAGCAAAACCTAAAATAAACTCTGCTTTTAGCGATTATAAACAACAAGAGTTTATAAACTTTATATTAAGTAAATACATTGAAGATGGCGTGCAAGAACTCGCACCTAAAAAAATGCGCAGTTTAGTAGAGCTTAAATACAACACCATTAACGACGCCGCCATTGAGTTTGGATCACCGACAGCGATACGCGATACGTTTATTGGTTTTCAGAAGTATTTGTATGCAAGGTAGTTAAATTATATAACTATCTGTAAGCGGAGGAACAACGAATTAACTTTCTCAAGTTGATGTCTCTGAGCTACTACATATAACAGGTTCAAATAAATACTGCTTTAATAGCGTTTACTCATACATTGATACTCAGAATATTATACTGTAGCCAACGCGTTTGAGCATAAGTTTCAAATTTTCCTCAGGAATTTTTTAAATTCATTTAGCTATGCACTTACGTTATTTTGTTTATCGAATTTCTAATGACTAATTAAACATTTTCGTTTAAATCCAGACACATCATGATACCCATATCATTCTCTACTTAATTTGCTGTAATAGGGAATACTGTTGCACCCAGCCATAGCATAAAAGCAAGTTATAGATGTAATAGTTCAGTCTTAGTTTATAAAAATGAAAGTAAAAATGTATATTGTTAACTTTGTTTGAATTTAGGTGTTTTACATTTAGAATAGTAATAAATTACTAATAAACTAATTGAAGCCAATTCTTTAGGCTTTCTTTGTCTGGAAAAAAATGAAAAATTACGCTTATATTTGTTATGAACAAGCGGTTAGTGAAGCTGAAGTTGAACTAATAAATCAATTTTGGGAATTAGAGAAAGGTGAGAATATTAAATTTGCAAATAATGCTCAAAATGTATTTAAAGAATTTAAAAGCAAACTAGATAAGCCTTTGTCAATAATAAAAAGTAAAAGTAGCTGTACCAATGTTCATTCAGCATTTAACTGCGATAGCTGCAATAAAAAAAAACTATTTTCTACTCGTAAAGAGTGCATTGAGCAGTTTGAGTCTGAGCGATATGTGTGTAAAAGTTGCCTTGTTGAGTGCTATTTAAAAGATGGAAAATTAACAATAGAAAAGTTAGGTGAGTATATTGAGCAGAGGCTAAAGTCTGAAAGTACAATTTCTTGTTTAACATATATCGAAAAACTATATTTATTTCTTCTACTTACACGGTTTAATGATGGCAATAAGGCGCCGATTAAGCATCATTACGATGCTCATTCAGAAACTCTCGGTTGCGAAGAAGCAGAAAAAAGAATGATGAAAAGCTTAATTTCCAAAGGTTTTTTAGTCCGCATCACTGAGCATGACTTTAGGGAGGCTCAAGCTCAAGGTCGTGAATCTATAAGATCTTTTCTAGGCGCTTGTTTGCATCTATTTATTCGCGAAGATAATATTTTATCTGAATTGCCAACTTATTCGACTTCATTCATCAACTCCTTTGGATTGTACTTACGCTACTCTGAGGAATATAGCTCAGTTAGCGAATTAACTAAGAGGTTATATGATGATATTTGCGCTCGCAAAGTTAGTAAGAATGATGTAGAGGAGATTCAAGAACTATTGGAAAAAAATAGGATATACAACATCCTGTTGATTATAGAAGACGCTTGTTGTGACTTTAAAGTTACAGTGCAAAAATCACTCCGTTTTGGGAATCTTTTACAGTACCTTGCCAAAAATTATTCATTACCGATTATTAGCTATGTTGTATACAAAGAAGCAAGAAATTTAAGTGCATATTTATATAACAGAAATATCCCCAGTTACATATCTGATAAACTTTTAACAAAGAGAATAGAAGAGTATTTAGACTTAATAAAAAGAAAGAATTACTCTGCTGTTTACACTCGTAGATTGCCTGAAAATATTAGAGTATCAGAAATGGAGGCTTTTTTTTGTAGGGAATTTAATGAAGATTGCTTTAACTGGTTTCATTTAACAAATGAGGAGGTTTTGGACTCCTGGATATCAGGTGCAACAATTGAGTTTAATGTTCCATCTTTACTAAGTTGAAGAGTACATTAAAATAGTACGTGTACTATTTATAAGTTGTTGTTTTTAATGTGAACTTTGTATGCATAGTATGTTTTCTGGGGTTATAAATAAAAGTCTGCGTTCTCAGAGCGATCTCCGAGGCTGGCTGCCCAGCTAACTATTTTTGTTACTTCTGGGCGTTTTACGTTCCATAGTTGATCGTGTTCTTGTTGTAATTGCAAGTAACCTTCGCGGGTAACTAAATTTGTTTTCATGGCCAATTCTTTATTAACTCTAATGGTGTGCACGTTATTAAATTTGCCAAAATTTGTCGAGCGTAAAATTTAATAAAGTACGAGTAAGGAAGCTTTGAAATGTTCAGTAACAATCTAAGCAAGTAATTAGTTTTTGATTATTAAGTTTTTCATTTATATTAACTAGTAATTGGATATAAAAATAAGAAAGAGATTATGGGACACGAGACCACAAAAGTATTAGTTGTTGATGACGATATGCGCTTACGCAGTTTGCTTGAACGTTACTTAGTAGAGCAAGGCTTTATTGTTAGAACCGCAGGAAACTCGGAGCAAATGGATAGACTCCTAGAGCGTGAAAACTTTCACTTAATGGTTCTCGATTTAATGCTTCCAGGCGAGGATGGTTTATCTATTTGCCGCCGACTACGCCAAAAAGAAAATGAAATTCCTATTGTTATGCTTACTGCAAAGGGCGACGAAGTAGATCGCATTATTGGCCTTGAACTTGGCGCTGACGATTACATTCCAAAACCATTTAATCCACGAGAGCTACTTGCTCGCATAAAAGCCATTTTACGTCGCCGCGCAAAAGAAGTGCCAGGCGCACCTGCTGCTGAAGAAAACTTAATCGCTTTTGGTAAATTTACGCTTAATTTAGCAACGCGCGAAATGAGTGAAGGGGATAAAACAATATCGCTTACCAGTGGTGAGTTTGCAGTGCTTAAAGCGCTTGTTTCGCATCCACGTGAGCCACTTAGCCGCGATAAGCTAATGAACTTAGCGCGTGGCCGCGATTACAGTGCGCTTGAGCGAAGCATTGATGTGCAAGTGTCGCGACTTCGCCGCATGATCGAAGTAGATGCTGCCAATCCACGATATATTCAAACCGTTTGGGGTTTGGGGTATGTGTTTGTTCCCGACGGTGAAAAGTAATATTTATGGGTTTTTTTCCGCGTAGTGCTTTTGGACAAACTGTTTTTTTAGTGGCGGCTCTGCTGCTCATAAATCAAATAGTGTCTTATGTTACGGTTAGTTTTTATGTTGTAAAACCAACCATTGAGCAAGTTAACTTGATGCTTGCTAAGCAAATTAAAACAGTATTTATTGATTGGGAAGATGGCGTTGAAATAAACGACGAAGTATCTGCAAAGTTTTTTGAAATCACTGGCATTGAGGTCATGACGCAGCGCGAAGCAATGCGCCAAGGGCTTGGGCAAAGCCGCGAGTATTCTATGCTATCGCGTAGCATGACTGAGCAACTTGGTGGTTTTTCTCGTGTACGTATTAGCCAAACAGATCCATTGATTTATTGGGTTGAAGCACCGCAAGCACCAGGTTATTGGGTAAAAGTACCGCTTAAAGGCTTTAAAGAGAATAACTTAGAGTTTTTAACTTTTTACTTATCAAGTATTGGCTTTTTAAGCGTTTTGGGTGGGTGGTTGTTTGCAAGACACCTTAATAGGCCATTAAAAGCATTGCAACAAGCTGCAGTAAAAGTAGGTAAAGGCGATTTTTCTACCAAATTAGAAGAAGAAGGCTCAACAGAAGTAATAGAAGTAACGCGCGCGTTTAATCAAATGTCGCGCGGAATTGCCGCACTTGAAAACGACCGCCGTTTACTAATGGCTGGTGTATCGCATGATTTACGTACGCCGCTTACGCGTATCCGTTTAGCCACCGAAATGATGGTTGATGAAGACGACTATCTTCGTGAAGGTATTATTTACGATATAGAAGATATGAACGGGATTATCGATCAGTTTATTGAGTATTTACGCCACCATAAACGTGAAGAACTAAGTTGCGAAGATATAAATGCTTTAGTTGCCGAGGTTGTCAATTCTGAGCTTCAGCATCAACGTACTATTACGTTTAAAAGTAATCCAAATATAGGCAATATACCGTTAAGCTCTGTGGCTATTAAGCGTGTAATTACCAACATGATTGGTAATGCACTGCGTTATTCTGAGGGCGATATTGAAGTACTTAGCTACTTTAATTCAAACAAAAAGTATGTAGTTATCGCTGTAAACGATAGTGGTCCTGGGATCCCTGAAAACGAATTAGAGTCTGTGTTCGAGCCCTTTAAGCAAGGCGATGCTGCACGTGGCAGTGAAGGTAGTGGCTTAGGCCTTGCCATTATTAAACGCATTGTTGATATGCACGACGGTAAAGTAAAACTAGAAAACCGCCCAGAAGGCGGTTTAAGTGCACAAGTATATTTGCCAATCAAGGTATTAACCCCTGCACAATAAATACAGGGGTTTTATTGTATTAAAGTGCTTTAAAACGAATAGCTGTACCGCCACTAGTGGCTAATTTAAGCGTTAGTTTATCGTTTGCAGTTACAATTCGTTTTTCGATAGCTATATCGTACGGATTGTTTTTCCACTCTGCGTTTTTACCATCTTTATAAATTTGCGCTTCAAACTTTTTGCCCTGCTCTAAAAAGTCGAGTTTCACCTCAATTGTTCTGGCTTTCTCGTCAGTAACAGCACCTAGGTACCAATCGTTTCCTGAGTATTTAGTGCTTTTACGTTCTTTACGAGCGAATACAATAAAGTCGCCTACTTCACCATCAATAGCAATACTTTGCTGCCAATCTGTTGGTACGTCCTGAATGAATTGAAACGCATCGGGCTTAGCCAAATAGTTTTTAGGTAAGTCGGCAGCCATTTGAATTGGGCTATACAAAACAACATAAAGTGCGAGTTGTTTGGCAAGTGTAGTTTGTGGGCGGTTTGTATCGCCTCCTAAACCATTAAAGCTCATATCAAAAATACCTGGCGTAAAGTCCATTGGTCCTGCAAGCATGCGGGTAAAAGCAAGCATTGGTACATGCTCTGGTGGATTAGGTGGTGAACCCCATGCATTATATTCTTGTCCGCGTGCGCCTTCGCGCGCAATCCAGTTTGGATAAGTACGGCGCAGGCCTGTATCTTTAATTGGCTCGTGAGTATTAATGCTAATTTTATGTTTAGCTGCAAGTTTTACGTTATAAAGGTATTCGTTAACCATAAACTGGCCGTCATGCCATTCGTGGCGAGCAATACCGTTTTTGTCTATACGTTTTATATTTCCGCCATCGGCTACATAACCTGTTTTTACTTGGCTGACGTTTGATTTTTCGTAAAGTGTAAAGGCATTTTCCATTTGGTCTCGGTAGTTGCTTACATTGCCTGATGTTTCGTGATGGCCAATGAGCTGTACGCCTTTTTCTTTGCCGTATTGAGTCAGTGCTGCTATATCAAAATCATCGTACGGTTTGGTAAAGTTAAATACATCGCCATTAAAGTACCAATCGCCATCCCAGCCAATATTCCAGCCTTCAACGAGTACGCCATCAAAACCATACTGCGCTGCAAAATCCATATAGTATTTTGTGGTTTGCGTAGTGGCGCCGTGTTTTTTACCGCTACCCCAAGTTTGCGTGTTTATATGCATACCCCACCAAATACCGACGTATTTGCCAGGTTTAACCCACGACACGTCACCGAGTTTATTAGGCTCGTTTAGGTTTAGTATTATATCTGAATTAACTAAGCCAACAGCGCTGTCGGCTATTTGAATGGTGCGCCATGGTGTTTTAAAAGCGCCTTGCTTTTTAACGGCAATACCATCTGACCAAGGGGTTAAGTCGGCTGTAAATGTGCCTGGACGGCGCTGATTAAGCACCATACCCGCGTAATCAACAAGAGCGGCTTCATGAATACTAATATGAGTACCGTCACTTGTTTTAAACGTAAATGGTGTGTGGGCTAGTGGAGCTTCGTTAAGCGCGGTGGTGTTATAAACATATTCGTAGCGGTTCCAGCCACGAGCAGGTATCCACCATGCTGTTGCATCATGGCTATTGTTTATTGCAAATTCAGTTAACTCTTTAGTTATTTCTGTATGTTCGAAGCCGGTTTGTTGTGGCACTTCGTATCTAAAACCTACACCACTATCAAATGCTTTAAATCGAATAGTGTAGGTACCTTTATTTGGCTCGTTTTTTGTAAAGGTAACGGCTACTTCGTTATATTCGTCAACAACGTTTTGGCGTTCGCCCCAAGGTTGTTGCCACTGCGAGTTAACGCTTTGTTGTTCAATGCTTTTAATTTTAAAGCCATCGCTAAAAGCTGCTTGTGTTTTAAATTCAAACCCCAGTAAAGATTTGTTTATAACCGCTTTGTTTTTAAATTTTATGGCGTAGCTTGGCGTGTTGTTTTCGTCAGAGATGCTTACTGTTATTTGTGTGTCTGGCGATTTTAGCTCTACAGTTTGTCCGTAGCTATTACTAGCAAAGGCTAAAAGCACAAGTGCAGGGATTCTCATGGTGTGTCCTTAGATGAGTCGGTGGTGACATTTAAGGATAATGACTGTTGATGATTAATACGACTGCCTACATACGTATTCAATGTTTTAAAAAATAGAAAGAATTTAGTGGTTTAATCGGTCTATAATGTAAACAAATTGATAATAGCGACAAGAAAATGATAAAAAGCTTACTTTGTGTATTTTTACTAAGTGTTAGTACTGGAGTTTTTGCAGCAAATATAACAATTAAAAATGCTAATAATGACCCATTACCTAATGCTGTTGTGTGGCTAACTGCAGGAGATTCCTCTAGCGTTATTCCTCCAGAAGCACCTTATGCGATGACCCAGCAAAATCGAGAATTTAAGCCGCGTATTTTAGTTGTCCCACAAAATGCAAAGGTAGAGTTTCCGAATGCGGACTCAATCATGCATCATGTTTATTCATTTTCTAAAGCTAAAACATTTGAATTAAAGCTATATAAGGAGCACCCAAAAGCGCCCATTACTTTTGATCAAACAGGGGTTGTTGAGCTTGGCTGTAATATTCATGATTGGATGTTAGGTTATATTGTGGTGGTCGATAGTTCTATTTTTGCAATCACTGATGAAAATGGTCATGTTGATTTAAATGCCAATGCAGGCGAATACACGTTAAGTGTTTGGCATTCTGGGTTTAGTGATATTAGTAAGGTTGAATCTCAAACTATTACTGTGGCTACTAACCCGATCACTTATAAAGTAAAGCAGGAAATTGCGGAGCAAATTGACTTTGCTACGGATGAATTTGATGACTATTAATCGTTTAACGAGGCTGATATTTTTAGCCGGTGCTTTATGTTTTAGTAATGCATTGTATGCACAAGTAAAAGGCTTGATACAAATTAGAGCCGTGCAGGGTGACGATACACGTAGCTTCCAAGAGGGCGGCCTTGGGCTATATCGGCACGATACTAAAAGCGACGAACTTATTTTATCCCAAGGTATTTTAGATTTTAATGTTGATTTAGCATCTAGTTGGTCGGCTCATGGGGTGTTAAATGCGAATCAAGATCCTGACGTTGGCCTTGGTTTTACGCAAGCTTATATAAAGTATCAGCCGCTATCTAACAGCAACTATAAATGGCATGTGCGTGTAGGGGGCTTTTATCCACTTATGTCGCTTGAAAACCCTGATATAGGATGGACTTCTCCTTATAACTATACAAACTCAGCTATTAATAGCTGGATAGGCGAGGAAGTACGCACTGTTGGCGCAGAGGTAACTATTAAGCGCCCAGCAAAACGTTTTAACAGCGCTCTTAGCTTTAGTTTTGTAGGTGCTACATTTAAAGGCAATGACCCTGCCGGTACTTTACTTGCTTGGCGTGGTTTTGCATTACACGATAGGCAAACTACATTTAACGAAAGTGTTAAATTTGCGCCTGTAGCGGCATTAAATACGTATGAATTACGCTGGCAAGCTAATCAGGTTTTACCGTTTGAAGAAGTAGACGGACGTTTTGGCTATTACGCTGGCGTACACTGGGATTACTTAAAAAAATCACAATTTCGAATTTATTATTACAACAATAACGGTGACCCAACCACACTTAATATTAGTACAGGGCAGTATGCTTGGGATACTCGCTTTACAAGCGCCGCTTGGCTTTATAAGTTTAATAATAAAACCCGCTTTATAGCACAGGTACTTAATGGTAAAACCGAAATGGGCGCTAATGCTTTAATAGATAATGCCTTTTACAGCCATTATTTAATGTTAAGCCATAAAGAAGGCAAGCATCGAGTTTCTGTACGCTACGATTACTTTAAAGTGACAGATAACGACACTACTGCGTTTGATCCTAATGCAAGCAATGGAGAAGGTTTAACCGCAACATGGCGCTACCAGCTCACTAATAAACTACAAATAGGGGTTGAAGGTTCTGCACTTAAAAGTGTTGCAAAAAATAGAGAGCCAATTGGATTTAATGAACGAATCTCGCAGCAGCAAATAATGCTAAACGCTCAATGGCGATTTTAGGTTTTATAAACTAGATTTATTATCAAAAAGGTAGGTATTAAATATGGTTTTTTTTGGAGTAATTAATGAATTTGAATAGTATCCGCGTCAAAGTCTCTTTTCCTATTGTTATTTTAGGTATTGCTATCTTGTCGTTAATTATTGGGTATTCATACTTAATTAACTTACAAAAAAATGCATTAGATGTGCAATCCGATAAATTTATTAAGGCTGTGTCTCTTGCTTTGAGTGCCGACAGGGATTTGTATCAAGCAAAGGTTGCTGAGTTAAATTTAGTCGCACATAACGACAATAAAGAAGCTTATTTGCAAGAACATAAAGAAAATGCTGAGCAAGTAACGCAAAGGTTAGAGCAGTACTTAACTTTGTTATCGGACTATCCAAAAGCTATAAATGGGCTTCGCGGTTTTGATGGTGCTTATAATACTTGGTTAAACGCTTCACTGGCCTATATGAATGATAAAACAAATCTAAAAAAACAGTCTCAATCAGAAAAAGCATTTGACGAATTAAGAGCTACGCTTGATCAAGCTGGTGAATTAGCAGAGCAAACATCGGTTGAAGAAGTTCAAAAACTATCAGACACAATTGCTTCAACTAAGTTAACTATG
This sequence comes from Pseudoalteromonas sp. Z1A2, assembly GCF_011378755.1. NCBI lineage: Bacteria > Pseudomonadati > Pseudomonadota > Gammaproteobacteria > Alteromonadales > Pseudoalteromonadaceae > Pseudoalteromonas > Pseudoalteromonas sp. Z1A2. The sequence goes on along the minus strand of NZ_WTKX01000026.1, from coordinate 46,629 downwards.
CTTATTTTTGTCATATTAATTTTATTAGTGGCGTGTTGGTTTAGTTACCTTATTCCTAAGCAATTAACACAGCAAATTAACTATGTAACTTCTCGTATTAACGATATAGCCTCTGGTGATGGCGATTTAACTGGCAGGATCGCTATAACGTCTAAAGATGAGTTTTCTGAACTTGCAACGCAGTTCAATCGATTTCTCGACAACTTACAGCAATTAATTCGCGATATTTTAGAGCAATCAAAAGAGCTAAGTGAATTAGGAGGTGAGTTAAGTCAGGTTGCAAATAAAAACAATGCTGTAAATCAAACGCTCAGCCAAGCCTCTGAGTCAATAGTAAGTGCAGTGCATGAGATGAGTGTAGCAAGTAGAGAAGTTGCAGGTGTTGCTCAGCAATCATCAACAGAAGCTGATAAATCGTTAAATTTAGCTCAGCAAGGACTAACAGCGGTTGCGCACTCTAGTTCTCGTATTATTTCTTTGTCGCAAAATATGGAGCAAGCTATGGCGCGCTCTACAGAACTACAACAAAGTTCTGATAACATTGCCAAAGTACTTGAGGTTATTCGTGCAATTGCAGAGCAAACAAATCTGCTGGCGCTTAATGCTGCTATTGAAGCCGCGCGAGCTGGTGAATATGGCAGAGGTTTTGCTGTGGTAGCAGATGAAGTAAGAACATTGGCTACACGCACGCAAGTAAGCACAAACGATATTCAAAAAATGATAGAGCAATTTGCAACGAGCGTAGAACAATCAATTAAAGCGATAGATGAAGGTAAGCAATTTGCAGATGATGCGGTTGGCTCGTTTAGTCAAACTAATGATGTGCTTAATGCAATGCAAAGCTCGTCTACTAAAGTAAATGATATGGCGATGCAAACAGCGCAAGCGACTGAAGAGCAGACAACGGTTGCAGATGAAATAAGTCAAAACCTATCATCATTAAACGATCAAACTTTAGAAGGGGGAGCGCTTGCTCGAACTACTGAAGATGTATCTAAAAACATGGAACAATTGACAGATGAGCTAAATCACTTAGTGCATCGATTTAAAGTTTAAATAAGCTGATTATCGGGTTAGATAACTCTTTAAGGTTTTGAAATATAACTGTACTTATGTTGTTTGCTAGCTAGAGTTCAGTTTGAATCGTCATTATAAAAATAAAAAGGGACTTTAAAAGTCCCTTTTTTAATGCAATTTTAACCTTGAGAAGTCAACAAAGCCTAAAGTGAATTAGTATTATTTTTTATCAAAAGCGCGTTTCATGTAGTTAGGTGTAGCGAGTGCACCATGATGAATACCGCTGTTGTAGTATTCACTTTGCTCAGCTATTTGTGCTGCGCCGTCTTCTCTAAAACCGTCAAATGCTTGTGATTTACGTGCAAGTGTTACCGACCATAAACCGCTTGGGTAAATTGGTTGTGGGAATGGCAGTGTTTGTAAATCGTTAAAGCCTACGCTTAGCATTGCTTCGCGCATTTCAACTAATAATGGCATATGCATAAGAGGTGATTCGCTTTGTTGTACTAAAATACCACCTGGGCGCAGTGCATCTAAACAGCTTGTGTAAAACGCATGATTAAATAAACCTTCACCTGGACCCACCGGATCGGTGCCATCAACAATAACCACGTCGATAGATTCGCCAGCGGCTTCGCGCATGTATTTAATACCGTCGTCAAACATAACCGTTGCACGGGCGTCGTTGTTAGATTCACAAAGCTCTGGGAAGTATTTTAACGACATTTGCGTTACTACTTCGTCTATATCTATTTGCGTTACAGTTTCTACGCCTGGGTGTTTTAATACTTCGCGTAAAGTACCGCAGTCGCCGCCGCCAATAATAACGACGTTTTTAGGGTTTGGGTGCGCTAAAAGTGCAGGGTGGCTGATCATCTCATGGTAAAAGAAGTTTTCGCGGGTTGTTACCATAGTACACCCGTCGATGATCATTAAATTACCAAAGTCTGTGGTTTCAAACATTTCTACCTTTTGAAAAGGAGACTGTTTTTCATCTAACTTTTTATTAATACGTAATGAAAATGCGCTGCCATCGCGGTCGCTAATTTCAGTAAACCACTTACTTTGATCTAAATTTGCCATAGTTACTATTACACTTTTTTAGGTTGAGTATGAAAAAGGGGCAATTCTGCCAGTGCTTGGCGTTTTGCTCAATGACATTTTAACTGATTTGACGAATAAAGTTAGTTAGGAGTGAGTGAAAGTTCAATTTTTGTTAGCCTAGTGGATAGTGACGTATTAAAATGCGCCTTTATACCTAATTGACTAAAGAAGAGTTGCCATGACCTGGGGTTTAGAAACAGCACGCGCCACTTATAACGTTGCTCATTGGAGTGATGGTTATTTTGATATTAACGCACAAGGCGAACTGGTGGCTTACCCAGATGGCGACCAAACAAAACCGGCCATTTCTTTAACGCAATTAACAGAGCAGTTTAAACAACAAGGTTTAACGTTGCCGGTTTTAGTACGCTTTACCGATATTTTAAAAAATCGTGTAGACACCCTTACTAATGCGTTTACGCAAGCGCGAGCAAATCGTGAATATAACGGTAAATACACCTGTGTTTACCCAATTAAAGTAAATCAGCAACGTTCTGTAGTAAGTAAGCTATTAGCGCATCCAAGCGGGCTTGTTGGCCTAGAAGCAGGCTCAAAGCCAGAACTTATGGCTATTTTGGGCGTAGCAAAAGAGCCAATCACTATTGTGTGTAACGGCTATAAAGACAGTGAGTTTTTACGCTTAGCATGTATTGGTCAAGCAATGGGCCACAGCGTAAAAATTGTGGTAGAGAAGCTTTCAGAACTAACCACACTACTTGAAGAAATAGACAACCTAGGCATTGAACCTGCTATTGGTATTCGTATTCGCCTAAATTCAGTAGGCAAAGGCAAGTGGCAAAACACGGGCGGCGAAAAAGGCAAGTTTGGTTTAACGGCAGGCCAAGTACTAAGTGCTGTTGAAGTGCTGAAAAAGCATAATAAGCTGCACTTAATGCAAATGGTGCATTTTCATATTGGTTCTCAAATTGCCAACATTCGTGATATTCACCGTGCTTTGCGTGAATGTGCACGCCACTTTGCTGAGCTTACACAATTAAACGTACCGTTAAACACCGTTGATGTAGGCGGCGGCTTAGGCGTTGATTACGAGGGCTCTGGCTCACGCAGTGCGTGTTCAATGAATTACACCGTAGAAGAGTACGCGCGTAATGTAGTGAATGCATTTGCAGAGGTGTGCGATCAGCATAACCTTACGCATCCGGCCATTATCACCGAATCGGGGCGCGCTTTAACCGCTCACCATGCGGTATTAATTACCGATGTAATTGACGTAGAAAAAGCGCCCAATCATTTAAATCCAGAGCCACCGCTTGAAAATAGCGCGTTAGTGCTTGATGAAATGTGGCAGTGTTTACAGCGTTTAAACCCGCGTATGGCACTTGAGATTTATCACGACGCTATGCACTTATTTAGCGAAGCGCACGATCAGTACGTGCATGGCTTAGTAAGCATGCTAGAGTGGGCGAAAATAGAGCAGCTTTACTTTACTATTTTACATCGTGTACGTGCATCGCTTAGTAATAATGCGCGCGCGCACCGTGAAGTCCTCGACGATTTAAACGAAAAGCTTGCCGATAAACTCTTTGTTAACTTTTCATTATTTCAGTCATTGCCTGATGTATGGGGTATTCAGCAGTTGTTTCCGGTTATGCCAATCGAAAACTTAACTCAACCATTGACTCAGCGCGCGATTATTCAAGATATTACCTGTGACTCTGACGGGCAAATCCGCGAATACGTTGAAGGCGCAGGTATCGAAACCAGCCTACCAATACCAGAATATAAACACGGTGAGCAATACCACATTGCTATGTTTATGGTGGGTGCATATCAAGAAATTTTAGGCGATTTACATAACCTATTTGGTGACACTGATTCTGTGCATGTAGAGCTTAACGATGAAGGTTATGTGTTAACCAATGCCATAAAAGGTGATAGCGTTAAGGATGTATTAAAGTTTGTTGACTATGATAGCGCCATTTTAGCTGACAACTTTGCGTACCAAGTTAATAAACTTGATGTATCAGCGCAGTGTAAAGAAGGTTATTTAGCTGAGCTTAATGCAGGCCTTGAAGGCTATACCTATTTTGAAGATTAATTTGTAAGCAACTGAAAGCGCAGTATTAGTGGCTGCGCAATGTTTAAAGGAATGGAAGTAATGTCAGTTATTCGCGGTGTATTTAGTATTATTTTTTACACAATAAACACACTTTTTTGGTTTGTGCCTATTTTTATTTGTGGGCTTATAAAGCTTATACCTATTAAGCCTCTACAAAAGGTTATGAGCTGGGCTGCAAAGCAATTTGCAACTATTTGGGTAACCTTTAATAGCTTAAATCAAAAGTTATTTACGCCAACTAAACTTAATGTAACTGGCCTTGAAGACCTTAAGCTAAAGGATTGGTACCTAGTAATTGCAAATCACCAAAGCTGGGTCGATATTTTAGTATTGCAGCGCGTGTTTAACCGTAAAATTCCATTTTTAAACTTCTTTTTGAAAAAAGAGCTTATTTACGTGCCTATTCTAGGTTTGTGTTGGTGGGCGCTTGATTTTCCGTTTATGACTCGCACGAGTAAAAGCCAATTAAAAAAGAATCCAAAGCTGCGAGGCAAAGACTTAGAAACCACGCGTAAAGCCTGCGAAAAATTTAAAGAGATGCCAGTAAGTGTGGTTAACTTTGTAGAAGGCACTCGTTTTACTACACAAAAGCACGCGCGCCAAAATAGCCCGTTTCCACATTTATTAAAACCAAAAGCGGGCGGTATTGCTTTTGTAATGCAAGCGATGGGCGAGCAAATTACTAAAGTGGTTAACGTTACCATTCATTACCCAGATGGCATTCCTACATTCATGGATTTTGCAGGTGGTAAGGTAAAAAATATCAACGTACACGTGGATGTAAGGCCTGTAAGCGAAGAGCTTATTGGTGACTACACCGGCGATTCTGAATTTAGAGTACGCTTTCAAAGCGAGCTAAATCGTTTATGGGAAAATAAAGAGCAAACATTACAATCGCTCGAAAAACACCCCAAATAAAAGGCAAAAATATGAGCTTACAGTTATGCTAAAAAAGTGGTTACCAAATTGGCTTAACGGCTTAATTGTGGGCTGCGTATTGTTTTCTAATGTAATGCTTTTTGGCTCGCTAGTATTTGTACTAGGGCTTATTAAGTTATTACTGCCTTTGTCTGTTGTTAACTCTTTATTGCACAGCGCTTATCGAGGGTGGTGTAATGGCAATCGGTTTGGCTTGTGGCTAGGTTGTCCTAATATTGTGGTTGATATAAGTGGCGATTTAAATTCAAAAAGTTGGTATTTACTTATATGTAATCACACGAGTTGGTTAGATATAACCGTGCTTAGCTCATTACATGCATTACCAGCCCCTAAGTTTTTTTTAAAAGATGAATTAAAATACGTGCCTTTTATTGGCACTGGTGCGTGGGCTATGGGTATGCCGTTTATGAAACGGGTAAGCAAAGCACAGCTTGCTAAAAACCCAAAATTGAAAGGGTTGGATGTAGAGCGCACAAAGCACAGCTGTCGCAATTTTCGTCACTATCCTACTACCATCGTTAATTTTGTTGAAGGCACACGCTTTACGCCAGCTAAGCATAATCTGCAGCAAAGTCCTTTTAAGCACTTATTAAAACCCAAAGCGGGTGGCATTGCTTTTGCGCTTGAAGTGCTAGCCAACCAATTTGATGCCATGCTAAATACAAGTTTAGTGTATAGCGGTAAAACAGATCACGTTTGTCGGAACTTACTCAAAGGCGAGCTAGATTCTATTTATGTTTCAATAGACGTAACGCCCATTAATGACAATATGCAGGGCAGCTATCAAACCGATGACGTATTTAAAGCTAATTTTCAACATTATGTGAATGAGCTATGGGTTGCAAAAGATCAGCAGCTTGCCGATATTTATGCTCAACAAGATTTACCTGAACCACAAATCAGTAAGGAAATTGAAACACTATGACCAACACCCACCTACAGGAGTTAATCGCTCCTTGGTTTGAAAAAGTACCCGATGCGGATTTTCTTAGTTCTATTACCGCAGTTTCAATAGGGATTTTTTCTTTATTAATTGTTTACTTATTTACTCGTAGGTTAATGTTACCAGGCATTCAAAAAGTGGTAACTAAGCTTTCGCCTCAACGTATTGGTTCGTTGTCGCCTATGCTTAATAAGCTTAATAGACGTATTGCAGGTATGCTTTGCTGCGTATTATTTTTGGCGACCTTTGACAGTGTTTATCCGGTTAATGAGCTGACCGCTGAAATTTTGAAAACGGTTGGCCAAGCCATACTAATTATTCATGTAGGTTTTATTTTTAGCAGTATTGTAAGCATTGCGGGTTCTATTTATAACCAATTGGAGTTTGCACGCGAAGTCCCTATTCAGGGCTTAATTCAGGTTGTTAAGCTAATCACCTTTATTGTGTGTGCTATTTTAATTGTAAGTATTTTCCTTGAGAAGTCACCCACTTATATTCTCTCTGGCTTTGGTGCTATTGCTGCTGTTACGTTATTAGTATTTAAAGACACTATTTTAGGCTTTGTAGCTAGTATTCAAATCGCAGCAAATCGCCTAGTAACCTATGGTGATTGGATTCAAGTAGAAAACTATGGCGCCGATGGCGAAGTAATTGATTTGGGTTTAAACACTGTAAAGGTACGTAACTGGGATAACACCATTACAACTATTCCAACTTATATGCTAGTTGCGGGTTCGTTTAAAAACTGGCGCGGTATGCAAGAGTCGGGCGGTAGACGTATTAAACGTTCACTTAATATAGATATGCACAGTATTTGTTTAGTAAGTGATGAATTTAGAAAGCAGATAGATGCGGCTATTCCGCTTCATGACTATATCCGAGTGACGACATTACCCGCTCAAGTTTCTAATTTAGGGCTGTTTCGTCGTTATGCTGAGGGCTATTTAAAGCAGCACAGTAAAATTAATACGTCGCTTACGTTAATGGTACGAGAGCTACAACCAATGAACCACGGGTTACCGATTGAGTTTTATTGCTTTAGTGAAGACAAACGCTGGATTTCGTACGAGCATCTACAAGCCGAAATAATGGACCATTTACTTGCAGTATTGCCAGTGTTTGGGCTTAGGGCATATCAAAGTGTTAGTGGGCAATTAAGCCCTCCTAACGAGCAACAAACAGATAAGCCAACATTTAGAGTGATGGCAAATAGTGCTGCAAAAGACCCACAGCAATAAATAAAGCTAAGAGCCACCAAATAGGTGGCTTTTTAAATCGCAGCCATGCAAATGTAATTATTAGTAACGCAACCTGCCAAAGGTTATGCACAGCCGATGTCCAAATTGGTGAATACAATGCGGCCGCTAAAAAACCGACTACCGCTGCATTAAGCGCCGCTATTGAACTTGCAAAATGTGGCTTACTTGCCAAATTAATCCAACTCTTCTGAAACGCCAGTATAAGTAAAAAACCAGGCATAAATATAAGCAGTGTAGCTATAAGGGCACCCACTAAAGGTTGCTCAGAAGTAAGTTGTGCGCCTAAGTAAGTAGCAATAGTAAACATTGGCCCTGGCACTGCCTGTGCACTCGCGTAAGCACTTAAAAACTGATCATCACTCAATGCTGGTACGCCAGCTTGAAGTACCGGCAGTACTACGTGTCCGCCGCCAAACACCATTGCACCCGCTTGGTAAAAAGGGATAAACAAAGCAAACTCATGCCCTAGTGGAATAAAGCTAACCCCAAGTAAGAGCGCAAATAACCCCAGTGCAATCCAATTAATATTACTGTTTTTACTGCTAACATCGTCTGCTACTGTGCCAAGTTTTAATAAAGGCCATATAGCACCTACTGTTGCTGCAGTGATTAAAATCGCTATTTGAGTTCCCATCATTGGAAATAACACCAAGGCAAGTGTACTCATTATCGCAAGTAACTTAAGCGCAGCACTTGTACAAAAGCTTTTAGCCATACTAAGTGTTGCATCCGCGACTATAACAACGGCAAATAACTTTAAGCCTGCAATAATTGCAAAGTAAACAGCGTCAAACTGATGGGCACTAACCGCAAGCAGCACCATTATTAAAAACGAAGGCAAGGTAAAGCCTACAAAAGCAGCTATACCACCCAGTACTCCTGCACGCTCAACACCAATAGCAAAACTAACTTGGCTAGAGCCTGGCCCTGGTAATGCTTGGCTTAAACTAATAAGTTGTGCGTAACGGGTGTTAGTTAGCCAATTTAACGAATCTACAAAGTGGCGCTTAAAATAGCCTAAATGCGCAGCGGGGCCACCAAAACTCATGCACCCTAGTAAAAAAAATTGTCTAAAAATAGCAATTAACATTGCGCCAATATCCTTTGTAAAATTCATTAAATTGTCACAGCGTAGTATGACATTTTTATTAAAACGGCACATTAGTTTGAGGTCTGTTTAACAATCAAGCAAGATGCGCTGCTTTTAACACTCTCTTCATAGTTTGTTCATACATGTATTTGCATACTCTTGCTAAATTCTTAATGAATAGGGTATCACCATGACTTTAACTAAATCACTTTTAAGCGTAACCGTAGTAGCTGTATTACTTTCTGGTTGTGAAATGAATAACACCGGCAAAGGTGCGGCTATTGGCGCAGCAGCGGGTGGCGTATTAGGTAAAGCAACAAGTAACCATAAAGATAAGCGTATTTTCATAGGCGCAGCTATCGGCGCACTAGCTGGCGCTGCAGTGGGTAACTACATGGATAAGCAAGAAGAAGCATTTCGTGATGAACTTGCAGGCTCTGGTGTTGAAGTTGTACGTGAAGGAGATAACTTGCGTTTAGTTATGCCATCTAATATTACGTTTGCGACCGACCAATCTTATATTTCGTCTGGCTTTAACGATACCTTAGATGCTATTGCTAAAGTGATGAACAAATACGAAAAAACGTACCTAAGTATTGAAGGCCACACAGATAGCACAGGTAAAGACAGCTACAACATGAACCTATCGCGTGAACGTGCTCAAAGCGTTAAAAACTACTTAGTGAACCAGCAGATTATGGCTGAGCGTGTAAGTACTATGGGTTATGGCGAAACACGTCCAATTGCGACTAACGATAGTGCAAATGGCCGTGCTCAAAACCGCCGTGTAGAAATTCAAATAGTGCCAAACACAGAAGAATAATTAGTCTTTATTAAGCTGTAATTCACACAGTTTTTGATACAACGGGTTACTTGCTACTAATTCTTGGTGGGTACCCGTTGCTATAATCTCTCCATTTTCCATTACCACAATCACATCGGCATGTTTAACCGTTGCTAGTCTATGGGCAATAATAAGCGTGGTGCGGTTTTGCATTAAATGCTCAAGCGCTGCTTGTACATGGTGCTCACTTTGAGCATCGAGTGCGCTGGTGGCTTCATCTAAAAGCAGTATTTCAGGGTCTTTTAAAATAGCGCGTGCCAGTACAATACGCTGCTTTTGCCCACCCGATAACCTCACACCTTGCTCACCTAAAAAACTGTTATAACCTTGCGGTAATTGTTTAATAAATTCATCTGCATGAGCATGTTTTGCAGCGGCATATACTTGCTCGTCACTTGCATTTGGGTTGCCGTAGCGAATGTTATGCATTACATCGGAGCTAAATAAAATAGGGTTTTGCGCTACCATACCCATTTTACCTCTGAGGGTATTAAGCGATAATTCTTTAATGTTTATATCTTTAAATTTAATGGCTCCGCTAGCCGGATCGTAAAAGCGCTGTAGTAATTCAAATAAGGTTGTTTTACCTGCGCCAGAAGGGCCAACAATAGCCACAGTTTGGCCTTGAAGAATATTTAAACTTATTTTATTAAGTGCGCTTACGTCTGGGCGAGAAGGGTAGTTAAAGCTTATATTCTCAAGCGTAATAGCAGGGCTGTTACTATTTTTTAGTAAGTTACTATCTTGTGGATTTAGTGGGTTTTCTATCTCACTTTTAACAGCAAGTAACTCAAGTAATCTTGCAGCTGCGCCTGCTGCGCGTTGTAGTTCGCCATATACTTCAGCAACGGTTGCCACCGACATTGCCACCATAATAGCGTAAAACACAAAGGCTCCTAGCTCACCGCCAGTCATGGTACCTGCTAATACGTCGCTGCCGCCGACCCACAGCATTGCGCTAATAGCGCTAAAAGTTAAAAATATTACCGCTGCAATTAAAAACGAACGTTGCTTAATACGGCTTTTAGCCACATTAAAGGCTTTTTCGGTTTCAAGTGCAAAAGCGTGCTGCTCTTGCTCTTCGTGGCTATAGCTTTGCACAACTTTAATATTTTGAATGATCTCGCCGGCATAGGTGCTTATATCGGCTATGGCATCTTGGCTGGAGCTTGCAAGTTTGCGCACCTTTTTACCAAATATCATCATAGGAACAAGTACCAACGGCACACAAGCAACAACCACTAAAGTAAGTTTTAAATTAGTAAACAACAGCATAGCAAGTCCACCAACCAGCATAAGTACACTGCGAAGCGCCATAGAAAATGATGAACCAATAATTGATTGCAGTAATGTTGTATCGGTTGTTAACCGCGACATAAGCTCGCCACTGCGGTTTTCTTCAAAGTAGCTTGGGTGCAAAGTAACAATGCGATTAAACACGGCTTTGCGAATATCGTTACTGACTCGCTCGCCAATCCACGACATTAAATAAAAGCGGCTAAAGGTGCCCACGGCCAATAAACTAATTAAACCAATAAGCACCAATACAGCTTGTTGTAGCTGCGCTTGGGAGCCAGCTATAAAGCCATGATCTATGACAAACTTAACCCCTTGCCCTAATGATAAGTTAACACCGGCTGTTACTAATAGGGCGCCAAGCGCCGCTACTACCATCCATTTATACGGTTTAATAAAAGCAAAAATAGGTAATAAACTACTAAAAGCGGCTTTTTCGGGCTTAGGGCTTTTTTTTGACATAGTGGATTCTTTTTAAAGGTTAAGGTATAGATATGGCACTAAGATAATAAAAATCAATACTATTAAATATTAGCCAATAAGGAAACGTTATGACTACTGCAACCGTAAGTGGAGAATTTAATGTAAATCTAGCCCCAATTGAAGGTTACGCAAGCGGCCAAAACGGCGTTAATTTAGGGCGTATGTCGATAGATAAAACATTTAAAGGTAGCTTAAATGCCACCAGCCAAGGCGAAATGCTAAGCGCCATGACACCCACACAAGGCAGTGCCGGTTATGTTGCCATAGAGCAAGTAATAGGCGAGCTTGACGGTAAAAAAGGCAGTTTTGTACTGCAGCATTTTGGCACTATGGATAAAGGCCAAGACAGCCTAATTTTAAATGTAATTCCCGACTCTGGCACTAATGAGCTAGAAGGGTTAACGGGCAGTATGAAAATACGTATTGAGCAAGGGATTCACTACTACGATTTTGAATACACGTTATAAGATACTCAAGGATTAAAATGCAAAAAGTAATCGAATTTAGAAAGACCCGTTTTTTGGGTGGGGTAGATATAGTCGCACTGAATGACCGCATACAGGAATTAAACCAAGATGGCTGGAAAGTAATAAACGCAGTGCCCTTGGCAGGTTTTTATGGGCAAGTGCACGGTTATACATTACTTATTGAAACTGACGAGCTTTAAATGACATTTACAGTATGGTTAAGCCTAGCTGCTATTTGCATGATGGGCGCAATGTCGCCAGGACCAAGTTTAGCGGTGGTTTTAAAGCACTCACTTAACGGCAGTATGAAAAACGGAATGCTTGCCGCGCTCAGTCATGGTACTGGCGTTGGCTTGTATGCTGGTGCATCGTTATTAGGGCTAGGCGCTTTAATGATGCAGTTTCCGACTGTTTATCAAATACTGGTGTATTTAGGCGCAGCCTATTTGGCGTATTTAGGTATAAAAATATTGCTAGCAAAACCCAGCAATAACGAACTTGAAGTACAAAAAAGTGAGGTAAGTGCAGCTAAAGCATTACAAGATGGTTTTGCCATTGCTTTTTTGAACCCCAAGCTCGCGATTTTCTTTTTAGCCTTGTTCTCACAGTTTATTGACCCTCAGCTACTTACTTTAAGTGTGGGCATAATTATGTGTTTAACTGTGTTTGTAATTGATACCGGTTGGTACTTGCTGGTGGCGTTACTGACCGAGGTTTCAAAAAACCGCTTTGGATTTACCAAGCAAAACCCGTGGCTTGATAAAATACTGGGTGTTGTGTTTATTGCTCTTGCGATAAAAGTGGTGCTTAGCCTTTAAATAGCGTTCCAAATGCAGGTGTATGTACGCGCATACACCTGCAGCCTAACTCTCATGCCCTGCATACGTATTCATCACATTAATTTTACCTTTTAGTTACAATTTGTTGGTTGTATTTTGAACAACACAGCAACACCTGACAACAATAACTCAAAGGTTCACACACATGGACAAGTTTAAACTAAGTGCACTTATGCTGGCTTTATTTGCCGCAAATAGTGCATTGGCTGCAAACGAAGACTCAACAAATCAATCACCCAGCACACAAGCTGAAGATTTAGAAATTATTGAAGTGCGAGGCTTTAGTCGCAGTTTAATTCAATCTTTAAATCAAAAGCGTTTTAGCGATACGGTGTCAGAACAAATTTCTGCCAATGATTTAGGGGCATTGCCTGATATTTCAATGGCCGATGCACTTACACGATTACCAGGCATTTCAGCAGTAAGAACGGGCGGACAAGCGGCGCAAATTAATATACGTGGGCTTTCGGGCGGGTTTGTATTTTCAACACTTAATGGCCGCGAGCAAGTATCTACAAGTGGCAGCCGCAGTATTGAGTTTGACCAATATCCGTCAGAATTAATTAGCTCTGCGGTGGTATACAAATCGCCAAAAGCATCGCTTATTGAAGGTGGCGTGGCCGGTACGGTAGAGCTTGAAACCGCCAGCCCACTCAATAACGACCAAACACATAAATTTGTAGCTAATGTGCGCGGTATGTATAACGACCGCGCCTCAGAGGTATCGGATGCCACTGAATTTGGCGACCGAATTAGTTTTTCGTATCAAGGCAAATACCTAGACGACACATTAGGCGTGGCGCTGGGCTATGCGCGTTTGTTTCAGCCAAGTGTAGCAACGCAGTTTATTGGCCTTGCTTACAACGACACAAAAGACGTTGATGGCGCAGCTAACGACACCAATGGCCCTTTAGCTAATCCAGAAAACGAATACATTAGCGAAGGCTTTGAGCTACAGCATTTAGGCGGCGAAGAAACCCGTAATGGTTACTTAGCAGCTATAGAGTGGGCGCCGGTAGATAACTTTAAATTAAAAGGTGACGCATTTTTATCGCGCTTTGATAAAGAGTCATTTGCCCGTGGCCTGAGGGTTAAATTAGGCGGGCCAACAGCTGCATATGCTAACGCTCAGCTCGATGGTAATGCCGTAATAGGCGCAGCGGTTAACCGCACTTCGCAAAGCTATACCCGCGTTGAAATAGTTAACGACGACAACCAAGACTTTGACGAAGTAGATAGTTTTGGCGTTAATGCCGATTGGCAGGTAACCGATAGATTAAGCGTAAATGCCGATGTGTCGCTTTCTCGCGCAAAAAGTAACTTTAGAAATGGCTTACTGTGGAGCTTAGTAGCAGAAGATGCCAATGCAGAAACGCCAGTATTTGATAACAACGTAGCAATTAACTATCAATTAAACGGCTTAAACTTACCTGACGTTGGGTTTAATCAGGCGGCCGCCTTTAGCGATATAGACCGTGTAATGGTCAGCAAATATGGTATTTACCCAGATCAAACAGAAGATGAAGTAACGGCATTTAGACTAGATTTTAAATACGAGCTAGAAAGCGACATATTTAGCTCAGTAGAGTTTGGTGCGCGCTACTCAGATAGAGAATACAGCCGAAAGCGTTCGGTATTTGAGTACGGTAACGACGGGGCGTTTTCAGCAACGCAACCGCCTTTGAGTTTAACCGACGATATGGCTTCTGTGGTTGACTGGCAGGGCGAGTTTAGTTATTTCCCGTCGTATTTAGCCATTGATTTAGACAAAGCGCTCAATGCGTGGTTTCCAGATGGCACGCCCGAGCCTGTCCAAACATGGGGCAACGCCGATGGCGTAGACGACGCGCAAGGTTACACAACTAACTATTCGTGGACATTGCTACAAAGCGGCTCGGTGTTTGAAGATGTGCTAGCTGCGTACGTTATGGTAAACATTAACACGCAAATAGGGGGGCTCGACCTATCGGGTAATGTGGGTGTGCGCCGCGTTGAAACCGACCAATCAGCAACGGTACTAGAAAACGTAGCAGGCGATGCGCGCTTAGGTGCGCAAAATATTGTTGATGAGAACGGCATTGTAAATGATTTATACGCACCTAATGTATTAGGCACTAAATACACCGACTACTTACCATCATTAAATTTAAACCTGCAACTTAACGACAATTCACTTGTGCGCTTTGCAGCGGCTAAAGTAATGTCGCGTGCGCCAATTAACCGCTTAGCGGGCGATGCCAGTGCAAACGTAAGTGACGATGGTGTTATTAATGGTTCAAGTACTAATAACCCATTTTTAAAACCCTTTTATGCCGACCAGTACGACTTATCTTACGAATATTATTTTGAAGAAGGTAACGGCACTATCGCAGCAGCGTTATTTTATAAAAATATAGACTCGTTTGTTGAAACCTTATCAATCGAAAACTTCGACTTTAAAGGCAATGGCTTTAACGTACCTGACTCTATAGAAGACCCAGTTAGTGGCGAGCAAGTTGCGACAATAAACGGTATTTATACCACGGCAGTTAATAACGGTGAAGGTGGCTATATCAGAGGGCTAGAGCTTGCTTATACGCAAGTGTTTACCTTTTTACCTGAGCCATTTAATGGCTTAGGCGCTAACGCAAGTTACTCATACACCGAGAGTGAAATTGAATCGATCACCAGTTTAGGGGGCGACACGTTAGCGCAATCTTTACCTGGGCTATCTAATAACGTGTTTAATGCCACGTTTTTTTACTCAATGGATGATTTTGAAACCCGCCTCAATGTGCGCTACCGCGATGAGTTTGTATCAGAGCAGGTTGCCATTAACGAGCAAGTGGTTAATTTTGATGCTGAAACCGTAGTCGACTTTCAAACCTCTTATCGCTTTAGCGACTCGCTAACAATGCTTTTGCAAGTTAATAACTTAACCGATGAACCAACCCAAAGTTACTTTGGCTCAGAGCAACGAACAGGGACGACTCAGTACTTTGGTCGTCAGTTCTACCTTGGTTTTACATACAGTCATTAATTAGCAAACGGAGCGTTTAAAAATGAAAATTATAACTATGTCTAAATATTTGCTAATAACGTTAGCGTTAATGCTATTAGCAGCGTGTGGTGGAACAGGTGATGTTGAATCTGGTGAACCATTACTTACCTGTAATGTGCCACAAGTCCCTAATGAAGCGGGGTCACAATGTGTCGATCCCGAACCTATATCGTGCCCTGCACCTACAGTACCTGATGAAAATAACGAAAGTTGCGTGGTTGGCGCCGACCCAACCCTGCCAGACCCTGTTGTATTTGCAGGGGAGGGAGAGGCGGTTTTATTTTATAACCGCTTAGCCGATGATAACTACGAAGGTTACCGATTACATTCGTGGAATAACGATGTGTGTGATGCTTATGCACCACCATTTGATACCAGTGATTGGGCTAACGGCCATGAATACGATGGTATTGATCCAAACTACGGTGCGTACTGGATAATTAACCTTAAAGAGGGTTATAACGAATGTGCCAATTTTATTATTCATATTGGTACAGAAGGGTCAGGTAAGGCGTTTGGTGATGTGGATTTAACCATGCCGCTGATGCAAGACGATGAAACCTTTCAGCGTATGAACTTTACCATTCATGGCGAGCCTTCGGTGTTTGAATACCCTATATTAAGTTTAGGCGAACGCGCAGTTGCTATAACAGGTGCTTCAGCGCATTGGATTGATTTAAATACTATTTTGTATAAACCAAGTAACGAGCTTACAAGCCTAATTAAGTTACATTCATCAGCTACCGCTCAGCTTGAAGTGGATATTGATACTGGTTTAAACGGCGATACTGTTACGCTGCAATCAAGCAATATAACTGATGAGCAGGCTGCAAAAGTACCGCATTTAACCACCTGGAACGCATACGAAGGAAGTTGGGATACAAGCACGGCTAAAACGCTTATTAAATCGCAGCTTGTTATTGCAGGTTACGATAGTGAAGGTAAGCTTCTAGAAGCAAGCTATGTTCAAACCGCTAAAGCACTCGACGCCCTTTACACGCAAGGCGAAGACGATGCTAATGAAGCTGTGCTGGGTGTAAATTATGGCAATAACGCGATTGATGTAACTGTGTGGGCACCCACCGCTAATAACATGATGCTAAATGTGTTTGATGATGCAAAAACACAAGTGCACTCTACGCCAATGACATTAAATACACAGACAGGTATTTGGCAAGCAAGTTTAGATATGCAATACGACCGCCATTACTACCGCTTTAATTTTGATGTTTACCATCCACTGACTCAGCAAATAGAGTCGCTTTGGAGCACAGACCCTTACTCACTAAATGTATCTACCAATGGTTTATACAGCCAGTTAATTAATTTAGCCGATGAAGACACTAAACCCGAAGGGTGGGATACACGCCTTATTCCTACGGTAGAAAACCCAGAAGATGCGATTATTTACGAGGGCCATGTACGTGACTTTAGTGCGCGCGATAACAGCGTAACAGAGGCTAACCGCGGTAAATACCTTGCATTTACTGAGCTAAATAGTGCTCCTATGCAGCACTTACAAACTTTGGCTCAAAATGGATTAACGCATTTTCATTTATTACCTATTACTGATATTGGCACCATAGATGAAGACGTCAGTAAGCGTGTAGATATTAGCGATTCGCTAGGAGATTTATGTGAGCAAATTAATGATGAAGCCGATGCGTGTAAAACCCAAGATAAAAACAGCACCATTATTGATTTAATGAGCGGTTATTTACCAGGCTCAGATGACGCACAAGCACTTGCTAATGCTATGCGCAGCTTAGATAGCTTTAACTGGGGTTACGATCCGCATTACTTTATAGCGCCTGAAGGCTCGTACGCATCAAGCCCAGAGGGCATTGCCCGCGTTAAAGAAACCCGCGCTATGGTACAATCACTGCAATCTATTGGTCTGCGCGTAGTGCTTGATGTGGTTTATAACCATACAACATCGTCGGGTATTTGGGATAAATCGGTATTTGACAAACTAGTACCGGGTTACTATCACCGTTATAACGAAGTAAGTGGTGAAATAGAGCGCTCAACGTGTTGTGAAAATACAGCCACAGAGCATGTAATGATGGATAAGTTTGTTAGTGATTCATTAGTTATTTTGGCACGCGAATTTGGCTATGACAGCTTTAGATTTGATGTAATGGGGCATATGCCAAAATCGTCAATTCTTGCAGCACGCGATGCAGTGCAAGCCGTTGATGAAGATAACTACTTTTATGGCGAAGGCTGGGACTTTGGTGAGGTGGCAAATAACCGATTATTTGTACAAGCCAAACAAGCCGATATGGCCGGTAGCGAAGTAGGTACATTTAACGACCGTATTCGTGAAGCCGTTCGCGGCGGCGCATTATTTAGTAATAGCTCAACAGATGGCAATTTAGCAGAGCAAGATACTTTACGTTTGTCGCTTGCGGGTAATTTACAAAACTACATTTTAAAAGACTTTAAAGGTAACTCAGTAAAGGGTAATAGCTTTACTTGGAATACTCAGCCAACGGCGTATGCACTAGACCCTGCCGATAGCATTCATTACGTATCAAAACACGATAACGAAACACTATGGGATCAGCTGCAATATAAACACAGCGCTAACATGAGTATTGAGCAGCGCGTTCGTGCTCATAATATGGCGTTAGCACTCCCTCTTATGAGCCAAGGTATTCCATTTATGCAAATGGGCGCCGACTTGCTACGTTCAAAATCGATGGATCGTAACAGCTACGATTCGGGCGACTGGTTTAACTTTGTTGATTTTACCCAAGATACCAATAACTGGAATATTGGCTTGCCACCCGCGCAAGACAACGAAGTGAAATGGCAAGAAATTATGCCTATTTCTGCTAATACCCAAGCGGCTGCACAGCCACAAGATATTACCTTTGCACATGATGTATTTAATGAATTTTTACAAATACGTAGTAGCAGCCCACTCTTTAGATTAACCACAGAGCAAGATGTTATTGAGCGAGTGGGTTTTCATAACGTAGGTAAAGCGCAGCAACATGGCTTAATTGTAATGAGCATTGATGATGGCGAAGGGCTAACAGACTTAGACCCTGCATTTGACGCGCTTGTTGTCGTGATTAACGCAACCGAGCAAACCCTTAGCCATACTATTGCCACCGCAGCGGATTTTGAATTACACGATGTATTAAAAAACAGTGTTGATGCAAGTATGGCTAGCGCCAATTTTGCTGCTGGCGATAACGAAGGCACATTTACTGTACCGCCTTACACATTAGCTGTATTTACTAAAAACCAAGGTGAGAGCCAAGGTGCTGGTTTAAGTGCAAATGCGACAGTGGGTGCACCTGATGTAGTACCTTATGGCAGCACCGCTGTGTTTGTGCGCGGGACTTTAAACGACTGGGGCACACGCGATGCATTTGAATATATTGGCGAGGGTGAATACCGTATAGCAATTGCACTGAGCGCTGGCGATTACGAATTTAAAATTGCCTCTGAAGATTGGTCTACAGTTGATTTTGGCGCGCTTACTGACGCTGATAAAGATGTAGTTGAAAACCAAAGTGAGGCATTAACGCGCTCAGGTGCAAACATGACATTCAGCGCTGCTATTGATGCAACCTATGTATTTTCACTTGATGCTTCAAACCCTGAAAATCCAACGCTTACTTTATACAACGAAGAGCCATTTATAGGCACTGCTATTTATGTGCGCGGTACGCTTAATGACTGGGGAGTAACCGATGAGCTAAGTTATAAAGGTAAAGGCATTTACACCTTTACTAAAACACTGAGTGCTGCAAGTTATGAATTTAAAGTAGCGTCAGAAGATTGGAGCACGGTTGATTATGGATCGGCTGAGGGTGATGCCAGTGTAATGGTTGGCACCGCTGAGCAGTTGTCGGTTGCGGGCGCGAATATGACCATCGACATTGCAGAAGAAGGTGAATACCAGTTTATATTTGACGCCAGTGATTTAAATAACGTATCGCTAAAAGTGCTCAACGCTGAAATGTTTGCACAAACAACGGTATTTATTCGCGGCAGCTTAAATGACTGGAGTACTGATAACCCGCTTATGTACGAGGGTGATGCAATTTACTCTACATCAATAGATTTAGAAGCAGGTGACTACGAATTTAAAGTAGCGTCTGAAGATTGGAGTACCGTTGATTACGGTGGAGCAGGCGATACGCCGGTAGTGGCAATTGATGAACTAACACTACTTGAAGCCGTAGGTGCCAATATAGCACTAAATATTACCGAACAAGGTACTTACTCCTTCAAGGTAATAGGCCCAGATAGAGAGAATGTGAGCTTACTTATCAGCAAACAGTAGCGGTTATATTTTCCCAGACCTAAGCCGAGCATAGCCCTGTATGCTCGGCTTTTTTGTATGTACATAAGTGTGTGAAAGTATATTTGAATGCTAATTATAAATGTTTGGACTAAATTGCATTCAATATTAGATTGGCGTACTTTTATAAATCCCCAACCATACAAAAGAAAGCTAATGAGTAACTTAACCTTAAAAAGTGCTAATTTTGATCCTAAAGTAAAACAATACTGGATGGTTACTGCCTCGCTATTTGCAATGTTGGCTCTTGTTACTATACCGCTTATACCTATCATTTTACTGATTGTATGGCTGGTGAGCGGACGAATACTCGCAGCTATGTCAGCTGACTTATTACCACAAAAATTGGTAGTTAAACGTGGCATATTATTTAAAGAAGAAAAATCTATTCCGCTTGAAAAAATAACAGATGTAGGGTTAAGCCAAGGGCCGCTCATGCGAATCTTTGGATTATATCGTTTAAGCTTTGAAACAGCAGGGCAGTCAGGAAATGGTGCTTTAGTGTCTTTGCTTGGTGTAGTTAATGCGAGTGAGTTTAGAGAGGCGATACTTGAGCAAAAAGATGTATTGGCAAACCAAGGTAAAGCGTCGCAGCAGGCAACAGAGCAAAGTGAGAAAGAGCTACTGAGATCACTTACTTATAGTGTTAAAAATATTGAGCAGATGCTACTTGTTTTACTTGATGAAAGGCAGCAAAAGTAGCCTGTTTTAAAATTGTAAAGCTTATAAGGATATTTTTATGAATACGGAAATAGAAAATATATTTAATAATTATCCTGAGATAGCAAAAAGTAAGCTTATAAAATTACGAGAGTTAATTTATACCGTAGCACAAGAGCAAAACTTAGGAGCTGTTGAAGAGTCTTTAAAGTGGGGAGAGCCAAGTTATAACACAATAAATGGCAGCCCCATTCGCGTAGGCTTTAAGGGCTCCTCGTGTTATTTGTTTTTTCATTGCCAATCAAAGCTAGTAAGCACATTTAGAGAGTTGTATTCCCACACTCTCACTTTCGAAGGTAACCGGGCAATTGTATTAAATAGTGAAAAGCCATTACCAGAATACCCAGTTAAAGAGTGTATTAAATTAGCACTGACTTATCACAAAGTTAAACGCCTACCTTTACTAGGCGCATCATTATAAGTATTCAGTTGATGTTTAAAACACACTACATATTTGGTTTGCGTCACAGGTAATAACGGTTACGTTTTCATAACCCACACGCGTTAACGCTTCTGCTCCCAACGTTGCGCGCGCACCACTTGCGCAGTGCACGTAAATAGGGCGAGCTGCGTCTTTTTCTATTTCCATCAGTTTCATCTCGAGTAATCCACGCGGAATATTTATAGCGCCGGCAGCCGATTTTGTCGCGTGCTCTGCAGGTTCTCGCACATCAATAAGTAAACCTTTATTTTGTTCAAGCTCGAGTTTTGCTTGCGCTGCGTCAATACGGCGTTGGTTAGGTGTGATAATTTTTAGTAAGTCAGGGATTGATGTAAGCATTAGTTTGTAAATCCTCTTTTTCTTAAAAAAGACATTAATGAGTGCTACTTGGTATAAGTAGGTGAATTGAGTTAATACTTATAAATAACGTTAAAAACTGAAAGTTACTTTATATAAAGTAACTTAATAGTGCGGATACTGCTACAGCACTTCCGCCGATTAATAAAACGGCATCGCTAGTTTCATGGCCATCTTAATATTAGTAAAACCTAATGTTAATTATATTAGAACTTGCTAATGTAAAAGTCTATACTTAAAAAGGTATCAAAAAGAGAAATAATAAAAATGAATATTGAACAACTAGCTGTCAACGCAGAGCAAGCCGAACAGTTTTTAAAATTAATGGCTAACAAAAATCGCTTAATGATTTTATGTAGTTTATTACAAGGTGAGCAAAGTGTAGGTGAGCTAAATAAAAATGTACCTTTAGCACAGTCAGCGTTATCTCAGCATTTAGCAAGTTTACGCAAGGCAGATATGGTTGCTACTCGCAGAGAAGGGCACACTATTTATTACTCATTGACCGATCCAAAAGTTGAGTCGATCATTGCTTTGCTATATGAGTGGTTTTGCCGACAAGAAAATACTAAATAAACGTAGCTATTTCATCGAGTGATTTTTTATCCAGTGCATGAGCAGGTATTGTTGCATCATCACTTGGGTAGCCTGTAATAAGTAGCATGTATGGGCGTTCGTTATCTTTATCGCGATTACATATGTCGGTTAAAAAACTCATTGGCTTTGGAGTATGAGTAAGGGTTGCCAAACCACTGCGGTGCAAAGCTTGAATTAAAAAGCCGGTAGCTAAGCCAACAGACTCATGCACATAATAATTCGTATTTTTATCATCGCTGCTTACGCCGCCCTTTTTTTGACTAAATACAGCTATAAGCCAAGGTGCATGCTCTAAATAAGGTTTATTGGCGTCGGTACCTAACGGTTTTAGCGCATCTAACCATTCTTCACCTGCTCTGCCTTCGTAAAAAGAACGCTCTAATTTTTCTGCGGCTTCTCTTATTTGTTTTTTTACATCGCTACTGTTTATAGCCACAAAATGCCAAGGCTGATGATTCGCTCCACTTGGTGCTGTGCCAGCTGCTTTTATACATGCTTCAATAATATTTTTTGGTACTGGGCGATCGCTAAAGCTGCGAATGCTATGGCGGCGTTGGCTGGTTTGTAAAAACTCGTTAGCACGATTTAGCATTTCTTCATGTGGATATTCTATAAAGTCATTTAACGGCTGGCTTTGGTGATCTTGCATGGCTTTTCGCTTCTTATAAAAAGTATATGTGGTTTTTATACCGAGTGAATACAGTACAGGCAAGTGTTATGAGTTTAAAATATGTTTATTTGTTGTTACAAATTTAACCAGCAAGTAACTTATGTTCCTATTTTCCTTGTGGTATAAAACATTATAAAAATAATTACTCATATTCAAGGAAGTAAAAATGCTATCAATAACAGGGTTATCTAAAACCTACGATAACGGCGTACATGCACTACAAGGTGTTGATTTATCTATCGGTAAAGGGATGTTTGGATTGCTTGGGCCAAATGGCGCAGGTAAATCATCGCTTATGCGTACCATTGCAACACTGCAGTCGGCTGATTCAGGTTCAATTACTTTTGATGGCATTGATGTATTTAAAGACCCACAGGCACTGCGCCAACGCTTAGGTTACTTACCACAAGATTTTGGTGTGTACCCGCGTGTTAGTGCTTACGACTTACTGGACCATATGGCTGTTTTAAAGGGTATTCATAATAAAGCAGAGCGTAAAGAGTCGGTTGAAGGATTACTTGCGCACACTAATTTATATCAACATCGCTCAAAAGCGGTCAGTGGCTTTTCGGGCGGTATGCGCCAGCGTTTTGGTATTGCACAGGCATTACTGGGTGACCCTGATTTACTAATAGTTGATGAGCCAACAGCGGGGCTAGACCCAGAGGAACGTAATCGTTTCCATAACTTATTAGTAAGCTTAGGCGAGCAAAAAGTAGTTATATTATCGACCCATATCGTTGAAGATGTTGCAGAGCTTTGCCCAAATATGGCGGTGTTGGCTGGCGGTAAGATTTTACTAGAAGGTAACCCAATAGCGCTTACCGATAAGCTCCAAGGCCAAATTTGGCGCAAAGCCATGAGCCAAGAAGAAGCGCTAGAGCTTGAACCGCAGCTGCCTGTTATTTCAAAACGCTTATTTGCTGGGCAAACCATATTACATGTATTAGCCAATGAAGCCCCTGAAGGTTTTGAGCTCAGCAGTGCAAACCTAGAAGATGTGTATTTTTCTACGTTGCTTAATCATCGTAACAGCCAAGTAGCATAAGGGGGCGCTATGTTTTTTAATATGCTCGCGTTTGAGCTGCGCTATTTTATGCGTCAGCCTTCGTTTTATGTGACCTCATTAATATTCTTTTTTATGGCGTTTTTTATAAGCTCCAGTAGTAAGTTTCCGTTAGGTGGGGCTAATGTTCATATGAACTCGCCTTATACCATTATGGTTTTAACGGTTACCTTTTGTACGCTTGCTATGTTTTTAGTGGTTAACTTTGTTGCAAGCTCAGCGATTCGCAACAGCGAGACCAAAATGGATGAGCTGGTGTTTAGTAAGCCCGTTAACCCGCTTGCTTATCAATCAGGGCGTTTTTTTGGTTCTTACTTAGTTGTACTTATTGTGTTTTTAAGCGTGCCACTAGGCGTATTTTTGGGATCTCACTTTGGCTTGTTGGTTGGCTGGCTCGATAGCGAGCTAGTAGGCCCCAATAAGTTTATATATTACGCAGCGCCTTTTTTATATTTAGCAGTGCCAAGCTTATTGGTCCTCAGTGCTATTTTTAATAGTGTGGCGGTCTATTTTAAAACCATGATGGCGGTATATGTAACGGCCGTGGTGGTTTATATAACCTACCAATTGGCGAGTATCTATTTTGATGATTTAGCGTTTAGAAATATTGTTGTTTACGCAGACCCATTTGGCACAGGGTCGTTAATTGACTTAACCCGTTACTGGACTGTAAGTGATAAAAATACTGAAGTGTTAACGCTTTCGGGCGATTTTTTAATTAACCGTATTTTATGGGTAGCAATAAGTTTAGCGATGTTTTTTGGCCTCGGAAAGTTAGGTAATCGCGTAGTCACTAAAAAACAGAAAAAGCAATTTGCTGTCTCTACGTTTGTAAAAAATAAACAAGCAGCACTTATTAGCAGCGCTAAAAATTACAAGTCAAAAGGGGTAAATACGAAATCGCAATTAGTAATGCGCAGCTTATTTGAACTTAAGCAAGTTATATTAAGTGCCCCTTTTATGATTTTAGCGGGTGTCAGTATTACTATGTTACTCGCACCACTTTTTGCACCTATTGGCGCATATGGCACAACGGATTGGCCGCTCACACAAAACATGGTGGGCATAATTCAAAACTCCTCCGCTTTGTTTATGTTTATCATTATT
This sequence comes from Pseudoalteromonas sp. Z1A2, assembly GCF_011378755.1. Classification (NCBI taxonomy): domain Bacteria; kingdom Pseudomonadati; phylum Pseudomonadota; class Gammaproteobacteria; order Alteromonadales; family Pseudoalteromonadaceae; genus Pseudoalteromonas; species Pseudoalteromonas sp. Z1A2. Next base: position 21,945 of record NZ_WTKX01000026.1, on the reverse strand, counting down.
GCTTATTACAGCGCAGAGCTGGTTTGGCGAGAACGCCAAAGTGGTATGGGTGATATTGTTGACAGTTTCCCGGTGCATAACAGTGTGTTTTGGGTATCTAAAATTATTGCGTTAATCACTGCAGTTTGTGGCCTTTATTTAGTAGGCATGATGTTTACCATTGCAGTGCAACTGTTTAAGGGGCAATTTAACCTAGAGCTTGGTCAGTACTTATTTAGGTTGGGTTACCTTACATTACTGCCTTTAATTATGATGGCTATATTGGCGTTCTTTTTACAAATAATTAGCCCTAATAAATACATAGGTATGGGTTTGTTTATTCTGTATTACATTACTCAAATGGTAATGGGTGCTTACGGGTTTGAGCATCATATGTATCATTTTTCTCAAAGCAGTAGCGTACCGTATTCTGATATAAATGGTTATGGACATTTTTTACAAGGCGCGCATTGGTATACCCTATATTGGGGGGCATTGAGTGTGTTTTTAGCTATTGTAGGGTTTGCTTTATGGCATCGCGGCCCGTCGCAAACATTGCGTACTCGTTTATCTTTAGTACGTTACAACATGTCTTTAAAAGGCCAGATTGCAGCCGTTATAAGTTTATTGGTATTTGTGGGCGCGGGTTATAACATTTATTACAACACCCGTGTAATCAACGAGTTTGTAACAAGTGATGATAACGAAGCGCTACAAGTAAGGTATGAGCAAGAGTTATCACAATACAAAGACTTGCCACTGCCTATAATAACTGATGTTGATTTAAACATTGATATTTATCCTAAAAAGCGTGCTTTAAATGCCGTGGCTAAAATTAAGTTTACCAATACCGCAAACGAGCCAATAACCCGTGTGTTAATCAACGAGCCTAGCCAATCTAAAAGCTGGGATGTAAAAATGGCGGGCGGAAAAATAGTAGAGCGTTTAACCGATTTTGGCATGGTATGGTTTGAGTTTGAACAACCGCTAATGCCCAATGAAGTGCGAGAAGGCGAGCTCTCAGTTTCTCGTGAACACGACGGTTTTGTTGATAGAAGATCTGATACTCAACTCGTGCACAACGGTACATTTGTAAATAATGGAGAATTATTACCAAATTTTGGTTATCAAAAGTATTTTCAAATTGCCGATAAGTATGAGCGCCGCAAGCACGAGTTACCTGAACTTGAGCGCGCACATAAACTAGAAGACAGCCGTTATTATACGCAAAATGAGTTTGGGCCTGCTAATGGGTTTATAAACTATAAGGCAACGGTAACCACCGATGAGTCACAATTTGCGATTACTCCAGGTTACTTAAAAAGTGAGAGTGTAAAAGCTGGACGCCGCACCTTTGTTTATGAAATGGATGCTCCAATTATAAACTTTTACTCTGTGCTTTCGGCAGAGCTTGAAAGTAAAAAGGTTGAGCATAATGGGGTAAATATTGAGGTGTACTACCACAAAGATCATACATGGAATGTTGACCGCATGATTGAGTCAGTTCAAGACTCAATAGATTACTACACACAAGCCTTTGGCCCGTATCAGCATAGACAGCTTCGTATTATTGAATTTCCTAAGTATCGCTCGTTTGCGCAAAGTTTTGCCAATACGGTACCTTACTCAGAAAGTATTGGTTTTATTACAGACCTAAGAGATGAGAGTAAAGTTGACCTACCTTACTATGTAACCGCACATGAAGTTGCGCACCAATGGTGGGGGCATCAAGTATCGGGGGCTAATGTAGAGGGCAGTGCTGTTATTTCTGAAACACTTTCCCAGTACAGTGCGCTTATGGTGCTAAAAAAACGCTTTGGCGCCGAGAAGCTCCGTAAATTCTTAAAGTACGAGTTAGATAAATACTTAATGGGCCGTACTGGCGAAGCCTTTGAAGAAATGCCACTATATAAAACGCAGGCTCAACAATACCTTCATTACAATAAAGGCTCAGTTGCGATGATGGCGATTTATGATCGTTTAGGTGAAGTACGCTTAAATGCAGCACTTAAAGCGTTTTTGAATGAGTTTAAATATCAATCAACGCCATATCCAACCACACTTGATTTACTTAGTTATTTAAAGCGAGATGCAACACAAGCTGAACAGCGTTTTATTGATGATCAGTTTAAATATATAACGCTTTATGAGCTTGAAATGAAAGAAGTGTCGGTTACAGATGATGTTGATGGCGAAGGTTTTTATACAGTAACACTGAGCGTTGAAGCAACTAAGCAGCATGCCGATGGACAAGGTGAAGAAACTGAGCAGCCGCTCGATGAGCTAATTGATATTGCATTATTTAGCGACGACCCTGAAAACTTACTCGCTGAAGACTTTGTTATTTACTCGCAAAAGCATCAAATAGTATCTGGTAATAATACTATTGAGCTAAAAGTAAAAGAAAAACCATTATTTGCAGGGGTTGATCCTTACATTAAGCTGGTCGATAAAGACAGTAAAAACAACTTAGCTAAGTTTTAAAGTCTATTTATTTACTAAGCACTTAAACTGACTACTCTAAAGGCCGCATTTATGCGGCCTTTATGTGTAATAAACTGTATAAAACTTCATAGCGTTTCTACATATTCCCCACAGCTTTTTACGCTAATATTTTATGTTCTCTTATAAAGTTACCTTACTGATATTTAGTTTATAAGGAAGAGTATGAAGCCATTAATAATAGGGGCGATAGCATTAAGCCTCAGTGCTTGTTCTGCGGTAACCATTCAGCCACAGGCAACAGCAAAAATAACGAGCCAAGCTAATTACGAAGATAGCCGCCCATTTTATTTATGGGGATTAGTGGGTGAGCAGCGGGTAGACGTAAAACAAATATGTTCAAATACACCCGTTATTCAAATGCAGTCACAACAAACGTTTAGTGATGGAGCGCTTAGTTTAATTACGCTTGGAATATACTCGCCCCATACCATTAAAGTGTGGTGCCAAGAGCAAGTACTAGGGGAGACATTATGAGCATCAAGCTATTTGCAGCCGGTTGCACACTGATTATTTTAACGGGGTGTACAAATATTTACTTTGATAACGGTATGCAGAGCAAAGTAAGCAATAAAGCGCTAAAAAGCTCACAGTGGCATCATAATTTTGCACTTGCGTTGTACGAGGGATCAGAGCCGTTAGATTTAACAAAACATTGCCCACAAGGGGAGTGGCAAAGCGTTCATACGTATAAATCGTTTACTAATAGTTTAGCTGAGGTGGTTGTGAATCAAATTAGCCCAGCTTGGTACCCTAAAACAGTAGAAGTACAATGTAATAAGGTACCATTTAAAGCTAAATAATTATTTAAAATAGTTATTCGTAACGCAATGCATCTATAGGGTTTAGTCTTGCTGCTTTAATAGCAGGGGCTAAACCAAATATAATCCCAATCATTGATGTAAATCCGAACGATAGTATTACAGCCCATACTGGTATGTATGCATCAGGCATACTTGGGACTAAAAACGAAATAAGCCCTGCGGCGCCATATCCTATAATGAGTCCTATTAAACCACCAAAAAGTGAAAGCACAACGGCTTCAACTAAAAACTGCAGCATAATAAAACCAGGTGTTGCGCCTAGTGCTTTTAATGTACCAATAACGCGTGTGCGTTCAGTTACCGACACTAGCATTATGTTCATAACACCAATACCGCCAACAAGTAAGCTAATGCCAACAATACCAGCAGTAATAGCAGTAGCACTGCTGGTAAATTTATCTATTTGAGCACGAGATTTTTCAGCGGTTTCAAATTCAAAGTCGTTTTCATCTTTCTCTTTTAGTTTATGTAGTTGGCGCAATACACGAGTGATTTTTGCAAGCACTTGTTCTTCGTTAGTACCTTTATTTAACCTAAACATAATTTGCACATTAGTTTGTGTACTTCCGCCTTCTAAAGCACTCATGGTACTAATTGGAATATTAATGTAATCGTCTTGGTCAAAACCAAATAAGCTACCTTGTTTTTCAGCAACGCCAATAATTCTAAACCATTCACCACCTAGCTTTATATATTCACCTACTGGGTTTTCAGGAAGGTTTAGTTTTTCTATGATTGAAGGGCCGATAAATGCGACCCTTCTTCGCTTATCATCGTCCTCAGCACGAATAAAGCGACCAAGTTCAGGATAAGTACGATACGCTTTTTGATAGTCTTGCTCGGTACCGATAACACGCGATGAATGGCTTTTATTTCCATACTCAGCTCCCCCCGAAAAGCGCCAGGTAAACATTAGGGCAGTTAGCGTTTCAGCTTCTTTTATACGCGACTTTAGAGCTAAAAAATCGTCGTAGGTAAGCTTGGCATTTTTACCAACCATTTCGAGTTCAATACTAGTGTAAGGCTTTATTGTTGTTACATCTGGCGACATATCAGCAAGTTGATCATTTATTTGCTTTGTAAAACCCTGCATTACTGCAACGACAGTAACTACGGCGGCAACACCAATAATAATGCCCAAACAGGTCAGTGCGCTGCGCATTGCATTAGCTTTAATAGCTGAAAAAGCGGCCTTAGTGCCTTCCATTATCGCAAGAGCTGATTTAAACATGCTGCTTGATTCCTTCATCTTTAGTTACATCACTTACCACTTTACCGTCCACTAAACGAATCACGCGTTGGCAATGATCGGCAATTTCTTGCTCATGTGTTACTAAAATAATAGTGTGACCTTCGTTATGCAGCTCATCAAACAAATCCATAATTTCGCGGGTCGTTTTACTATCAAGATTACCTGTGGGTTCATCTCCTAATAATATATGTGGTTTTGTGACTAAAGCGCGGGCAATCGCAACACGTTGACGTTGCCCGCCCGATAGTTGGCTAGATAAATGATTAACTTTATCACCGAGACCTACCCGCTTTAGTGCTTCTAAAGCTTGTTGCTTTCGTTGTTTACTAGGAATAAAGCGATATACTAAAGGCTGCATTACATTTTCTAGTGCGGTTGCACGTGGTATTAAGTTAAAGCTTTGAAATATAAACCCGACACTTTCATTACGCTGATGAGCAAGCTCTGTCTCGGTCATACTTTTTACTAGTTTATCTTTTAAGTAGTATTCGCCACTGCTGGGTGTATCTAAACAGCCTAATAAGTTCATTAAGGTCGACTTGCCTGAACCAGAAGGTCCTATAATCGCCACGTATTCGTTTTGCATTATATGTACTTTTACATCATCAAGTGCCTTAAATACCTCTGAGCCCATTTTGTATTGTTTATTAATATGCTCTAGCTTGATTACCGCAGACATTAGGCTTCTTCCTTGTCTGCATCTGATTTAAGTTTTACCACATCACCTTCAGTCAGAAGACTTACTGGGCGCGCAGGGCCAATAACTATTTTGTCGCCCTCATTTAAGCCGTCAGTAATTGCTTGTTCTATATCAGATGATATTCCAACAGTTACGGCAATTTTGCTAACGGTGTTATCACTATTTAGTCGCCATACAAATGTTTTATCGTCTTCTTTTTGGATTGCTTCTATTGGAAGTTTTAAACCGTTTTCGGCAATGCTTGTTGCGATCTCTGCTCTACAACTCATTCCTGCATATAGCTGGCGCTCAGTAGTATCGAGTAATACTTTTACTTTAAACGATAAACCTTGAGAGCCGGCTTGGTTTTTAGCTGAAGTACCAATATTGATTACTGTGCCGCTAAATGGTTTATTAGGGTATGCGGCCGCATAAATATTCGCTTTTTGGTTAAGCTTAATGCTCGCAATGTCGGTTTCATCCACACGTAGCTCGGCTAAGATAGCGCTAGGATCGGCTACTAGCATTAAATCAGAGCCAATAATATTAGTAGTACCGGCTATAACGGTTTCACCTTCTTTAATATTTACAGATGCAAGCAAGCCGCTCATTGGAGCTCTAAATACACTTTTACTTAAGCGATCTTGCGCAATTTGTAGTGACGCTTGTGCTTGGTTGTACGACTCTATTCGTGATTCAATATCGATTTTAGCTAGATCGCGTGCGCTTTCAATATTCTCGTAGCTCTCTTGATTACCTAAACCGACATCATATAAGTCTTTTTGTCTTTTAAGTTGGCGCTCTAGGTTAGCAAGGCGTGTTTTATTGTGTTTAATTTCAATTTCTGTGGCGCGAAGGATTGCTTTACTACGGGTAACTTCTGATTCAAAGGCAGTTGTATCAAGGCGCATTAACATATCGCCTTGTTTAACTCCTTGGCCTTCTTGAACAAATATTTTATCTACTCGGCCCGTCACTTCAGAGCGTAATTGCACTTGTGTATTAAAAACTAAATTACCTGAAGCCATTATTGAGTCAGCAATGTCGCCAAGCTCTACTTGAGCAATATTTACTTCGGCTTGTTTTTCATCGCCAGAAATTTGCTTTGACACAATTAGGGCTATAAATGCGCCTACAGCGAGTGTGATGATTATTGCTTTTTTCATTTTATCTATCCGTGAATTAAGTAATGTGGAGCTAGTATCTACCTCCACTTAAGAGTTAACTTGCTGCAATGATTGCCCAAATACCAAAAATAATAATTGAAGGAAGAGCAGAGAATAGGAGTGCTTTGTTAGTTGAAAAATTAGTCCAGCATTTTAAGCCGATCATTCCCAGCGAAATGCTCCAAAAGCTAAATAAGTTTATTGATTCTAATAAGCTATAAAAAGGATGGCCAATTTCAAGTCCTATTATTAATTGGTTAATAGATGCGTAGCTAAATACGGCTTGTTGAGATATTTGATCTGTACTTGCACTTAGTACAAGAGCAATTGTTCCTAGGCTTGAAATAACAACTGGCATCATTGTCCAGGTAGCGAATCCATACCAAGCTCCGTAGCTATGTTCTGATTCAGGATCTTGTTTAGCCACAAGCATATAATAAAGTGCCACTAATGCATTCATGATAGCCAGCGCAATTACGCCGCCAAACAAACCAAACCATATTTGGCCTTCTGCATTTTGCTCTATACTTTGGCGAATCATTTTTTGCTCGCCAATCGTCGCATCAATAGTTGATGCTGCTACTTGCTCATTAATCAAAAACTGCATATCAACAGTGGAATAAAAAATATAAATACTCGCCATTGAAACTAAAGACATGACTATAAAAGCAAGCCATGACCAACCTTTGGCGTGTTCAACACCATTGAAAGCTTTACTAGGACTTATATAAATATCGAGTAGGGCGCTAAACGCGTTAGGTGATTTCATTATTATTCCTTTATACCTATTTTATGGCTAGGCAGTTATAAATGCCCAGTGACTAGGTAATAGAATAAAGGAAAATGTATGTATTGTTTTCATTCAATTGTAACGGTTTGTTAACAGATGTGAGGGGTCTTGTGCAAAAACGAGAAAAGGGCCAAAAGGCCCTTCGTGTCGCAGCAAGTAACACATTCTTTCTTATAAATTAAAGTCTACAGAATAAGCAACGTAAGCTTTAATATCTGAATCATCCATATCTGTATCAGACAAACCAAAAGTAAAACCGTCTTTCGAGATTGATACACCGTAATCTAAGATATTATCATCGCCAATAAAGTCACCAGAGTAGTGGCCTAAGTGAAGTGCCATTTCAGTGCCGTTACTGCCAACAGCAAAACCGTAATCAGCTGTCAGGTAAAGTGAATCACCAAAGTCTGTACCATCACCACTTGCAGCTGATGTTGCAAGTACTGAAGCACCAAATGTAAAGCCTTCAACACTGATGCTACCGTAAATTTCAGAGAAATCTGCGTCAGCTTCAGAAGCTGCATCTGGGTAAGCGTAATAAATATAGCCAACATCATAGCTAACGCTTTCGTTAATGTCGCCACCAAAGCCTGCATATAAATCAAGCTCATAGGTCATTTCATCTGCCCACGATGCATTTGAAGCCCAAGTACCTGCATAAAAGCCCGATTCATTGGCGTAATCAATACCGCCTGAAATAGCTGCATCGCCCCCAGTTTGCTCTTGACCACGCCATAAGTAGTTTGATGTTGCCGCTGCGTTTGCTGTTACTTCAGCATGTACGGCTGTTGACGTTAAAGATGTTGCGCCCATTAATGCTATAGCACTTATAGCGATGGTTTTTTTTAGTTTTAGCATGTCCATTTCCCGTTATATGATTTTTGCTCGCCAAGGTTTTTATTATGTATTCGGAACCTTTAGGCTGACGGCTTTTTATTGTTTAACTAACGAGATAATTGCACTGTATGTGCCAGCTTCATTATTTTTTATTAAAAATTATTTTTATACATTAAAAACATGAGCTTGTATTTTATAGATTGAGAAGAGATATGGTATGTAGGGAGATGTTGCGCACACTGCTGGTGCATAAATTAACCTAGCCGCACCATAAAAGTACGGCTAAATTAGAAGTTTTTAGCCAAATATAGTGCGCATAAGGCTAATTGTTTCGTTTACACTACGACCTTTTTGAACTTCACTCACAATTGAATCGCGCTTACTGCGAATGTGCTCAGGAATATCGTCAGCAGCAAGTGCGCGGTCTACTAAAATTTCTGCAGACTCTTTACCTCTACGCTGAGTTTTACCTGTCGTAGTTGTAGTTCGTTTAGGCTTACTTAACAGTTTGATGTAGTTAGAGTTATCTGGTGTTTTTGCATCAGCATAGTGAAAGAAACATGGGATTAGTGCTTTAATAGCAACTAATTGTTCTTCTAACCCATTACTAGGTTTAGCCATTTTGTACCATGACATAGCTTGAATACCTTTTACAATATCTTGCCAGTAACGCTCAAAATCACTATTTTTTAGTTTAGAAACACCAAGGGCACCGCATAATGCATCTAATCGATTGTTTGTGATCGGAGTAAATATATCAGGGCGACGCATTGCAAGCAGTCGTGTTGCAGGCGCAAGTGTTGGTTTTTCATTATTGTCGGTGAATATTTTTGAATAAGCAGCAACAAATTGTTGATATTCGTATTGAGTAATGTCACCTTCAAGTGGAATATTTACTAGTGCATCGTCAAAGGCACCTGGTAAATCGCCAAGCATTTGATGAAAGCTCTTCGCACTTTTTGTTGATGCAAACCATTCAACGTCAAAGTTGTATGTGCTTGGATCATGTGATGCCATGTGCTTACCGCTAAACGCAAGTAAATCTTCAGGAATCATATCTTTAAGAGATTGTTCACGAATGCTTTTAATGTAGTCTACTAAGCGAAGCTGTTCATCAAGAGCAATAACGTCTTTGTGTTGTTCTACAAATACACTTACTACAGGCCACGGAGCAATACGTAAAGTTTTAACCTGTAAAAAGCTGATAGCTGAAATAAGCTGATCGTGTAGCTTCTTAAGTACTGGTAATTGCTGCGGCTCTAGTAAATCGTAGTTCATACGATCTCTGCTTGCACTTAGCAATTCGTAACACCAAGGTAAAAAATCATCAGGGTGGTTTTCTACTTTCACGGCCATAAGGTTAAGGCTTAATTCTGAAGATTGCTTCAGAATGTTCTGATAGATTTGATTTTCTTGTTCGCCTAGCGTCATTTTTGACGGTGAAATTAGCAGTTTTTTCATGCCTTGTAGAATCTCCGGTTTAGATATATATTTTTTTGCTGGTCCATTTTAGCGCAATTACGCTAATAACAACAGCGCTGTCCTCCATACGTTGTAATTGAAGTAGCTAAATCGGTATTTTTGCTAATAGAATGAGACTAACGCTTTAACATGTATCAATCATTTTTATCTAGTACAAAGAGACTTTCAACTGAGGTATTAAAATGCTTTGCTATTTTTAGAGCAATTATTACCGAAGGGGTAAACCGGTTTGTTTCTACGGTACTTATTGTTTTGCGCGACACGTTAATAGCATCAGCAAGTTCTTGTTGTGAAAGCCCAGCTTCTTTTCGGTACTTTGCTATGTTATTTTGCATTTCCTCTCCTAATCACGATTTTGCCAAAGTAATGAAGCGCCATATACCAAGAGCATGATACCTAGATAGAACATTGCCATATTTGCATGCGAAACATCGCTAGGTATTGAATCGTTACTATACAAAACACCAAGAAGGCAAAATACAAATGCAAAACTTAAATGTTTATAGGCATTAGTATCAATGGTGTTTAGAAACTCATCTTTATAAGCGTATTGAAAATACATTTTTAACGGAAAGCCCCCTTTAATGAGGTAAATAATCACTATAACTACATAAAAAGAAACGCCCAATCCAACAAATAATAACCCTTCGTTATCGTGCTTTATTAGTGAGTAAACATTGAGAAGTAAACAAACCATGGCTGTGCTTATACTAAGCCATATATTTTGACTCATAAACTTTTCTTCAGTTTTAATATCCTGTTGTTTCATAATATTCATCCTGTGATAGTATTTATTTTTTGTAACCTATGGGTATCAATGTAACCTTAAGGTTTCACCGGGTCAATATTTATTTGTAACCTAAAGGTATCAAAATGTTTCAGGGGCGATTCAGGATAAGAATGTAATATCTAATAAAAAGCTTTTTTATCAGAACGACAATGATTTTAAGGCTAACACTCGCTATGATAAGAACATTATTTGCACGTTTTAAAGGACGATCATGAAAACCTTACTTAAAATTGTAGGTGTAATACTTTTACTATGTATAGCACTAATTTTTGCCGCACCGTTTCTAATCCCTACTGATACTATTTTTAACAAAGTGTCGCAGCAGGTAGAACAAACAACTGGGCGCACTCTTACCATTAAAGGTGATAAAACACTTAGCGTATTCCCTGCATTAAAGTTAGAACTTAACGACGTGCATTTTGCAAATATGGAATCAGGTTCGCGCGCCGATATGGCGAGTATGAAACAGCTTGCTGTACACATACCTTGGTTTTCATTATTTGGTGGTGAGTTTAAATTAGATAAGTTTGTTATAAACGAACCAAATATCCTATTAGAAACCGACAAAAATGGTAAAGCCAATTGGCAGTTGTTTGATGCAGTTGCAGAGCAACCAAAAGAGCAGAGCCAATCAGGTGAAGCGATAAAGCTTCCAGATAACTTTGATATTGAGTTGGGTGAAGTTGCTATTTATGGCGGCACATTTACTTATCTAGATGGTCAAACAGGTGCCAAACAACAAATTAGCGATTTAGAACTCGCTATTTTACTTCCTTCACTTCGTAAAACATTAGAAGTAAAAGGGGGTATTACTTATATGCAAGAGCGTTTTGATCTTGATATAAAATTAGATACTCCTGCTAAAGCAATTGAAGGTGCTACTTTTAATGTTAAACAAACCTTAGATTCTCGTTTAGTTGATTTAACGTTCGAAGGGAGCATAGCTAAGCAAGGCCAAGATATTAAAGGTCAGTTAGCACTAAGCGGTGAGTCTGTTAAAAGTATTGCGAAATGGCAAGGTATAGAGCTAGACGCTAAAGACAATGCATTTAACGGATTTAGTGTAAACGGTAAAATGCACCTACTAGGTGAGAAATTTAATCTAGAAGATTTAGTTGCGACGTTAGACGCATTAGAAATAAAAGGTAAGAGCGAGCTTAACCTAGGTAAGCGTTTAGCAGTAAATGCTGATATTGATTTAGGTATGCTTGACTTAAACCCGTATCTACCTGAAGCAGTGGCAAAACAAGAAGAGCCAGAAGAGCAAGAAGATAAACCTGCAGAGCCAATAGTATGGGATGACACTAAAATTGATTTAAGTGCATTAAATTCACTAGATGCAAATGTAGTGATTCGTTCAAGTGGATTAAAAGCAAATGATATTAAATTAGGCGCAAATCAATTTACTGTTGCTTTAAAAAATAGCGTTGCAAAACTAAGCCTAGATAGCTTTTCTGCTTATGAAGGGTCAGGTAAAGGCGTTATCAATGTAAACGCACAGCAAGTACCTTATAAAATATCAACTAACTTTGACTTAGCTGGAATAGATGCACAGCCTTTATTAACGGATGCGGCAGGTTTTGACAAGCTAATGGGTAAGGGGTCTTTAAATTGGAACCTAAACACAACTGGCCAAAGTCAAAAGTCGTTTATTGGTGCGCTTAATGGAAAGCTTGGATTTGAGTTTGCTGATGGAGCTGTAAAAGGTGCAAATATAGCTGAGATGGTTCGTAAAGGTAAGGAACTCATTTCAGGTAACTTTGGTGCTGCATCTGAAGGGCTTGATACCGGATTTGAAGAATCTGAGCAAACAGATTTTTCAGCATTAACTGGAAGTTTTAACTTTACTAATGGCGTTGGCAAAAATACCGACCTATCACTTATCAGCCCACTTATTAGAATATCAGGTGAAGGCGACGTTGATTTACCGCAAACAACGGTCAACTATCGTTTGGTTACAGGTATAGTTGGATCTATCGAAGGTCAGGGAACTACCGATGACAGCACTGGCTTTAAAATACCACTACGTATAAAAGGGCCTTTCCACGATGTAGGTATAAAGCTAGATGTTGGTGATGCGCTCAAAGATGAAGCTAAGCAGAAGGTCGATGAGGCAAAAGAAAAAGCCAAAGACAAAGCAAAAGATAAAATTAAAGATAAATTAAAAGGTTTATTTGGTTAATTTATTACACTTTAAACAAACAAGGCACATTACAGGTGCCTTGTTTGTTTTGTAACCACCTGTAAAATAGCTACATAGCCGTAATTACTCAGCTTTAATTTCCCATCACTCCAAATTAATTAAAAAATAACCTATCGCTACCCCCTCAATGCTGGTACAATTGCCCGCCCTTAAGAGACAACTCGTTTGTTTTTGAGTGGGATTTAATCGAAATGTCTTGATTTTAAACAAATTTAAGACACGTTGTAATTACTACACCGGAGGTCATTAACATGATCCAAATGCAAACTCAGCTGGAAGTTGCTGATAACAGCGGCGCTCGCAAAGTGCAGTGTATAAAAGTCCTTGGTGGTTCTCACCGTCGCTACGCAGCGATTGGCGACATCATTAAAGTTTCTGTAAAAGAAGCTATTCCTCGCGGTAAAGTGAAGAAAGGTGATGTTAAAAACGCGGTAGTTGTGCGTACCAGAAAAGGTGTTCGCCGTCCAGATGGTTCTCTGATCCGTTTTGACAGCAACGCTGCTGTTATCTTAAATGATAACTTACAGCCAATTGGTACACGTATTTTCGGCCCTGTGACTCGCGAACTTCGTAATGATAAGTTCATGAAAATCGTTTCACTAGCCCCAGAAGTACTGTAAGGAGCCAATCATGGCAGCAAAAATACGTCGTGATGACGAAGTAATCGTACTAGCAGGTAAAGACAAAGGTAAGCGCGGAAAAGTGCTTTCAGTTGTTACTGAATCTGGTCGAATCTTTGTCGAAGGCATAAACTTGATCAAGAAACACCAAAAGCCGGTTCCACAATTGAACCAAGCTGGCGGCATTGTTGAGAAAGAAGCATCTATGGATGCATCAAACGTTGCGATCTTCAACTCGGAAACGAGTAAAGCTGATCGTGTAGGTTTCAAGATTGAAGATGGTAAGAAATTACGTATCTTTAAATCTACTGGTAAAACTATCTAATAGTTGGAGTAGAATGATGGCGAAACTGCATGAAGTATATAAAGACAAAGTAGTTGCTGAACTTCAAGAGAAGTTTGGTTTCAGCTCTGTCATGCAAGTCCCTCAGATCGAAAAGATCACATTGAATATGGGCGTGGGCGAAGCCCTAGCTGACAAGAAGATTTTAGATAACGCAGTAGCGGATCTAGCAGCAATCTCTGGTCAGAAACCTTTAATCACTAAAGCACGCAAATCTGTTGCTGGCTTTAAAGTGCGTGAAGGCTACCCGATTGGTTGTAAAGTAACCCTACGCGGCGAGCGTATGTGGGACTTTTTTGAGCGTTTGGTATCAATCGCTATCCCACGTATTCGTGACTTCCGTGGCGTAAGTGCAAAGTCTTTTGATGGACGTGGCAACTACAGCATGGGCGTACGTGAACAAATCATCTTCCCAGAAATCGATTACGATAAAGTAGACCGTGTACGCGGTATGGATATTACTATCACTACTTCTGCGAAATCTGATGAGGAAGGCCGTGCGTTGTTAGAAGCGTTTAACTTCCCATTTAAGAAATAAGGGTAGGGTTATGGCAAAGAATTCTATGAAAGCGCGCGAAGCAAAGCGCACAAAACTAGTTGCTCAGTACGCTGAAAAGCGCGCTGCACTAAAAGCTATCATCAGTGATGTTAACACATCTGAAGATGATCGTTGGGACGCGGTACTTAAGCTACAAGCTTTACCACGTGATTCTAGCCCTGCACGTCAACGTAATCGTTGTAACATTACGGGCCGCCCACATGGTTTCCTTCGCAAATTCGGCATGAGCCGTATTAAAGTTCGCGAAGCAGCTATGCGCGGTGAAATTCCTGGCCTTAAAAAGGCTAGCTGGTAATAGAATCATGGGAGTAAGACTATGAGCTTGCAAGATCCTATCGCGGATTTGTTCACACGAATTCGTAACGGTCAATCAGCGAAGAAAGTATCTGTAACGATGCCAACTTCAAAGCTGAAAGTAGCATTAGCTAAAGTACTAAAAGACGAAGGTTATATCGTAGATTTCGCTGTTAACGGCGAAACTAAACCTGAGCTTTCTATCGAGTTGAAGTACTTCGAAGGCAAAGCTGTAATTGAAAATATCCAGCGTGTAAGTCGCCCTGGTTTACGTATCTATAAGAAACGTGACCAATTACCTAAGGTAATGGGTGGTCTTGGTATCGCTATCGTATCAACTTCTAAAGGCCTAATGACAGACCGCGCAGCACGTAGTGCTGGTGTTGGTGGTGAAATCATTGGTTTTGTAGCTTAATCGGAGGGGAACTATGTCTCGCATAGCAAAGGCACCAATTACTGTTCCTGCCGGTGTAGAAGTTACATTAAAAGGCCAGGAAATCACAGTTAAAGGCAAAAACGGTGAACTTACTCGTACAATCAACAACGCTGTTGAAGTTCAAGTAAATGACAACGTTATTACTACTTTACCTCGTGATGGCGTAGCTAATGCATGGGCTCAAGCAGGTACTGCTCGCGCTCTAATCAACAACATGGTTGTTGGTACGCATGAAGGTTACGAGAAGAAACTTCAGTTAGTAGGCGTGGGTTACCGTGCTGCAGCGAAGGGTAAAACATTAGATTTAACTCTTGGCTTCTCACACCCAGTTAATTTCGCAGTTCCTGAAGGAATTACGATTGAAACTCCAAGCCAAACAGAAGTTCTAGTTAAGGGCGTAGACAAGCAGTTAGTTGGTCAAACAGCTGCTAACATTCGTGCATACCGTAAACCTGAGCCTTATAAAGGTAAGGGTGTTCGTTATTCAGATGAGAATGTACGCCGTAAAGAGGCTAAGAAGAAGTAAGGTAAGACGATGGATAAAAAAACAGCTCGTCTACGTCGTGCTAAACGCACTCGTAGAAATTATATTGAACAAGGCACAACGCGTCTTGTTATCCACCGCACGCCACGTCACATATACGCTCAAGTTGTAAATGCTGAGGGTAATGTACTGGCTGCTGCTTCTACTGTTGAAAAGGCTATTAGCGAAACAGTTAAAGGCACCGGTAACGTTGAAGCTGCGCAAGCAGTTGGCAAAGCGGTTGCTGAACGTGCGGCTGACAAAGGCATCGAAAAGATTGCTTTTGATCGCAGTGGCTTTAAATATCACGGCCGTGTGAAGGCGCTAGCTGATGCTGCGCGTGAAGCCGGTTTGCAATTCTAGGAGTAGACTATGGCTAACGTAGAAGCAAAGCAACAACAGCCTGATCTAGCTGAAAAGCTAATCGCGGTGAACCGTGTGTCTAAAGTAGTTAAAGGTGGTCGTATCTTTAGCTTTACTGCACTAACTGTAGTTGGTGACGGCGCAGGTAAAGTAGGTTTTGGTTATGGTAAAGCACGTGAAGTTCCAGCTGCTATTCAAAAAGCAATGGAAAAAGCACGTCGCAACATGATCAATGTAGACCTAAATGGCAATACATTACAGCATCCTGTTAAGGGACGTCATGCTGGCTCACTAGTGTTCATGAAACCAGCCTCTGAAGGTACTGGTATCATCGCAGGTGGTGCTATGCGTGCAGTACTAGAAGTGACTGGTGTTCAGAACGTACTTTCTAAATGTTACGGTTCTACTAACCCAATCAACGTAGTACGTGCAACGATTTCGGCTCTTGAGAATATGAATTCTCCACAGTCAATCGCTGCAAAACGTGGCCTTCGCGTAGACGAAATACTGGGGTAACCATGGCAAATCAAACTGTAAAAGTAACACAAGTAAAAAGCTCTATCGGTCGTTTACCGAAACATAAAGCTACATTACGCGGTCTTGGTTTACGTCGTATCAACCACACTGTTGAGTTAGAAGACACAGCATGTGTACGTGGTATGATAAACAAGGTTTCTTACATGGTTAAGGTAGAGGGTTAATTCGATGCATTTGAATACACTTTCACCTGCTGCAGGTTCAAAAACTGCTCCAAAACGTGTTGGTCGTGGTATCGGTTCTGGTCTAGGTAAGACTGGTGGTCGTGGTCACAAAGGTCAAAAATCACGTTCTGGCGGCAAAGTACGCGTTGGTTTTGAAGGCGGTCAAATGCCTATGCAACGTCGTCTACCTAAATTTGGTTTTACTTCTCGCAAATCTTTAGTATCTGCAGAAATAAACCTTTTTGAAATCGCTAAAGTTGAAGGCGATGTGGTAGACCTAAGCGCGTTACAAGCAGCTGGTCTAGTTAAAAAGAACGTTCTTTTCGTTAAAGTTGTTAAATCTGGCGAAGTTTCACGCGCTGTTACCGTTAAAGGCCTTAAAGCCTCTAAAGGTGCTCGCGAAGCTATTGAAGCTGCCGGAGGCAAGGTAGAAGACTAAGGAAGTACTAATGGCTAAACCAGGTCAAGATACAAAAAGTGCACAAGGTGGACTTTCGGAATTGAAGCGCCGATTACTCTTCGTATTGGGTGCTATCATAATTTACCGTCTAGGTTCATTTGTGCCGATCCCTGGGATTGACGCCGCTGTACTTGCCGATTTCTTCGAGCAACAAAAGGGCACCATTGTTGAAATGTTCAACATGTTCAGTGGTGGTGCACTTGAGCGAGCTTCAGTGTTAGCACTGGGTATTATGCCGTATATCTCGGCTTCGATTATTACGCAACTATTAACGCATATGTATCCTCCGTTTATAGAGCTTAAGAAAGAAGGTGAGCAAGGGCGTAAAAAAATTAGCCAGTACACACGCTATGGCACGCTTGTGCTAGCTACTATTCAATCAATCGGTATTGCTACTAGCTTACCGGGCATGATGGAGGGGTTAGTTGTTAACCCTGGTATGGGTTTCTATTTCACCGCTGTGGTGAGTTTAGTTACTGGTACTATGTTCCTTATGTGGTTGGGTGAACAAATAACAGAGCGTGGTATCGGTAACGGTATCTCTGTTCTAATATTTGTTGGTATTGTAGCTAACTTGCCGTCTGCTATTGGTTCGACAGTCGAAATGGCGCGCCAAGGTGATTTGAATGTTTTTGTACTGTTGATGGTTGCGGTAATCGTATTCGCTGTTACTTATCTTGTAGTGTTTTTCGAACGTGGACAACGTCGTATTGTTGTTAACTACGCTAAACGCCAACAAGGTCGTCAAGTATTTGCTGCCCAAAGCACGCATTTACCACTAAAAGTAAATATGGCGGGTGTTATTCCACCAATCTTCGCTAGCAGTATAATTCTGTTCCCTGGTACAATTGCTAGCTGGTTCGGCCAAGGTGAAGGTCCAGTCGCTGATGTATTACAAGCTGTTGCTACTACGTTGACTCCAGGTCAACCGTTGTACTCGCTTGTTTTAGCTGCGGCTATTATCTTCTTCTGCTTTTTCTACACAGCGTTGGTTTTTAACCCACGTGAAACAGCAGATAACCTTAAGAAATCTGGCGCATTTATCCCAGGTATTCGTCCAGGTGAGCAGACATCTAAATACATTGATAAAGTGATGACACGCCTGACATTGGCAGGTGCTTTGTATATAACCTTTATCTGTCTGGTGCCTGAATTCATGACGATGGCGTGGCAAACGCCATTCTACTTCGGCGGTACATCAGTTTTGATTATCGTTGTAGTAATCATGGACTTTATGGCACAAGTACAGACTCACCTGATGTCTCATCAGTATGATTCTGTGCTGAAAAAAGCGAACCTTAAAGGCTACGGTCGATAAGGTCAGTTTACGGAGTTGAGCAATGAAAGTACGTGCTTCCGTTAAGAAAATATGCCGTAACTGTAAAGTTATTAAACGTGCTGGTGTAGTACGCGTAATTTGCAGTGAGCCTAAGCATAAGCAAAGGCAAGGCTAAGTAAACAGTCGTGCAGGCTGAGTTTTCTCGGCCTGTGTTTTTAGTAGTGATTTGGTCTTCGTTTGAGTATCCTTACGGGCTTTTCAAACTTTTGATTACCAAATTCGAATATAGGAGATGTGTTAGTGGCCCGTATTGCTGGCATTAACGTCCCTGATCATAAACATGCAGTTATTGGTTTAACAGCTATTTATGGCATAGGTAAGACTCGCTCTAAGGCTATCTTAGAAGCGACTGGTATCGCCGAAACCACAAAAATCGGTGAACTTTCAGACGAAATTCTTGACGTACTGCGTGATGCAGTTGGCAAGTACACTGTTGAAGGTGATCTTCGTCGTGAAGTTACTTTAAATATCAAGCGCCTAATGGACCTTGGTTGTTATCGTGGCCTACGTCACCGTCGCTCTTTACCACTACGTGGTCAAAGAACTAAGACTAACGCGCGCACCCGTAAGGGTCCTCGTAAGCCTATTAAGCGATAAGGGGATAGTATTATGGCTAAGACACCAATTCGTCGTAAAAAGGTTAAAAAACAAGTTGCTGATGGTATGGCTCATGTTCATGCGTCTTTCAACAACACTATTGTAACGATTACCGACCGTCAAGGTAATGCACTATCATGGGCTACTGCCGGTGGTTCAGGTTTCCGTGGTTCACGTAAATCTACACCATTTGCTGCTCAGGTTGCTGCAGAGCGTGCAGGTACTGCTGCTCAAGAATACGGTTTAAAAAATCTAGAAGTTTTCATTAAAGGTCCAGGTCCAGGTCGTGAATCTGCTGTACGTGCTTTGAATGCTGCTGGTTACCGTATTACCAACATTACTGACGTGACGCCAATACCACATAATGGTTGTCGTCCACCGAAGAAACGTCGCGTTTAACAATAGGTTAGGAGAAATAACATGGCAAGATATTTGGGCCCTAAGCTCAAGCTGAGTCGTCGTGAAGGTACTGACCTGTTCCTTAAGAGCGGCGTAAGAGCTATCGACTCTAAGTGTAAACTTGAGACTGCACCTGGTCAGCACGGCGCTCGTAAAGGTCGCTTATCTGATTACGGTTTACAATTACGTGAAAAGCAAAAAGTACGTCGTATCTACGGTGTATTAGAAAAGCAATTCCGTAACTACTACAAAGAAGCTGCTCGCCTTAAAGGCAACACAGGTGAAAACTTGTTACAGCTTTTAGAGCAACGTTTAGACAATGTTGTATATCGCATGGGTTTTGCTAGCACACGTGCAGAAGCACGTCAGTTAGTAAGCCATAAAGCGATTTTAGTTAATGGTCGTGTTGTGAACATTCCTTCATACGTAATTACTCCAGAAGATACTGTTGTAATCCGTGAGAAGTCTAAGACGCAAGCACGTATCATCGCTGCTCTAGAGTTGGCTGAGCAACGTGAAAAGCCGACTTGGGTTGAAGTTGACGGTAAGAAATTGGAAGGCAGCTTTAAGCGTCTACCTGAGCGTTCAGACCTGTCTGCGGACATTAATGAACAACTAATCGTCGAACTTTACTCTAAGTAAAGTTAAGAGTTAAGAGAGGATAAAATGCAGGGTTCTGTTACAGAATTTCTAAAACCAAGGTTAGTCGACATCGACGCTATCAACCCAACGCGTTCTAAAATAGTTTTAGAACCATTAGAGCGTGGCTTTGGCCATACTCTGGGTAATGCTTTACGCCGTATATTACTTTCATCTATGCCTGGATGTGCAGTAACTGAAGTTGAAATCGACGGTGTATTACATGAGTACAGCGCGAAAGAAGGCGTTCAAGAAGACATCATTGAAATACTATTAAACCTTAAAGGTTTAGCAGTAACGTTAGAAGGCAAAGATGAAGTTTTTCTGACCCTGACTAAATCTGGTGTAGGCCCTGTTACTGCGGCTGATATTCAGCACGATGGCGATGTAACAATTGCTAATCCAGATCACGTTATTTGTAATTTAACTACAAATAACAGCGAGATCAGCATGCGTATTCGTGTTGAACGTGGTCGTGGTTATGTGCCGGCATCTAGTCGTTTATCCTCTGATGACGATGAGCGTCCAATTGGTAGATTGTTGCTTGATGCATCATTTAGCCCAGTTGAACGTATTGCGTACTCGGTTGAATCAGCTCGAGTTGAGCAACGTACAGATTTAGACAAGTTAATCATTGATATGGAAACAAACGGCACTTTAGATCCAGAAGAAGCGATCCGCCGTGCGTCTACTATCTTAGCTGAGCAATTAGATGCATTCGTAGATTTACGTGATGTAACTGAGCCAGAAGAGAAAGAAGAGAAGCCAGAATTCGATCCTATTCTACTTCGTCCAGTTGATGATCTTGAGTTAACAGTACGCTCAGCAAATTGTTTGAAAGCCGAGCAAATTCAATATATCGGTGATTTAGTTCAGCGCACTGAAGTTGAGCTTCTTAAAACGCCTAATTTAGGTAAGAAGTCTCTAACTGAAATTAAAGACGTGCTAGCTTCACGTGGACTTTCTCTAGGCATGCGCCTAGAAAATTGGCCACCTGCAAGCTTAGCTGAATAATCTAAATCACTATATTAGTTTAGTTAGAAGGATAGGGTCATGCGCCATCGTAAGAGTGGTCGTCAATTAAACCGTAACAGTAGCCATCGTAAAGCGATGTTTAGCAATATGGCAGGTTCTTTGGTGAAACATGAAATCATCAAAACTACTTTGCCAAAAGCGAAAGAGTTACGTCGTGTAATTGAACCTTTAATCACACTGGCTAAGACTGACAGTGTAGCAAATCGCCGTTTAGCGTTTGCTCGCACGCGTGATAATGAAGTTGTTGGTAAATTATTCAGTGAAATCGGTCCACGTAACGCGGATCGTCCAGGTGGTTACACTCGTATTCTTAAGTGTGGCTTCCGTACTGGTGATAATGCACCAATGGCTTATATTGAACTAGTTGGTCGCCCAGCGACTAGCGAAGCAGTTCAAGAAGACGCACAGTCTGCAGAGTAAGTCTTAAAGAAACCTAAAAGCCGAGCTTATGCTCGGCTTTTTCTTGCCTAAAATTTGTCAAACTATATGAACCAGTAATTACCTTCTATTATGTGCATCGACTCATAGATTCTGAATCGATAGGTTGTTTTACAGTTATTTTAATAGCTCTGCTTAGTTACCCTTTACTTACCATCGATCCAAAATAGCCTATCCGATTTTAGTTAAAGAGCATTTTTACTTTATATAGTGATTTACAGTTTTTAATAATAGCACTTCGAATTTAACTGCCATTAAGCAATCCCTAACGAAGTTTTTATTGATTAGAGCTGATCAGAAGATATAAGGGTCGCTCTCTTATCTATATACCGGTACTAAGAACCTCATAGTAAAGCTAAACATTGGGGCCTTAGTAAACTCACTTCTCAAATAAAAATATAGCCCAATGAATTTAAATCTCAGCTTTTGACTATTTCAAATGATTTTAGTAAAACGACTCTTAACTTATTGGTTGGCTTTTTCAGCATTGATGATCCAAATATGTCTCTACTGATCACTAGTTACCATAACTTTGACTTTAAATAGCTCTATAAACCTTTCAATACAGGTGGTTTAGTTGTGTTTTTGAGCGTTTAGCTCAAATACTCAGCGAACAGCACATTATTTCAAGTTTTCTTCAAAAAAGGGTTGATCTGTTTTCGGATCTCCCTATAATGCGACCCCACTGAGACGGG
>NZ_WTKX01000025.1:0-66790 GCF_011378755.1 Pseudoalteromonas sp. Z1A2 | reverse complement strand
GATTTGAAGATCTGATCATGACATTGAGATTTAGTTCAAAAAAATCCCCGCTAATTTCTTAGCAGGGATTTGTGTATAAGAGACAGCTTAAAAAGCGCCTTGCTAACAAGTATGTGTGCTTAAAACATATCTTGATAGGAATTTGTTGTGCTAAACGTAATTGCTTTTTTAAAGCCCGGTAACTGAATACTTTGCTCGTCTATTACAATGTCGTTGTCGTCAATAAGTCCGTCGCCAAAGCGGTAAATAAGCTCATATTGGCCTAAATCAGCTTGAGCTTGATACATTTGTTGCGCGGCTTTAATTGCCATGTTTTTCTGCGCGTAACTACTCATAACTTCATCGCCATGGCGCTTAGCGAGCATTTGCATTGTTACTTTTGGTGAAAGTACGGTAGCTGTTGCATTATTACCGCCAAAGCCTTTTGAATTTATAAAAGCAATATCCATATCAGCGCATTCGTAATGGCTATTACGAATATCAAGATGATCGGTGTAAACATCATCAGCCACTTTATCAATTGTGGTAATACCCGGCATAATATTATGGCTAAATACACCTAAAGCTATCGCTAATTGGTCGCCACTTGCAGGAGCTATAGTATGACCAACATAGGCTTTTGGCGCTGTCACTTTCCAATTATCAATAGCGAACGTTTGTGCCACTTTGTGATATATCAGCGACTCTGTTACGCGGTTTAGTGGTGTACTTGAGCCATGCGCTAAAATAAAGCTACGTTCTTGCAAAGCTTCTTTGCCTAAAAGGCTCGTTGCTAAAGCAGCCGATTTAGCCATGGTAATATAGTTACCAGGACCAGGTGACGTGATTGATTTTTTTATGCCATCTGCATTTACAAATACATCCGGTACGCAGCCCATAATGTCAGCGCCTAGTTCAAGGGCTAAGGCATCGTCCATTAAAATAGCAACTTGTGCGCCTTCACCTAATGTAAAGCCGCAGTTGTCGCCAAATGGGCGGCTACTTTTGCGATAATCTGGTTCTTCATCACTTGATAAGTTATCTAAACGGCGCAAACCTTCAACATTTGCAAGTGCGCTCATGTTACCAAAGCCTTCAATCACTTCTGGTGTAATAGCACATTCAACACTTGCGACAACCGCAACACGTGTACGCCCTGCTTGTATGTCATTAACCGCTGCACGTAAGTTGTATAAAAACGTAGCACAGGCGCCCGAAGTCGAAAACGTAGTCCCTACATTGCCCGTAACATACGCGTTAATAAAGTCGGTCGACATTGTATTTAAACCCAGTGCTAACTGCTTAGTGCTAACACGGTCGCCTTGTTGGCGCGCCTTTACTAAACCGCCTAGGCCTTTGTCGTCCATTTGGCCAATTACCGATGCTGAATAGGTACCAATTTTATCTGGCTCTACGCTATTCATAATATGCTGCCAATCAAGCCCTGTTGATTTAATAGCATCAGTTGCTGCAAAAATAGTGGCTTGCAAACCACGAGGCTGATAGCGGCTGTTATACATAACTGATGGATCAAACCCAGTCGGAAATTGCCCAGCAGATTTAATTGGATTATCACGTGTTGAGTCGTGCTTTACGTCTAAGTCGGCTGCAATAGTTACTTTAACTTTTTTGCCTTCAAGCTCTTCAACTTGCCAGCTAGCAGGAACTGGTGCAGGTAAGTCGCGAGCGCGCGTTTCAAACACAATTGCGTTATCGCTTGATGCGGTTAGTGTCATTTTTTGCTGCCACGGTGTGGCATCGGCATCAAAGTGTTCTTTTTCAATTTTACGAATAAGTGTACCAGCAATAATTTGCTCACCAAAGCGTGCTTCTATGTCGCTTTGCTCAACATTATTACCTTGTGTATCTTGTAATTGGCCGTTTACAACGCTTACTAGATTCATCAGTGTGGCGAGGCCTAAAAACGTTTCTTGACGATCTTGTGCACTTAAACTGTCTAACACAATACGGCGGTAACCTTGGTGAAAAGAAGTACGGCCAGCGGCATTAATGCCTCCCATGCCTACAATTACGGGTAATGCGGTCATAATTTACCTTTAAAAAACGTGTTATAAGAATATGACACTAGTTTAAATGGATTGCGCACCACACTTTGTGCTTTAATAGCCAAATATTAAGCATAAAAGGCCAACCCTAACTGGTCGGAGCATCTATATGACTGATAAACAGAGTAACCCCCCATTAAATATAGCTATTGCTGTTTACCAACACTTATTAATAACGAGTTTAACCCTCCCTATAGAGATGCTGAGAGCGGGCGAAGCCTTTGCAAAAGGCCATATTAATAAACAAAACTTTAGGCCACTCGCTATTCATTTAGTTGCTAAAAACCTTGAACCAATAAGCAATCGTACCGGCTTGGCAATCCTTCCCGATTGCGCCACCAGCAATACCCCAAATTGCGATTTAGTAATAGTGCCCGGTATTTGGCGAAACCCGCGCCCAGTTGTACGCACTAATCAAAATATAGTTACTTGGCTGGGGCAAAGTTTTACAAATGGCAGCCATATTATAGGTGTAGGCACTGGCAACTGTTTACTAGCAGAGGCCGGGTTACTTGACGGGCACCCAGCAACCACCCATTGGCATTACGCTAAACAATTTAGTCACGACTACTCCAAAGTACTGTTAAAGCCTGACTTTTTTATTACTCAATCCGAGCGACTCTATACCGTAGCCAGCCTAAACGCCCTAGCCGATGTAATAGTGCATATTATTAGCCAGTATTATGGCAAAGCTGCAGCGCAGCATGTTGAGCGCAATTTTTCCCACGAAATACGCAAACCCTACGAAGATCAGCGCTATCTTGAAGGTGCGGTTGATCGCCATCCCGATGAATTAATTGCCCAAATTCAATTTTGGTTAAAAACTAACTTAGCAACAGAGCTTAATTTACAGGATGTAGCCGCACAGTTTAATTTAAGCTATCGCTCTTTTACGCGGCGCTTTAAAGCAGCTACCAACCAAAGCCCTATTGAGTATTGGCAACAGTTACGAGTAGAAGGTGCTAAAGAGTTGCTCGCTTCGTCAAATTTATCAATTCAGGAAGTAGCGTTAGAAGTAGGCTATAATGATCAAGGTCATTTAACGCGAATATTTAGAAAAATATTGAACCAAACACCCAGTGAGTATCGTAAAGTAGTGAGAAAAAAATTGTTTGGTTAATACTTTAAAAACAAGCCAAGCTACTGTATTAATATAAACCATTAACTAAAACACAGGAAGTTGGAAATATGCATGTAAATTTTAGTGAAAATTTACTATTAGATATTGAAGCAGAGACTGATCTCAATACTAGACTAACTCGCTTGCTAGCACTTATTCGTAAACACCTTGATATGGACGTTGCTTTTATTTCTGAGTTTAAAGACTCTAAACGTATATTTAAATTAGTTGATACCAAACGCCCTAACGAGATTGTAAAAGTAGGTAATTTTGATCCCATAAACGAAACCTACTGTAATAAATTAGCCAATAATGAACTAGATAATATAATACCTGACATCAGTAAAAATAGTATAACCCGCAATATGCCGGTTACTAAAAAGCTTAATATTGGCGCTTATATTGGGGTGCCAATTACCTTATCTAACGGCGATATTTATGGCACATTTTGCTGCTATAACGAGCAAAAAGACGACACATTAAACAAGCGTGATCTGGCGTTTTTAAATTTAATTTCAGATCTGGCTTCACAGCTTATTGATACACAAATACAAGACAATGAAGCAAAACAACTTATTAAATCTAACGTACTTAATATTATAAACACAAACAATATTGAAATTTACTACCAGCCTATATATAGCTTAAACACAAATAAAGTTTCGGGTTACGAATCCTTGTCTCGCTTTTTTGTTGAGCCCTATAGAACACCTAACATTTGGTTTGATGAAGCAGCACAGTTTGGTTTAGGTGAAGCCCTAGAAGTGTTGGCAATAAACAATGTTTTAGGCAATATGAGTCATTTTAATAAAGAGGTGTATGTGTCAATTAACACCTCTCCAGAGCATATACTAAGTGGTGCCGTTGCCAATGCATTAGCTGCTATTTCTGATTGCAGTAATATAGTATTGGAGGTAACCGAACACTCTCCTATTGCCAACTACAATGAAATGTTAACGGCACTCGCGCCACTGCGTAAAAAAGGCATACGCCTAGCTATAGACGATGTTGGTGCGGGGTATTCTTCTTTTCAGCATATTTTGGAGCTACAAGCAGATATTATTAAACTTGATATTAGCCTTACCCGAAACATTAATAGCGATCGTCGTAAATACTTATTAGCTAAAGCATTATGCGGATTTGCTAAAGACATTGGCTGTAATATTATTGCCGAAGGCATAGAAACACTAGAAGAAATAAACACCCTACGCAAACTAAATGTCGATAAGGTTCAGGGCTATTATTTAGGCCGCCCACAAGCACTTTGCGATGCTTTAGTGCATCAAAAATTAGTATTAAGTTAGTTATAAATTTAATTATAAAGACGCCACTTTATAAGTGGCGCTCTGTTTTATTTTCGCTTTTGCGATAATAGCGCTTAGAATAAATTTTAACTTTAGTGTGCACACCTTTACTTAAACTTTTAAACTTAGCTTCAAGCACATCAACACCGTATAAAATACCGACCACCAGCACAGAAAGCTTAATAGCTGCGCCCAAGTTTTCGGTGGCTATCATTACGCCAATAGATGCCAGCACCCAAATAGTTGCTGCCGATGTTACTCCTACCACAGCGCCGTCTTTAGCTAGCATTACGCCTGCGCCCAAAAAGCCAATACCAGTAATTATTTGTCCCACTACGCGAGAGTGGTCAATTACATCGCCTTGTAAATTAAACGCAGTGGATAAAAACAAATACGTGCCCAGCGTTATTAGGGCTGATGTACGAATTCCTACAGGTTTGCCACGCAATTGGCGCTCTATTCCAATAATGGCACCGCAAAAAGCCGCAGTACCAATAGCTGCCCATGAATACGGGGCTACATCAATTAAATCTAAAAAAGTCACTGTTAACCTTATATTTTATTAGCTATAGCCACCGCCGTTCTTAAACGTTGGCTACCAAACGCTGACATTTTACTAAAATCACTTCGCGCAATAGGTACATATTGGCAATCGATTGCGAGCTGTTTATCGTTACCTGGCTCACAAAACGGATCGTGAACATACACGCAGTGCTCATCAAGGTGCGTAACACACACCCAGTGTGGCGATTTTTTACCATCAAAACTGTATGTACTAATTAATAACAGCACACTAAAGCCTTTACTTAACCACTGCTCAATATGCTCAAGCTCTACATCTTTATGCTTAAGCGGTATATTTGCTTGCGCTATACCATCTACAAATTGCTGGTGTACGGTAGCTAACACCACTTTTTTGTTCTCGTTACGTACACCATCTAAAAACAAAGGCTCTGTGGTATTAACCATTACCTCGCTTTTAAAACCACGCTTATTAGCTCCAAGTGCCAAACCAAACGGATGGCAACCACCATGACCCGATGTCATAAAAATGGTGGTACCTTCACGCCAAAGTGCCAGCTCATGCGATTGGGTAAGCTCAGTTGTTGGCTCAAGTGCGCCCATTGCCATTAATAGTGCAGCAGGTCCGCACGTAAACTCAGTAGTTTGCTGATACCACGGCGTTAAACGCGCCACTTTTAACTCACTCGTTTGTCGAATGTTTTTTTGCATTCGTAGTGCGTCACTGTGGTCATCGTAATAATCGCTATATTGACCAAACACTCTGTAACCTAAGCTTTTATAAAGCCCTATCGCACCTTCGTTATTTACAGCCACTTCTAAACGAAGGTAAATACGCCCTCGCTCATACGTTTCTTTTTCAAGGCTAGTAAGCAATGTCTTTGCAACGCCCTTACCTTGCATTGTGGGTTTTACAGCAAGCGAATATAAACGCGCTAAACGAGTCCCTTTATGGCACCACACTAATCCATATCCACATACTTGCTCGCCATTTTGGGCAACGAGTAAAATACCGTGTTTTGCACTAAGCCAGCGTTTTAAACTACGCGGACTTAATTTATCGTTATTAAAGCAAGCGTTTTCAACGTCAATCAGTGCATTTAAATCACTACTAAGCGCCTTTCGAATAACAAGGTTGCTCATGTTATTACCCACGGCCTCGTGCTTCTAAGCGTTGTTTAAACTCATCCATAATGATCATGTATAGCTCGTCGCCTAAATAGCCGTCTTCTACCTTGTGATCAATACTTGGGTTGTCGTTTACTTCAAGTACATATGCTTTGCCTTGATGCTCTTTAACATCTACGCCATATAAACCCCTACCCACTGTTTTACATGCTTTTAATGCTGCATCTAACACCGCTTTTGGTAACTCAAAGGTTGGTAGAGTTTCAAAGCCGCCAGAGAAAAACCGTTTAGCGTCGTGGTTATAAATTTGCCAATGGTTACGCGCCATTAAATAGCGGCATGCATAAATTGCACGGCCATTTAACACACCCACTCGCCAATCATATTCGGTATACATGTACTCTTGTGCAAGCACTAATGCGCTATATTCAAACAGCTCTGTAAGCTTAGCGGCAAGCTCATCACGGTTTGAAACTTTAAACACACCTTTTGAGAACGACCCTTCAGGCATTTTTAAAACAAGCGGATACGTAAACGCTTCTTCTAATTGCTCAAGCGTTTCATTTGCTTGATCAGCCACTACAACCGTTTTTAAACTTGGCACTTTTTGATAATTAAATGCATCGTGTAAATACACTTTATTACAACAACGTAAAATAGACTCAGCATCGTCAATAACCACTAAACCCAGGCTTTGCGCATTGCTTGCAAGGCGATACGTTGGGTGGTCAATCGCTGTAGTTTGGCGAATAAATAACGCATCAAACTGGGCAATGTTATCAATTTCGTCAAAGCTTAATGCTTGTGCATAAATACCGTGTTTAGCCGCTGCTTTAATAAAACGTGCAATGGCGTCTTTGTCACTCGGTGGTACTTTTTCGTTATGATCAACAAGTATTGCCATGTCCCATCTAAAACGACGTTGCACAGAACTAATACGCCACTGCGTTTTAGTAAAGTTATCTAGCTTGGCTACAAATTCGCTGTACTGCTGCTCGCTTAAAGACGACATCGAGCCTTGTTGCAATAAGCCTTGCTCATCAACAAATAAAATAGGCGTTGGGTATTGTTTAAATACCGACTTTGCCGCTTTTGATTGTAAATCGTTTTGGGCATTACCAAAATAAAGTGTGCCATCTATTTGGCCCACATTTAACATAGGAGCTTGGCCACTACGAAGTGCATTAATGGTTTTTACACTGGGTAAAACTTGGTGTTTTCGCGCCTCAGCAAGTAACGAGCAATAGTAACCTTTGCTCAAGTATTGGCTTGAGTCGCACAGATTAATAATGCGTGTTTTTGGTTCGTTATGTTTTGGGTAATCACGTAAGTAGGTATTAAACGTAATTACATTTTCGAACGATTGAGCAAGCGTTTGCTCGTTGTTATCAACCACAATTAAGGTTTTAAACACGACTTTTCCTAGTTAAGTCAAAATATAAAAAGCATGCTTAATAAAATACTAAGCATTATAAATAGAAACACCCATCGTACTAAGTGGGCATTGCGCGAATCACTTAATATGATGGGTGCTTTAACAGGTACCTACTGTACGAGTTAGCGCTTAAATTGCTTAAGCGACATGTGCTTTATATGCCCTTTTTTAAAAACGCACAAACGAGATATTTTTAGCGTGAAGATGAAAAATATTGATTAACTAATAATGCAGATTAAAATACGCAAAACAATATCTTATGAGAGTTAAAAATGTCGCTGCCTGCTTGCCCAAAATGCCAATGTGAATATGTTTACGAAGACCAACAACTGCTTATATGCCCTGAATGCGCTTATGAATGGAACCCAAATACTGCACACGATGAAGACGCTATTTTAGTTAAAGATGCCAACGGCACATTACTTAATGATGGCGATAAAGTGACAGTAGCCAAAGATTTAAAAATTAAAGGCAGCTCGCAAGTAATTAAAATTGGCACAAAAGCGGTGGTTAGAAGAGTGCTTGATAAAAAAGATCACGAGCTAGATTGTAAAGTAGATGGCATTGGCGAAATGATGGTAACAGCAAAGTTTGTAAAAAAGGCTAACTAGTAGGTCGGATAAATGGCGAAGCCATGCTATCCGACGCGTAATAAAGGCCAAAGTTATTTCATTCAACAATAAACTTTTGTACAAAGCTAAAGTGTATCATGTTGCTATGGCTTTGTCGGATGGCGCTTCGCTTATCCGACCTACATCTTAATTATGTGTATCTTTTCACCACACCAGTTACTCGTATAAATCCCTTGCTTTACGGCTCTGTGAAAACTTGAATAAGGCCAATCAACTACTCGACTAACTAG
The DNA here is from genome assembly GCF_011378755.1 of Pseudoalteromonas sp. Z1A2. Taxonomy (NCBI): domain Bacteria; kingdom Pseudomonadati; phylum Pseudomonadota; class Gammaproteobacteria; order Alteromonadales; family Pseudoalteromonadaceae; genus Pseudoalteromonas; species Pseudoalteromonas sp. Z1A2. Next base: position 58,374 of record NZ_WTKX01000025.1, on the reverse strand, counting down.
ACCATGCTTTAGCGGATTAAAATGAACATAGTTAACATGGTGCCAATAATCATTATCATCCCTGATGGTATGTTCCCAAAAACGGCGTTGCCAAATTCCTCGCTCATTTTTACGTTTTCTTGTTTGAGTTAAAAACTCTGTTTTTGGGAGTGATTTTGAAAATCGCTTTTTAATTTCTCGCCAGCGCCCAGAATAATCCGTATCGTTGTCTGGCAAGGTTAAAACCGCATGAAGGTGATCGGGTAGCACAACCCATGCATCTATATAAAATGGCCTTTGGGATTTAACAACGCGGATAGACTCTCTTAATAAATCAATATGCTCAACTAACAACGATTTATTACGGTCGAGCAAATTAACAGTAAAAAAATATGACCCTCCTTTTACATAATTCCGACGATATTGCATTGTATGTCCACTGTATTATTTGTTACGCATTAGCTAAATAAAGCGTAAATTTAAGATATATACAACATTGACGTAGGTCGGATAAATGGCGAAGCCATGCCATCCGACAATAGATTTATGAACAAAGGTAATAGTTTATCGTGTTGGTAATTAGGATGGGTGTCATCCTAATTTTTTTACAGGGGAAGGTTTAAAAAATCATCCAGTCGTTAATTTTCTAAAACCTTTTTTCAAAACATCCATTTGGGAGGAAACGTTTTCTGAAGTTGTTTCACTACCTGTTTTAAGTGCAATAATAGCTAATACTAGGGATACTATAGGTAATAAAATACCAAGAACCAGAAAAGTTAGCTTTATGATGTGACCTATTTCTTTAGGAAATGCAAAGTAAGTAGCCCAAACACTAATAGCTCCACCACCACAAATCCCACATAAAACCCATAATAGATTATCTCTAAATGGATGTGTGTTTTTTAAATTGTTATGAATTTCATCCCATTGATCTTCAGGTACCATTAAACAATCAAGCGCATCAGGAGATTTATAGGATAGCGTATCTTTAAATTCAAAGTTATCACTCATTGTCTTCTCCTTGGCCCACTAACCCTACTTTTGTAGCATTTATTGTCAAAGTATTTCCGCAATTCTTACACTCAAGCATGAGTAATGGAACAAATGAGCCTCCAACAGTAAGTTCTCCGCTGCTAAACTGACGCATTTCATATAGCTCTTTATGTACGGTCCAATCTGTTGTGCTACAGACATTACATCCTCTATCCTGCGTCCAAACTTTTTTCAAAAAATCTAGAGCTATTTTTTGTTGTTTTTTAGTTAATTTCAAATGAGATCCTATGAATTATTAAGTGCTATTCGCCTAACGGCTTGAACACCACCTTGGGGGTTTATAACATGATTCAATAATTCCACTAAATAACTTTAATGTAAACAGATGATTACCCATGTAATAAAATGGGCTCTGTTGTTTTGCACCAAAACGACTTTTAATAATGTTATGAGACAAAATTACCTTTGTCGGATGGCAATTCGCTTATCCGACCTACATTTAAATATTACATATTCACCACGTCAGGTATTAAAGCATTGACGTAGGTTGGATAAATGGCGAAGCCATGCTATCCGACAATTAATTTATGAATATAAATAAGCGATTATTACGTTGGCATAGCTTTGTCAGATGGTGTTCTCTTAAAAAACCAAAGCTTTATAAAATCTCTACCACCACATATTCGTGGGCTTTACCTGTAATTGTTAATGTAATTTCATCATCAATTTGTTTATTTAATAACTGCTTACCCATTGGTGCGCCGGGTGTTACAACAGCAATTGCGTGCTGTTTAACGTTTACTGTTAAACCACCAGCGGCTGGGCCTAAATAAAACCATTTTTGCGCTGCGTTATCATCTTCTAAACACACCAGCGAACCGATAGCTATTTTGTCGGTTGGCTTTTCGTTAAAGGCAGGCTCAAACAACTCTATGCTTTTATAGCAATCGTTTACGCGCTGGGCTTGGCCTTGTGCTAAATAAGCGGCTTCGAGCCCTAGGGTATCGTATTTATTTTCGGCTATGTTTTCTTCATGTGTGGCGGTGTCGTGCGCAGTTTTTGCCGCTACTTTTGCTGTTGTAAGCTGCGCTTCTAGCGCAAAGCGAAGATGTTCGATAACGTGGGTTTTATTCATGGGGATTAGTACAATACAGGCTGTAAAAATAAGGTAGCTAGTTTAACATTTTTGCTAGGCTTAAAACCATTGTTTTAAACCCCGCAAGTTTGTTGGGAATAATAGCGGGGTATAAATAAGCATTAAACTAACAAAGAGCCGCTGATTGGTTGGTACAGCTCTTTGCTTATGCTTTATTAAAAACCTTATGGCATATCTAATAATGTTTGCGTGTGGACATCTACTTTAACTTCGTAGTTTTTAGCGCTTAAGCCCAATAGCTCCGGCAAGGTTGCCGCTATACAAATAGACGAGAACGTACCCACTACAATGCCGGTAAATAATGCAATAGCAAAACCTTGCAGTGGTGCGCCTGCAAGTAGCCAAACGCTGGCAACCGTTGCAAGTGTGGTGCCCGACGTTATTAAAGTGCGTGTTAGTGTGCTTTTAATCGCATTATTAATAATAGTCGCAGGGCTAAGTACATTGTTTGATTGAACACGTAAAAGCTCGCGTACTCTATCCCCTACTATTATTGAGTCGTTAAGTGAGTAACCAATAATAGCCAGTAAGCTTGCCAGCACGGTTAGGTTAAACTCAATTTGTAATAGTGAAAATAATCCAAGTACGAGTATTAAATCATGCACTAGCGCAACCACAGAGCCAACAGCTAAACGCCATTCAAAACGCACTGCAAGGTAAAGCATTACCGCAATCATTGCAGCAAACATGGCTAAACAGCCTTGATCAAATAACTCATCGCCCACTTGTGAGCCAATATAAGCTGACGATAATACCTGTGCGTTTATATCATCGTTTTGTGTAACAGCACTTTGCCAATCAAGGCTATTAGCTGTGGCTGATGCACTTGGCGCTTCTCTTAATTGAAAATGGCTATTACCTTGCGCGGTTAGCTCAAACTCACCGTTGTGATTTTTAGCAATAAACGATTGAAGCTCTTTTAGTTCAACACTTTGGCTGGTTGTAAACTCAGTTAAATAGCCGCCGGTAAAGTCTAAGCCGAAATTTAAACCTTTTTGCGTAAGCGTAAATACGGATAGCAACACTAACATGGCGCTTAAAAGCATGCCTATAAAACGTAAACGTGTACCCTTTTCACCTTTCAAAAAAGTGTTAAGCATGTGCTTTTACTCCTGCTTTTTTACCCATTTTTAAATACAACGTTTGACTTAATATTTTTGATACGTACACACCTGTAAATACAGACGTTAAAAGTCCCAGTGCTAATGTAATGGCAAAACCTTTAACCGGCCCATAGCCTATGCCGTATAAAATAAGTGCGGTGATCATGGTGGTTATATTGGCATCAAATATTGTATTTGCGGCTTGTTTATAACCCTCTTGAATAGCTTGATATGGTGCACGGCCTTGGCGACGTTCTTCTTTAATGCGTTCAAATATTATTACGTTAGTGTCTACCGCCATACCTATGGTTAACACCAGGCCTGCAATACCCGGAAGCGTTAACACAACCCCTGGTAATAATGACATTAAGCCCACAAGCGACGTTAAATTTAATATAAGTGCCACGTTTGCAATAAGGCCTAAACGACGATACCAAAGCGCCATAAATGCAAGCGTAATACCCATGCCTAACATAAGCGCGGCTAAGCCATTACTAATATTTTCGCTGCCGAGACTTGGCCCTATTGTTTGTTCGTGCACAATTGTAACGGGCGCTGTAAGCGAGCCTGCGCGAAGTAACAATGCCAGATCGGCTGCCGCTTGTTGGCTTTTCATATTGGTAATACTAAAACGCGAACTTAAATGCTGAGCAATATTGGCAACGTTAATAACTTCGCTTTTTTTAACGACTTCGCCTTTAGCGTTTTGAGAGTACTCAGAGTAAACCGTCGCTATTGGCTTACCAATATTGGCTTTTGAAAACGCCGACATTGCATCCCCGCCTTGGCCGTCTAGGCTTAGCTGTACCAATGGTTTACCCCAATCGTCGCGGCCTATGTTTGCATTATTAATATGATCGCCTGTAAAAATTGGCACAGGATCGAGCTTTATGGTCCCGCCCGATTGCATATTAAATGTTTGCCCGCCAATTTCTTTTAATTGATAAAAGCCAAGCGATGCTGTTGCACCAATAATACGTTTTGCTTCGGTTGGATCTTGCACGCCCGGTAGCTCTATACGAATGCGATGTTTTCCTTGTTGCTGTGTTACCGCTTCGGTAATGCCTAACTCTTCAATACGTGAACGAAGGGTTGTGAGTGTTTGCCCCATTACTTCTTTATCAAAGCTGCTTCGGCCTTGCTCCGAATAACTAAATTTGGCAGTTTTAACGCTGCCGTTATTGCTTGTTACAACGGCTAAATTGGCAAATCGGCTTTGTAGCTCTTCAATAACGGGGGTTAACTTGTCTGTTGCATTAGGCAATGCGTTTATTTCAAACCCGTGCTGAGTTTGCTGCGCTTTTACGCCATGTGCTTTTTGTTTAATAATGATTGATTTAGCTTGTTGATACGCACTGACTAACTGCTCATCAACGGCTTTATCTAAATCTACGTCTAGTACAAATAGCACACCGCCATTTAAATCAAGGCCCAGCTTTATTGGTGATAAACCAAAATCTTGTAACCATGTAGGGCTGGTTGCATGCTCAACAATTTTAACTTGCGTGTTTGGGTATTGCGCTTTTATAGCCGCTTGCGCCTGAGCGCTTTTAGTTGGCTCGTTTAAAAGTACATTAATAGTTGATTGCTTATCTAAACCCTGCTCAACCTCTAACCCTTGGTTATTTAAAAAAGTAACTAGCGTTTTAGTGCTTGGTAAAGATTGTGTTTCGCTGTGCGGCACGGCACTGATATGCAACCACGATTTATTTGGATATAGGTTTGGTAATGCGCTAATAGCTAATAAAACCAATACTATTAGCATGGCTATATAGCTTAATTTAAACTTAGCCGTAGACGGCTTTTTATCTTTTTTAAAACTTAACATGTTTAATCCTTATTGCCAGCAAAGCTAGCAACGTACTTTTTAAAAGCACAATTAATCTGCAGGCTAAAACTTTAAAGTTAAAACCTAATAAAATTAAATAAGGAAAATCAAGCGTGGTAGGTAGTTACAGCAGTGTAGAGTAAGTTAACGTCTTTCCAGCCACTTAAGCGCGACTTTTTACTATTAGTTACAAGCGTATACCAAGGTTGTATACGGTTAACGGCTCTCGGTCGTAAAAATATATGCCTAACAAGATTTTGAGCAAAAAATTCAAAAACCACATCGTATTCTGGCTCACTTTGCACAGTGTGCAAAAACAAAGATGAATTATTGGCAGTTAATCTTGGTTGGTGCGCGTCAAAATCGGTTTGATGCGTTTTTTTATGTTGCGAAGTATCTACAGACTTACTAATAGGCTGTATTTTAGTTAAATCGGCAATATCAGTAGGCGAAACCTGCGTGCTAATATTTATATTTAAATTTTGTGAGGCGCCCATAGCATTGCTCTGCACACTAAAAAGTGCAGCAAGTAGCAAAAAGGCAGTTAAAAACACTCTAAATTTAAACATTCAAGTTTTAAAACTAAAATAAGGGATGCGTAGTATATAAGGGCAAGCATTTAAAATACAATGCTTATTAATTAAGTATTTAGTTTTAACAGAGATCACTAATGCGCCCCAAACAAAGCACAGAAAAACGACCAGATGCCATGAATTTACGCCAAAGTGTAAAAACACTGTGGCCCTACCTTACAAAATTTAAAGGCCGTGTTTTTCTTGCACTTATGGCACTTATAGGCGCAAAAGGTGCCACGCTTTTAATGCCTTGGGCGCTTAAAGAAATAATAAACTCTGTAGATAAGTCGATTAACCCACTGCTAGTTATTCCTGCTTTATTGTTATTGATGTACGGTGCACTGCGTTTTGCTAGTGTATTTTTAGGTGAAATAAGAGATGCTGTATTTTCTCGTGTAACCGAGCACGCCATGCGTGATATAGGTTTAAAAGTATTTAAGCATTTGCACTCACTTGAGCTGGCTTTTCATTTAGATAGGCAAACCGGTGGCATTAGCCGCGATATAGAGCGTGGTACTAGCGGATTAAGCTTTTTAATGCGTTTTCTAATGTTTAACATTGTGCCTACTTTATTTGAAATACTGACCGTTGCGATTATTTTTGGCACGTTGTTTTCTGTTTGGTTTGCGCTTATTACATTATTGGCAGTCGCTATTTATATTACCTTTACTGTGGTGGTTACTCAGTGGCGAAACCGCTTTATTAGAGAAGCAAATACTGCCGACAATCAAAGTAATACCCGTGCCATAGACAGCCTACTTAATTATGAAACTGTAAAATATTTTAATAATGAACAGTTTGAAGCTAAAACGTACGACACCTTTTTAGCAAACTGGGAAAAAGCCCGTTTAAAAAATAGAATGTCGTTGCTCGCCCTCAACTCAGGCCAAGCACTTATTATTGCCTGTGCTATTACCGCTTTAATGTGGTTGGGCTCAACCGAGGTAGTTGCAGGTACGCTTTCTATTGGTGAGCTTGTGATGATTAACGCCTATATGATTCAGCTATTTTTACCGCTTAACTTTTTAGGTTTTGTGTACCGCGAAATAAGACGCGCACTAACCGACCTTGAAAACATGCTTGGGCTACTTAACAAAAAACCACAAATAACCGATGCACTTAATGCTAAAGAGCTCAATATTAGCCAAGGTGAAATAACATTTAATAATGTAAATTTTAGTTACGATACCCATCGCCCTATTCTTAATAACCTTAGTTTTAGCGTTAAAGCAGGCAGCAAAGTAGCCATTGTTGGTGCCAGCGGAGCTGGTAAAAGCTCATTAGCGCGACTGCTTTATCGTTTTTATGATGTAAGCGCCGGTGAAATTAGTATCGATAATCAAGCAATAAACTCAGTAACACTTAATAGTTTACGAAAAGCCATTGCTATTGTGCCGCAAGACACCGTGCTGTTTAACACTACTATTCGTGAAAATATCGCTTACGGTAGGCCATCAGCAAACGATGCAGAAATTGATGAAGCGATTGCTATGGCGCATTTAAAAGACTTTATAGCAACACTTGATAAAGGCGATAAAACACTGGTTGGTGAGCGCGGTTTAAAAGTATCCGGCGGCGAAAAACAGCGTATTGCTATTGCGCGCGCCATTTTGAAAAAGTCCCCTATTTTAATTTTTGATGAAGCAACATCTGCACTCGACTCTCATTCTGAGCAAGCAATTCTCGCAGCAATGCGTGAAGTTGCCAGTAACCATACGAGTATTGTTATTGCACATCGTCTTTCTACTATTACCGATGCAGACACCATTATTGTGCTCAAAACCGGACAAATTATTGAGCAAGGTAAGCACCATGAGTTACTTACACTCGCCGGAGAATACGCCCGTATGTGGGAGCTCCAGCATAAAAAATAAATAGTGTGTGACCCCTCTTAGCTCGGATACCTTCAAGTATTCGAGCTAAATAAAGCGTTTATAGAACCTATTAGCCTTTCTCTTTTCTCCTATATTAGTTTTACCGAGCACTGTGGTGATTCACCTCAAAAGGTTTGTTTGTCTGATTAATATCAATAACAATCGATAAGTTAAATATTCGTAACAATAAAAATAATTCACTGCTTTAATTCAATCAGTGATACTCAGGAGTAAGTAATGAAAAAGAGTTTAATTGCCGCAGCATTAGCTGCCACATTTATTACCGGTTGTTCAGAGCCGCAAACAACAAAAACAGACGAGCAACAACCTAAAGTAGCCACTACAGCAGTGACACAAAAAGCAGAGTTAGGTAGTTTTGGTGTTGATCTAACAGCCCGTAACGAAGCCGTTAAACCAGGCGATGACTTTTTTATGCATGCCAGCGGCACTTGGTATGACAACTACGAAATGCCTGCAGATAAAACCCGCTACGGTGCATTTTCAGGATTAGCTGAGCGCAGCGAAGGCGATGTTAAAGCTATTATTGAAGAAATAGCCGCACGCAAAGATTTAAACGCAGAAGAAAAACTCGTTGCTGATTTTTACAACGCCTACATGGATACCGAAACACTTAATAAACTAGGTGTGGCGCCTATTAAGCCATTGTTAAGTGAAATTAATGATATAGCGTCGACCGACGATTTAGCTGAAATGTTTGGTAAGTCTTGGTTAACCGGTAATAAAGCCCCTTTTGGCGGCGGCATGTGGTTTAATCGCCTAGACCCTAATAAATATGAAATGTCACTAGGTGCTGGTGGTTTAGGTTTACCAGATCGTTCTTACTACCTTGAAGACGCTGAGCGCTTTGTTAAAACCCGCACAGCTTATGTTGCTCACATTGCTGATATGCTTGAGTTTGCAGGAGTAGAAAATACCGCTGAGCGCGCTCAAGCAATTGTTGATCTTGAAACCAAAATTGCACAAGGTCATTGGCCCCGTGAAAAGCGCCGTAATCGCGATTTAACGCTAAACCAAATTGAACGCGCCGATTTAAGCACTACTTATCCTGGTTTTAACTGGGATTTATATTTTGCGCAAACAGGTTATAAAGTACCTCAGTTAAATATCTCTCAACCTGAACCTATAAAAGCGATGATTGAGCTAATCAATCAAGAAGATATTGCAGTATGGAAAGACTACCTAACGTATCACGCTATTAGCGGTAACGCAGGTTTACTATCAGAAGACGTATTTAATACTAACTTTGCTTTTTTTGGTAAAGAACTAAACGGACAACAAGAGCCTCGCCCTCGTTGGAAGCGTGCAATCAGTGAAATGTCGGGCACAAGTTCGCTTGGTTTTGCTATTGGTAAAATATACGTAGCACGTTACTTCCCTGAGTCATCAAAACAACAAATGTCAGAGCTGGTTGAAAACCTTCGTACAGCTCTTGGTGAACGCATTGATAACCTAGAATGGATGGGCGATGAAACTAAAGTAAATGCGCGCGCTAAACTGGCTGCATTTGTACCAAAAATTGGTTACCCCGATGTATGGCAGTCTTATGAAGGTTTAAGCATTACTAAAAACGATTTGATTGGTAATGTGAAAAACATGCGTGAATTTTTTCATGCAGAAAGTGTTGAAAAAGAGCTACAAAAAACAGACCGTAACCGCTGGGGCATGACGCCACAACGCGTAAACGCTTACTACAATAGCTCGTTTAATGAAATTGTATTTCCGGCTGCGATATTACAACCGCCGTTTTTCGATCCAAATGCCGATCCGGCTGTAAACTATGGCGGTATTGGCGCTATAATTGGTCACGAAATGGGTCATGGATTTGACGATCAAGGTTCAAAATCAGACGAAAACGGTGTGCAACGTAACTGGTGGACTGATGCTGACCGCGCTGCATTTGACAAAAAAGCCGATCAACTGGCTGCGCAGTACAGTAAATACGAGCCAATAGAAGGTAACTTTGTTAATGGTCGAAATAGCCTTGGCGAAAACATTGGTGATGTAGGTGGGCTATCAATGGCTTATCACGCGTACAAGCTCAGTTTAAATGGTAAAGAAGCGCCTGTTATTGACGGCGTTACTGGCGATCAGCGTTTCTTCCTTGCGTGGGCACAAGTATGGAAAGAAAAACGTACTGAGCAAAGCATGCTTAACCAACTGCGTGGTGGCACACATGCCCCAGGTCGCTTTAGAGCACAAGCGCCGCGTAACCATGATGCATGGTACAAAGCGTTTAATGTGAAACCAGGCGATGCGTTATACCTTCCCGAAGATGAGCGTGTACGTATTTGGTAAGTAACACTTACTTTTTATTACTTAGTAAGGCAACCTGTTATACAGGTTGCTTTTTTATTGAATTAAATTTACACATAATAGATATAATTCCAACGTCTAGAACCCTCGATGATCCCATTAATAAAATACAGTTTACATGGCTTTTAAACGTTACCGATTTAATCTGTTTTAATACTTACTAGCCCTTGAATGCATTTACCTTTAGAATACGCATTATAATTTTATTCTATTATTTACATATATTAAGGCGAAACGCAGATGGGAAGAGCTTACCAAAACAAAAAAGATTCAATGGCTAAGACTGCGGGTGCTAAAACTAAAGTTTATTCTAAGTACGGCAAAGAAATTTATATTTGTGCAAAAAACGGCGGTGTAGATCCAGATGGTAACTTATCATTGCGTCGTTTAATTGAACGCGCTAAAAAAGACCAAGTACCAGCACACGTTATTGACCGCGCAATAGACAAAGCAAAAGGCGGCGGCGGTGAAGACTACGCAGCAACACGTTACGAAGGTTACGGCCCTGGTAACTGTATGATTATTGTTGACTGTTTAACAGACAACAACAAGCGTACCTTTGCTGATGTACGTGTTTGTTTTACCAAAGCAAATGCTAAAATTGGCGCTCAAAACTCTGTTTCACACTTATTTGATCACCTTGCTATTTTTGTATTTGACGGTGATGACGACGAAGCAGTACTTGAAGCTCTTATGATGGCTGATGTTGATGTAACTGACGTAGAAGTAGATGACGGTAAAGTTACTGTTTTTGCTCCTCACACAGAGTACAACAATACACGTACAGCGCTTGAAGAAATGGGCGTGACTGAATTTGACGAAGACCTAATTAGCTTTGTGCCACAAATTGAAACGCCGATTGAAGGCGAAGACGTTGAAGTTATGGAACGCTTTTTAGCAATGTTAGAAGATTGCGACGACGTACAAAACGTTTACCATAACGCGCAATTCTAAAGAGCAATTTAGTAAGTTAGAACGACTTTAAGCCAACAGCTATGTTGGCTTTTTCATTTTTAGAACATGGTATTAATATGACCTCCCTTAAAGAGCTTAAAAGTGGCAAACTTGTTGGTGCTACTCGCCTGCAATTGGTAGAAGAGCTAACGACATTTCCTGAAGAAATCTTTAGCTTAGCTGACACGCTTGAAGTTCTCGATTTATCAAATAATAACTTATCAACACTACCTGATGAATTTGCCTGTTTAACACACCTGAAGCGTGTATTTTTATCGTTTAATCAGTTTAAGCATATTCCTAAAGTGCTCGCTAAATGCCCTGCTTTAATTATGGTCGCGTTTAAAGGTAACCAAATTTCTGAATTTGCTTTAAACAGCCTGCCAAAAAATATTGAGTGGCTAATACTCACCGATAATACGTTAAGCGAATTGCCTGAAGATTTTGGTAATTATACCCAGCTTAAAAAGCTTGCGCTTGCAGGCAATCAACTTAAGCAACTGCCAATTAGCATGGCGCAGTGTAAAAACCTTGAGCTCGTTAGGCTCTCTGCTAATAACTTAACACACGTAGACGACTGGCTGTTTGAATTGCCTAAACTTGCTTGGCTTGCGTTTGCCGGTAACGATTTTAATAAAGCCCAGTGCCTTACAAAAAGCTGCTTAGAAAATAAGCCTCTTAACGATTACACACTTAGTCATGTTATTGGCCAAGGTGCATCGGGCGTTATTCATTTAGCGCAAGCTGTTGATAGAGCTGTAGCGATTAAATTATTTAAAGGCGCAATTACCAGCGACGGCTACCCGCTTGATGAAGTAAATTGCTGCTTACAAGCAGGCGATCACGCTAATTTAATTAAAGTACTTGCCTACATTGAGCAAAGTGATCAGCTAGGTTTAGTAATGGAGCTAATAGATAAAAGCTTTGCTAATTTAGGCCTGCCTCCAAGCCTCGAAACCTGCACACGTGATATCTTTGATGATGATTGCCATTACTCAACTCACACTATTTTAAAAATTGCACAGCAAATGGTAAGTACGCTACATCACTTGCATGTTTGTAAAGTAAGCCATGGCGACGTGTATGCGCATAACACCATGATAAACAAAGATGCTGATGTATTATTTGGTGATTTTGGTGCAGCCACAAACTTAGCCATGCTAAATGATTATCAACAAAAGCAAATCGAGTTAATTGAAGTACGTGCATTAGGGTGTTTAATTGAAGACTTATTAGGCACGGTAACTGGTGATGATAGACAAAGTGAGCCCTTTGTTAAAATGTCCGATATGGCAAAACGTGCGATGCAACCTACATTAAATCAAAGGCCAACATTTACTGAGTTATTAGCTGAGCTAAAATAAGTTTAATATTAGTAATATAAGCGAGCAAAATGTAACATCTTGCTCGCTTTTATTTTATGTTTATTCGGATTTTCCAAACTTATTTAGTGCGCTTAAACGGGTAAACCTGTTGTTTAAGCATACCTACGGGCATGTAATCCCCGACTACGCCATACGCTTGTGGCCACTCTTTTTGGCCTTTAACAGCAGTACCAAACACATAATCTAAAAACGAAAAATGTGCAGCGTAATTTCGGTCAATCGCGGCTTTATCTGACGCATGATGCCAATGATGAAACTGCGGTGTAACCATAAAATACTTTAACCAGCCAAATTTCACACGTACATTTGCATGGTTAAACACAGCCTGTAAACCCACAATTATTACGTACAAACTAATTATTTGCTGTGAAAAACCAAGCACAAATATAGGCGTGAGCACTAAGCTGCGGGTAACGAGTATTTCAAGAATATGCTGGCGAGAGCCCGCTAACCAATCCATTTCTTTAGCACTGTGATGTACGCCATGAAAGCGCCATAATAAAGGGACTTCGTGATAGGCACGATGCACCCAATACTGCATTAAATCGGCCACGAGTATTATTAAAAACAACTGCACTACAAAGGGAGTTTGCTCTATATAACCTTGTACTGTAGATGATACAGCCCAGCCAAAGCCATAATGCACAAAGTGGTTAGTGACGAGTAATACAAAACCAATAATTAAATGGTTTACAAAAAAGTGATTTAAATCGCCTCGCCATTCGCTACGTAATATTTTTTGCTCTTTTCGATGGGGTAGCAGCTTTTCAATAACAATAAATATGAGTGTTGAGCCGAGTAAATCTAAAATAAACCAATCGAGCCCTATGTAAGGTGTGTTGGTGGCAAACTCATTTACCTCAACGTTTGGTCCGCCAAACATAATTGCCAGAATAATAAAAAACCACGCTGTAGCCCCTAAACGCTTATTGGTATTGCGTACAAAGTTAAGTAATCCTAAACTGCCCGAGACCAATAATGATGCAAACATAAGCTGACGTAAAAAGTCGACACTGTAGCTTTTTCTCAGTTCTGGTGTGGTTAAGTATTCAGGAAAGTGAAACGCTAATACGCCTAAGCAACTCAGTATTGCTAAAAAGCAGGCTATGTAGCCACTTATGTTGCCCTCACCTATCTGAAGATGATTTGTGCGAAATACCTTTCGTGATAAAGCTCTGATCATTTTTATTATTCCTTGCTTCGTTGAGTTGATTAAATACAACGAAATTCCATTGATTTACACACCCACATATTAACAAAATTTAGGGTATAAAAAATACAAATAGTTCCCTTCTAATTTTGAATTGCAAATATACAGATAAACTAAACGCAAAAAAGCCACGCAATGCGTGGCTTGGTTGGATAAAGCTAAACTTTTACAAGGTCAATTATAAGTACTGACCTAATGCTTTAACTTGGTCTAACATGCGGTTTGAGAAACCCCACTCATTGTCGTACCAAGCCATTACTTTAACTAGTTTGCCATTGGCTTTAGTTTGCGTTGCATCAAAGATTGACGACGCTGGGTTATGGTTAAAGTCGATAGAAACAAGCGGAAGCTCGTTATATTCTAAAATACTCTTCATTGAACCCGTTGATGCTTCTTTCATGATTGCATTGATTTCTTCTGCAGTCGTATCACGCTTAGTGATAAACGTAAAATCAACTAAAGAAACATTGATTGTAGGTACACGTACCGACATACCATCTAATTTACCAGCAAGTTCTGGTAATACTAAACCAACAGCTGCCGCAGCACCTGTTTTAGTTGGGATCATAGATTGAGTTGCACTACGCGCACGGTATAAATCTGGGTGGTAAACGTCAGATAAGTTTTGATCGTTGGTGTAAGCGTGAATAGTCGTCATGCTACCTTGCTCAATACCTACTGTGTCGTTAATTGCTTTTGCAATTGGCGCTAAACAGTTAGTAGTACACGATGCATTTGAGATGATTTGGCTATCAGCATTAATTACGTCGCTGTTTACACCATGCACTACTGTTGCATCTAAACCAGTACCTGGAGCAGATACGATTACTTTTTTAGCGCCTGCAGTAATGTGCTTAGCGGCGTCATCACGTTTAGTGAAAAAACCAGTACATTCTAAAACGATATCGACGTTTAGCTCTTTCCACGGTAAGTTTGCAGGGTCACGCTCTTGCGTTAACGTAATTACGTCATCCCCAATTAGCATAGTGTTGTTTTCAAGTGTTACTTTTTTTGAAAATTGACCATGAACAGAGTCATATTGCGTTAAATGTGCATTTACGTTAGCTGGTGCTAAATCGTTAATTGCTACAATTTTAATTTCGCTGTTTTGAGCTGACTCATAAAGTGCACGTAAAACATTTCTACCGATACGGCCGTACCCGTTAATTGCTACATTAATCATTTTAGACTCCTATTTAAGTTCACTTGCTTGGCGAGCAAGCGCTTCAATTGCTTGCCAGTCTTTATTTTCAATTAGTTGTTTATCTAGCATCCACGTACCACCAACACAAATAACGTTGTTAAGCGCTAAATAATTAGGAGCAGTTGCTAGGCTAATGCCGCCAGTTGGGCAAAAAGTAATATGTGGTAATGGGCCACCGATTGATTTAAGCATAGCTGTTCCGCCTGCAGCTTCTGCTGGGAAGAATTTTAAATACTTAAAACCATGCGACGCAAGTTGCATAACTTCACTTGCAGTTGCAGCGCCTGGTAAAAATGGTATATCTGATGTTTTAGCTAAAGCAATAAGCTCATCGCTCACACCTGGACTCACCATAAAATCTGCACCAGCAGCAACCGAAAGATCAAAACTTGCCTTATCTACTACCGTACCAGTACCTACATAGGCTTCAGGTACTTCTGCTTTCATCAGCTTTACAGCTTCTGCAGCAATAGGTGTACGTAGTGTTATTTCTAAGGCTTTTAAGCCACCGTTATATAACGCTCTTGCAAGTGGTGCTGCATCTTCTAATTTTTCGATTACAACCACTGGCACTACGGGTGCCGATGCTAAGATTTTTTCAATACTCATTACTTGTTCCTCATTACCCAGTATGGCTAATATTTATTCAAGTCCAAAAGCACTCGCGCCTAAATCGGCACTGCTTACGATATTTCTAAATCCAGTAAATAATTCGCGACCTGTACCAAATGTTGCACTTGGCAGGCTAAGTTCTGCTTCACGTTTAGCAAGTTCTTCGTCGCTAACGTGTACTTTTAATATTCCGTTTGGCGCATCAAGTGTCACTAAATCACCTTCTCGGATTTTAGCAATAATGCCGCCTTCTACTGCCTCTGGTGCTAAGTGAATAGCAGCTGGTACTTTACCTGATGCACCCGACATACGACCGTCAGTAACAATGGCTACTTTAAAGCCTTCATCTTGAAGCGTTGCCATTACTGGCGTTAATTTATGTAGCTCTGGCATACCTTTCGCTTTAGGGCCTTGCTCTTTTAGCACGGCAATAAAGTCTTGGTTTAATTCGCCACGCGTGTATGCATCTTGCAGAGCACTTTGTGAGCTAAACACTTTTGCAGGAGCAGTAACAACCTGATGTTCAATAGCAACAGCTGACACTTTAATAACAGCTTTACCTAAGTTACCCGTTAGAAGTTGCAGACCACCTTGCTTACTAAAAGGGTTACTCACTGGGCGAAGTACTTCTTCATCGTGTGAGTTTGCTGGGCAATCTACCCACTTAACTTTAGTTGGGCCGGTTGAGTTGCTCATGATCAGGCTATCGTCTTTATCCAAACGAGGCTCTGTCATGTAAGGTGCTAAACCATCGCCTAGCATTGTTTTAACGTCAGTGTGTAAGTAACCAGCGCTTGCTAGCTCTCGCATTAAGAAACCCATACCGCCAGCTGCTTGGAAGTGGTTTACATCTGCAGAGCCGTTAGGGTAAATACGTGTAAGTAGTGGTACAACTTCTGATAAATCAGACATATCTTTCCACGTAACCTGAATGCCCGCCGCTTTTGCTATCGCAACAATATGAATTGCATGGTTAGTAGAACCACCTGTAGAAAGAAGACCTACTAAACCGTTTATAATCGTTTTTTCGCTGATCACATCGGCCAAACACGGGCTTTCTTTATCATCTGTAAGCTGCTTAAGCATAGTTTCTACAGCATTACCTGTAAGACCATCGCGAAGCTCAGTGTAAGGATTAATAAACGAACTACCTGGAAGGTGTAAGCCCATTATTTCCATTAACATTTGGTTTGAGTTTGCAGTACCGTAGAACGTACAAGTACCTGCGCTGTGGTAAGACGCGCTTTCAGCCTCTAATAAGTCTTCGCGACTTACTAGACCTTGTGCAAATTTTTGACGAATACGTGCTTTTTCTTTATTAGGAATACCTGATTGCATTGGACCTGCTGGTAAAAAGAACACAGGTAAATGACCAAACGACAATGCACCAATTAATAAACCCGGGACGATTTTGTCGCAAACGCCTAAACAAAAAACGCCATCAAACACATCGTGTGAAAGCGATATTGCCGTAGACATAGCAATTACATCACGAGAAAAAAGCGAAAGTTCCATGCCGTCACGCCCTTGCGTAACACCATCACACATTGCAGGAACGCCACCAGCAACTTGTGCTGTAGCATCGTATTTGGTAGCAATGTCTTTAATTAAATCTGGGTAGTCTTTGTATGGCACATGAGCCGATAGCATATCGTTATATGAGTTGATAATAGCAAGATTTGGCTGCTCATCAGCCTTTAAGCGCGCTTTGTCATCACTGCTACATGCAGCCATAACATGGGCTATATTTCCGCAACCTAAACCGGCACGAACTCTTGTTTGTTTTTTTGCGTGCGAAATACGTTCTAAATAATCTTGACGGGTATTTTTACTGCGCTCGATAACGCGCTGGGTAACTTCTTGAATACGAGGATGTAACATAATTTAACTCATCTCTATTAGTTAGAGGATAAAGGCTCAGTAGCAACTACAGACTCCACGTAAATAACTGTACTGAGCATCTTTGATTTACCCGTTCAAAGGTACGCTACCAGGGAGCCTCTCACAACAGCCCTGACACCGGTGTCACTGTATTAACGCATAGCAATGACACCGGTGTCAACCCCGGGTAACAAAAATAGTTTAATATTTTAACATGACCGAATAATGACCTAATTGATTTTTAGGCACAAAGTATATTTTAGCAAGTTCAGAGCAAAAAAAAGCCCAAATAAGCGTCACTCATATTCGGGCTACTGTGAAAGTCTTTTTAACTCACTATTTTATCGCAGAGGTAGACTCGCGTGTAATTAAGCGCGACTCAAGCGTTACCTGATAAGGCTTTTCTTGTGGTTGAGCTATGTGTGAAATAAGTTGAGTTACGGCCTGTTTAGTCATCTCTTCAACCGGTTGTGCAATAGTTGTTAAACCAGGCCAAATATGACGCGCAATGGGTGCATTATCAAAACCAGCTATTGAAATGTCATCAGGCACTTTTAATTGGCGCTGAGTAGCTAATTTTAATACCGCTGCCGCCATGTAATCGTTTGATGCAAATACAGCTGTTGGCCTAGGGGACAAATCTAATATGCTACGTGCACTATCTACACCAGAATGATAACTAAAGTTACCCTCCTCTACTAATCGTTCATCAAACTCTATCCCATGGCTTGCAAGTGAGCGCCTGTAACCTTTAAAGCGTTGTTGCGTAGCACTGTGATCCGGGTGCCCTTTAATAAACGCTATAGATTTATGCCCAAGGCTAATTAAATGCTCAGTAATTTCAAATGCGCCTTGCTCATCATTACTACGAACTGAAATAGAATCATCTTGAAGTAAAGCTGACGCAACTCTTGCATAAGGAATTTTTTTAGATTTTAAAAAAGAAGCCAGCTCAGCAAAATCACCAAAAGGAGGTGTTAGCACAATGCCATCTAATCGAGATGTCTGCAGTAATTGCTCAATATTATTTATAAGGGCATCACCACGAAACTCACAGGGGTGTATCAATAGATTATAATTATTTTCTTTGCATGCTTCTAGAGCACCCGTTTGCACGCGAGTGATGTAGCTTTTACTTGGGTTATCGTAAAGACAGCCAATAATAAAGCTACGATTTTGTGCAAGCCCTCGTGCAATTGGGTTTGGGGTATAATCGAGTTCTTTAAATACCGCAAGCACCTTTTCTCGGGTTGCAGCACTAACATTAGGCTCGTTATTTAAAACGCGTGATACGGTTTTTTTAGAAACACCAGCATGACTTGCCACACTGTTTATTGTTACTTTTTTCATCACTCTATTTTTCCAAATGCGAACAAGGAAAGCTCCTTATTTGCTGTTGTGCAAACACGCTGCGGCACCAATTAGTGGAATATTATCTTGTGTTACAAGTGTTACAGGAATTTGCCCTGCGTACTGCGACATAATACCCTTTTGCGAAAATCGTTCAACAAAACGACTTTCTAGAAGTCTTGCTTGCATTCGAGGCAGTATTCCACCGCCAATAAATAGTCCGCCTAAAGCACCGTAAACAACGGCTAAATCGCCAGCTACACTGCCAATCCAATCACAAAACTGGTTTAGCGTTGCATCACACACATCACATTCACCGCTATTTGCAAGGCTGCTAATTTGTGCGGCATCTAAATTTTTAGCTGTTACACCCTTAACCGCAGACATCGCTTTATATAAATGCGTTATGCCAGGTCCTGAAAATACAGTTTCGATAGAAACGTGGGGGTGGTCTTTACGTAATTCATTTAATAATAAAGTATCGAGTTCATTAACGGGTGCAAGTGATATATGCCCCCCTTCTGAACTTAAAACAGCGGTAGATTGCGATGTTCTTACTAAACATGCAGCACCAAAACCAGTACCTGGGCCTATAACACCAATGTTTGCATTGTCATCAGCTTGACCTGCTTTAACGATTACATTTTGTGTAGGATCTAAGTAAGGAGCAGCGTACGCAAAAGCAGCAAAATCGTTAATGACTTCTAGTTGAAGTAAATTAAAGTGTGCTTTAAATTCACTAACACTAAAATGCCAACCTAAATTGGTTAAGTGTACCTGCCCAGCTTTTATTGGACCTGCAACGGCTAAGCATGCGCGTTTAGGGGTAATATGCGAAACTGTTTGTAAATATTGTTCTAGCGCACTTTCAAGTGAACCAAAATTAGCACTAGGGAATATATTAATGTGCTCTATTATAAATTGGTTAGTGTCTTCATTAAAACCAGTTATTAAAGCAAAGCGGGCATTAGTGCCGCCAACATCAGCAACTAAGATGGGATCAAATTGGGCAGAAGCGTTTGGGCTCATAGTATTATCTCTTTTGTTAAGCGACTCATGCTTATTATTTTACAATGGTGTACCATTGTTATTTATACTTTGAGCTATCACCTCAAAGTAGCTATCACAGTAAAAAATGCTGCCTATAAAGATATAGACAGCGAATACGTTTTGACAACAAAATGATAAAACACTGACATTATGACACCGGTGTCAGGAATTTATCAATAAAAATATACGTTAATTCACAAAAAGCTTGAAATTATTCATCAATAAACGAAAATGACACAATTATTTATCAATTTAATTAAGTTGTAACAATGAAAGGTAAAGCTACCTCATTTGATATTGCCCACTATGCAGGGGTATCTCAATCGACTGTATCTCGCGCTTTACGTAACAGCCACCTTGTTAATGAAGAAACACGCAAGCGTGTTTTCGATATAGCTAAAAAGCTTAATTATAAAGTTGATAAAAATGCGAGTAACCTTCGCACTCAACAAAGTAGTACGCTTGCATTATTGTTGTTTGAAGATCCCACTTCTGACGAGTCCCAAATAAATCCTTTCTTCTTAGCCATGCTTGGCAGTATTACCCGTGCTTGCGCTACAGAAGGTTACGATTTATTAGTTTCATTTCAATCGGCCAGTGCTGATTGGCAAGCAGACTACGAAGACAGCCACAGAGCCGATGGCATTATTTTACTCGGGTATGGCGATTACATTGATTACCAACCAAAATTTAACACCTTACTTGAACAAAATACTAAGTTTGTTTGCTGGGGTGCAACGGTAGATAACCGTCCCGATTTAACTGTTTGTTGTGATAACTACGGTGGCGGTAAGCTCGCCGCTGAGCACTTTATTGCGCATAGCAGAACTGATTGCGCTTTTATTGGTGATGCATCTGATCACAGTCCTGAATTTTTTAGTCGATTTCAGGGTTTTAAGGATGAGCTATTGGCTAACAACGTTAAAATAAATGAGCGTAAAATGGCTAATGCTATCTCTACTGAAGAATCTGGCTATCACGCCACACGCTCACTAATTGCTAATAATATTAAATTTAACGCCTTATTTGCTGCAAGTGACTTAATTGCTATAGGGGCTATACGCGCACTTAAAGAAGCAAATATCAACGTGCCGAAAGATGTTGCGGTAGTCGGCTTTGATAATATAGCCATTGCAAGTTATGTAAACCCACCACTAACTACAATAGAGCAAAACACCACTATTGCTGGGCAAATGTTAGTAGAGAACCTATTAAAACTAATACGTGGTGAAGAAGTGCAAAGCACTTTATTACCGCCGCTATTAATTGCCAGAGGCTCAAGTTAATTTAATTGTAAACTTTAGGGCTCATTTTTTACAAATAACTTATTAAATAACATTTCACATTGTTTAAGCCCATCATCCGTTAATACGATAGATTTAGCTTTACCAATAGGGTTACAGATTAAACCTTTTTCAAACAACCGGTTGGTTACTTCCCAATCAACTTGCTTCCAAGCTCGATTGTGCTCATGTAATGTGAGATACATCAACGCTAATGCAGCTTCATCTATATTATTTTCATCAATATTCATTACTAGCTCCCAATCATTAGAACTATTGAATTCAAGTTTTAAATTATTTACCTATCCAATAAAACCTTTGTAGCGAGGCTTTATTCATTAAACCCTTTTATTTTTATAACCAGGACGTGCAGTTCTGCTTTTTCATCACTTCGTCTATCTGCTACTGGTTTAGCTTCATTCTTGAACCAGAGAATGAAGAAGATAAAATAATTGAGCAATATAATTGCCACTGAAACCATTATTTCTAATTCAAACTCTGTGATAATAAGTAACCAGAGTTATTAAGTAATCGACTTTTTAGTTCTTTGCTGTAAGTACGGCTTACTTTCATAGATTTATCATTTTTTAAAATAGCATTGTACTCACTATTTCGCAGAGGTTCTAAACGCTTTACATGCTTCAGATTTACGATAGCTGATTTATGTATGCGTACAAAATCAGCTGGGAGTGTATCTTTTTCGAGACTTTTCATTCGAGCTCGCATCACAAATGTTTCTTGTTGAGTATGTACACACATATAATCACCTGCTGCATCTATACATAAAATATCGTTGTAAGGTACAAGTTGTATAGGGTTTCGACCATCTTGTATAATTAAGTTATTAGCCTCAACTAACGTTTCAATTTTTGTTGAGTTGATGAGTTTTGGTTGCTGCGCGTTTAAATAACTTTCGCGCATTTCAAGTAATTGCTGCTTGTTAACCACACTGCTTAAACGTTCACTTGCGCGCTCAATAGCTTCACCTAAGCGCTGCAATTTAACCGGCTTGAGCAAATAATCTACCGCCTTAACTTCAAAAGCTTGCACTGCATGCTGATGAAAAGCTGTAACAAAAATAACAGCAGGGCAATAATTCCCAATAAAGTATTTAACTAACTCAAAGCCTGATTTTTCAGGCATTTCTATATCTAAAAAAATAAGGTTTGGTTGGGTTTTATTTATAATACTTACGGCATCATCTACACTATTAGCATGGCCAATAACATCTATTTGAGGAAAGCTTTCAAGCCTTATCATCAACCCTTCTATAGCACTGTACTCATCATCAACTATCAGTGTTTTTAGCTGCATGCATATTCTCCTGTGTACGCTCAAGTGGAATTGCCATATTAACCCACGCTCCGCCCAGTTCGTTGTTACCTGTTTTAAATTTATTATTTTGAGGATAAATTAAGCTTAATCGTTGTTCACAATTTTTTAAGCCTATTCCTCTTTGAGAATTAGTATTTGTGTTAAAACCTTTGCCTGTATCTAAAACAGAAATAGACAACGTATTATTCTTTTGCTCTATTCTTAGCGTTATTGTTATGTTTTGAGCTTGATCCATTCCATGCTTTAAAGCGTTTTCAACTAAAGGCTGAATAAGCATAGAAGGAATTAAAAAGTCATCGCAGTGAGACTCGGTAATAATGTTTACATTCAGCTTATTACCAAAACGGCATTGCTCTATATCAAGATAGGTATTTAATATTTGTACTTCTTCGTGCACTGTTATTTTAGCAAGCGGATCGGTGTACAAACTATACCGTAATAAATCGCATAGTTTTTCAAGCATATCAACTGCATGCATATTATCTTTTTTTAGTATTAACGTACAAATTGCGTTAATGCTATTAAACATAAAATGAGGATTTAACTGATAACGCAGCATTTTAAGCTGTGCTTCGTTTGCTAAGTTAAGAGCAACAGCAGCTTTTTGTTTTTGCGCTTGGTTATCAAGGTAAGATGTAATACCAAAATAAGCCCCCGTCCATGTTGCTAACATAGTAAGTGACGCCGTACTCCAAGTGCCAAAGTCAAACCAACTCATCGCTGACCACCAATGGCCATAAAACCACTGCAAAGCAGCCCATTTAAAAGCGGTCCACACTATACTTGCAATCAACAGCGCTGAAACATGCAGTGGAATACTTATGTTTGCCGATTTTGTTCTTGCGAACAAATAACACTTCCTTAAACCAAGCGTTATGAAAAGCCCGCATAAGGTGTCGAGTAACAGATGCGGAATATGAATTTGCCAAGGCTCGTTACTAGGTAGCTTTATCATTATTTCAGTTAAAAGCGCATAAATCCCCCAACCACTCAACTGAAAAGCCCAAAATAAATAACGCCGAGATTCTAATTTCACATCTATCCTAATAAAATGAAAACAGGTATTAAACCCGATTAAAGTTTATAAATCATTACAGCCTATAATAAGGCTATTACTCTGTGTCGCTTTCACTAACGCAACATTCGCAATTGCTAAGTTGAGTGGATGATGAGCATTAATACTAAGTATTTCAGTGACTTCGTTCATCTTTTTTTGCGCTGCACTACATCCCAACTTTATAGCGACAGTTTGCCAGCCTTTATTTTTTAACTGGGTAAGTTGAGTCATTAGGCTTATTTTAGTCAAACATATTTGTTCCCCACACATTGCGCGAAGCTCAACAACATCCGATTGCACATCATCAACGCGTATATCAAATTGTATGAACTGTTTATCAACGTCTTTAAACTCTGTCGTTGCTTGTTCAAAACGTAAACTCACTGTGGCAATCTCTTGTGTATTATTCCAAACAAACTGCCTGCCATCTTCTTGATACGCTAAGTTAACCGATTGCATAGAAATACTTTTGCCGTCGGCGCTCATGGCTGATGAGCTTTTAGTCATCATGTTGATTTGAGTTTGGTCTGATAACGCCCAGCGAACGTTAGGTGCTAGGTTTCTAACAAAAAATGAGGTGCCTTGGCTGTCACTTTCATTAGCTTTTGGACTGGTTTTTTCTGATAGCTTTTTTACACTTTTAGGTTCTTTATAACTAAGTCCATAACCATAAGCAAATAAAGGATCGTAGTTTTTATCGCCTTTATTGAGAATAAATTGATCGTCAAATTTTGGCCACGAAAAACTTAATTTACCTGTAAAGTCGTATTGAACAGCATCGTTTTTATCTAAAAGTAAAACGTCAGCAACACCTTGCCCTTGTGAGCCTGGTAACCATGCGGCTACAAACGCATCCGACGCATTTATCTCTTTATTTACCCAAAGCGGACGACCGCTTATAAATACACTCACTACCGGAATCTTTTGTGCTTGCAGCGATTTTAATAAAACGAGATCTTTTTTATTATCTCGTTGATATTCAAGCCCTTGTATGTCGCCAAACCACTCGGCGTAAGGCTCTTCGCCAAACACGACTATTGCTATATCGGGTTTTTGCTTAAATTGTGCATTTTGCGATAATTCAATTTCACCACCAGCGGCAAGTACTTGTTCTTTTAAACCATCAAAAATAGACACTGCATTTGGAAAATCAGCATTGGTATTATCAGTTCCTTGCCATGATACACTCCAACCACCCGCTTGTTTGGCAATATTATGTGCGCCATTACCTGTCACTAATATTTTGCTACGCGGAGATATTGGTAACACATTTTGATTATTTTTTAGTGTATTATTTTTCAATAATACTAAAGACTTTCTAACCGCCTCACGTGCCAAAGCTTTATGCTCTGGGGCATTTAACCAGTCTGTATTTTTAGATTCTGCACGACTCGATGGCTTATCCTTGGTAAATAATCCCCAACGCACTTTTGCGCGAAGAAAACGCCTAACCGCGTCATTTATTCGCTCAAGCTTTATATCGCCTTGATTAACTTGCTTAACTGTATTGTGATAAAATGCCTCATAGTGTTCTGGCACCATCATTACATCGACACCTGCATTAAATGCACCGGCACATTGTTCAAGATCGCATCCTTTTACAAATTTATGCGCATTCCAATCACTTACAACAAATCCATCAAACCCCATTTTTTTCTTCAGTACAGTCGTTAATAAATATTTACTGCCGTGAACTCGTCTTGAATTCCAACTATTAAACGAGGCCATGACTGATTGCACACCTGATTCAATCGCCGAAAAATAACCCGCCGCGTGAATATCTCTCAGTGTTTTTTCATCAATCACAGTATTACCTCTATCTATACCGTTTTCGGTGCCGCCATCACCCACAAAGTGTTTTGCCGTAGCAATACGATGATAACCATTTAAAAAATCGTCGTTTATATCACCTTGTAAACCTGACACCATAGCACTTGCGTAACGTTTAACTATATCAGGGTCTTCTGAATAACTTTCGTAAGTACGTCCCCACCTATCATCTCTTACTACAGCAACTGTAGGTGCAAAACTCCATTCAATACCGGTTACTGAAACTTCTTTTGCTGTTGCTTTGCCAATTTTTTTTATTAATTCTGCATCGTTAGCTGCACCTAAACCAATATTGTGAGGAAACAACGTTGCACCATATACATTACTATGACCATGCATAGCATCTGTGCCCCAAATGGTGGGTATTGTACTTTGGTCTTGCGAGCTATCAATTGAGGCTAAATACATTTCATCAGCAAAGCGTAACCACGTTTTTGAATCTGCGGTTTTATTGCCGTATGGTGCTGAATTACCTCCATTTAAATATGAGCCAAAGCCATACTTTCGCATTTTTTTAACGCTGAGATAGCTTATTTCTGGTTGAATTAATTGTGCTACTTTTTGCTCAATACTCATTGTCGCCATAAGCTCATCAATTTGGTGCTCAACCGATAGATTAGGCTTTAATTGCGTATTAACCATTGGCCAATCTACTGATTCTGTAGCCATTACGCTAACGCTTAAAGTACATACGCTTAACAAAGCAGGAAAAGTATTTCGCCAAAAACGACGATTAATAGTAAGCATTTAGGGATCCTTAGAGTTTTTATAACTTGATTTTTAATGCTGTTAGCCATTCGTGCTAACATTATTACGAAAAACGCTTCCTTGCGATTTTATGTACTTAACCTGAACCCTGGTTAAGAGATTTGCTAACATATTGAATCATGGTGATATTTAAATTTATTCTCTCTAACCAGCGATTTTCAGTGAAACAAGGCGAATTTACACGTCAATAGCTTGCCTACTGCAAGTAAATTTAACGCAGTTAGCGCTGAAAATAGCTGCTCAAGATAGGTTTATTATCCAGAGTTCAGGTTAATTAGCCGTAATAAAATAACGAACCACACAACGTTTAATGTAGTGATCAATTAAACAAAGTACTGTAGAACGACAAAGTGAGCTTAATTAGTTAGCCGTGTACTGAATGAAGTCATAGTATGCCCAAGCAGAGCTTTGATAATACTGACCTGGAAAATAATAAGCTTGCTCTGAGTTATCACCATGCCAGTGATTAATCATCAACTTGGTGTTATCAACCGGCCATGCATAAGCAGGAATTTCGTTATTTGTTAAATTGCCATCACCATTGTCTTTATACATAACGCGAATTGTTTGCTCTGTACCTTGGCTATTGTAAATAAACCAGCGTATTTGATTTACACTCCACTCAAATCCTATTTCTACTAACTCATTTTGAATGTTTACTCCAAACTGTGCTAAATCAATATCTTCTTCCCAACTTTGATATACCCCGCCATTTGGCTGATAAATAATATTGGTATGAACAACATTGCCAAGTGAAGGTAAAAATTCAATATCAATTTCTTGCCAAGCCCGTCCTGGCTCATCAAACCATGAGGTATAGGTAAAAATAGATGATACAGTCCCTGGGGTATTCCCTGTTTTTAATACTCCTTGTACTTTGCCATAGGTTATCGTATTTGTACTTTGTAGCTCAGCACATTTGTTGTTATCAACTACCAGTGTTATGCCATGTGAGCTTGGTGAGATTAGACCTGGTTCAAATGTACAGCCAAATGGGCTGCCATTATCGCCTGATCTGGGTGTCCATATTGATGAATCAAAACCCCATGTAAAATTATCTTTAAAACTATTAGCTAGTACATCAGGTACTAACAACGCACTTAGTAAAATGAATACGACTATTATTTTATACATATTTAATGATCTCTATTAAGATTTAAATGCACGTCAAATACTGTAATTACACAACCGCTTAAAGCACAGGACGTACGTTTTAATACTATATTTAACACTATAGGTTAAAAGTTAAACCCTACTTTTGCACCATAGTACCTAGGCATACCAAAACTGCCTTTAGCAAAGCCTTTAGAGGTACTGTTCCAATGCTGAACAGTTTCGTCACTGGCGTTACTAATGAACGCTTCTGCAAACCATTTTTGGCTTTGCGGTTCATATTTTAAAGAGGCATTAAACATTGCAAAGCTATCACGGGAGTCATCTATATAACGCGTGGCTTCATCAGAGATGGCAAACTCCATATCATCGAGGTGTTTATCAACGTTCCAAACTGTTGAATATGATTTATCTTTCCAACTTACATTAAACCAGCTGTGTATAAACCCGTATTCACCAAAATCAAAACTATGCGTGTAACTTAAATTAGCGGTAAATTTAGGCGTCATCGCCAAGTCATTGCCTTTTAAATTAGTTTGTAACAAAGGATTTTCAGGATTGAGTGAGTCCTCATAAGAAATATCAAATAAATACTCAGCATCGTAATCCCACTTTGTAAACCAGTCGTCTGTTACTTGAGCCTCTGTCCAGGTTACATATCCCGTAATTCGACCATTTGGGTATGGCTTCCAATCAAATTCGAGCTCAATTCCTTTAATAGTAGAACCAGGTACATTTTGTGTGTAATACGCTATAACAGGCTGATTTATGTAATCTAATACAGGGTTTCCAGAGACATCCAAAATAGGCCTACCATCATTATCCTCGACAGCAGAAAGACGCTCAACGTTACCAATAGAACCAACAGATGCATACTGCATGTCTGTGTAATCTGTGTAGAAAAATGCAGCTTGTAGATTTAACGAGTTATCAAAAAAGCTCGATTTAGCGCCTATTTCCCATGTTAATACTTCTTCTGGATCAAATTGCGTTTCGAATCGATTTACTTCAGAGGTTCTATCGTTTACTACTTCAAACACATCGCCAATAGCACCGGCTTTAAAGCCGCTTGCTAAATAAGTATAAAGCATTGTATCGGGGCTCAAGTCGTAATCTAAACCCACTCTAAAGTCATGGTGCGTCCAACTGCCTTTGTTGTCATTTTCAAAAAATGATGCGTAAATAGTAGGATCTTCAAAGTAATCTGCTGGCAAGTTATTTAAATCAGTACGATTAAACCAACCCGGCGCGCAGCCATCTGCATTTGAGCAACGATAAGAGCGCCCGCCTTTATCTTTTTTTGTTTCATCACTAAAGCGATATCCCAGTGTGGCGTGCAGTTTGGGGGTTATTTTATACGTAGCTTGTGCAAAAAATGCGAATGCATCGGTTGATCTATCAGGTTGATCCCAAAATACTTTATCGTCCATTGGATTATCGTAATACCCGAGCGTTGTGGTTTTTTCGTGAAAATAGTTAACGCCCGCAATCCAAGTAAGGTCAGTCATATCTGATGATTGTAGTTGCAGCTCTGTAGAGTAAGATTTAGCGCCAGTACCGTCTAAAAAATAAGTTGCACCACCCCAAACATCTAAACCCGCTTCGCTATCTTGCTTTGAGGAGCGCTCCATGTCTTCAAAGCCCACTAACCACACTAAATCAAGATCGTCTGTTAATGCATAATTAAGAGTGTTACGTAAATACGTTATATCTAATTTAAGTTCACCGGGTACATTCACAACCGCTTGATATGTATTATCTGAAGGTAAAAAGTTTGAACAATCGCCACCGTACTCTGTTGGGCGACCTCGTAATTTATCGCAGTTTACCAAATCAACATTATTACCACTGTCGTTAACATATTTTTGAAATACGGTATGGTTGGTGAAATTACCATCTAAAGGCGACCATAACGTACTTACTCTAAATGAATACTCATTAGCACTATTATAAAAATCTGATTTGTCAGCTTCTGTTAACGCGCGAACTTGCTGCGACTCTGGGTTGGTACCAGCTGCATCTATCCACCAATTCTCTCGTTGAGTAAGTGTACTGCCAATGTTTTGATATGAATCTTGTGAAATAACGTCTGTATTTAGTACTGCATCACTTAATCTGCGAGTATCGTATTGGTTAGGATCGTAATAACCTTCCAAATAAGAATCACGTTTTAACCCTTTAGCTGCAATACGGACCGCAAAATCGTCGCTAACTGAAAAGTTATAAAAACCTTCCGCACTGCGTGTATTATATTTGCCCGCTTCTAACGTTACACTACCATAATCATCAGTAAAATCAGGTTTTGCAGAAATAACATTAATGCTACCAACGGTCGAATTTCTGCCAAACAGCGTACCTTGTGGTCCACGTAGTGCTTCAATACGCTCAACATCGTACATTAATGCTAAAGCACCTTGCATTCTTGGTGAATAAATTCCATCTAAATGCACACCAACAGCAGGGTCGCCAAGTTCAGTAATATTGGTAGAGCGCACGCCTCGCATAGATATAACTGGTGCTGATTGATCTGTTGCCGTTGATATATCAAGCCCAGGTACAAGATTTGCTATATCCCTTATATTATTAACACCACTTTGTTTTAATTGTGCCGATGTTAACGCTGTAATTGCGACGGGTGTTTCCATTAACCTTGTTTTACGCTTAGTCGCCGTTACCGAGATAACTTCTAATGCAGTGTCATTTTTTTTAACCTCGTTACTATTGCTTTGATCTGCTAAAGACTCTTGAGCAATACTAGGCAACGAACAAGCAAGTGCGATTGCCAAAGTTATTGTGTTTATTTTTTGCACGGGTATCACCTTTCAATTTGTGTGGGTTGTCAGAGGCATGTAAAACAGCTTTATTTACTACCTGTTAACAGGTTACAAATTAGTTACACCCATTGACTACCCTAATACGGTAAAGCGAAGCACTGGCAATACAACCCGAGTAAATTGCACGTAAATAAAAATTAAGTTGTCATATTTATCGTTATTAAATAACCTGAACTTTGGATAATAACTGCTTGAGATAAATAAGTTTAACTATCATTGTGGTTCAATATGTTCATAAATCTCTTAACCAGAATTCAGGTTAAATAGATATAAATTAACTAGAGCCTATTTATCTTTCGAGGTTAAATTTACAGCAGTATGTCTGATTTTAGGCAAATTGGCGCTTATGGGTCGAGGTTATTCACCATAGGCGATGTAAGTCATTATATTAGCGCAGGAGCCGTTACCAGCTCCATTCGGTTACACACCTTACGCCTCGGTTAAGCCGCATTTAGATAAAACACATTTAAATCCTGAAAGATCAACCAGCCACAATAAAAGTGTTCCGATTGAGGTGAACATACGCTTTATGGATAATCAGATTTGATGAACTAAAAGCAAGGAGGGCAGCTTAACAACTCTTAGGTCACAGATACTAAAAAGCCATGGTTTTAAACCATGGCTTTTAAATTTAAAAATATGAAAAATTACTATTTTAGTGCTTTTTTAACAACTGGGTAGTGATCCCATACTTGTTTATCACTGAGTGAGCGTACAAGCTTAATGTATTCTGCATGTGTCCATGCAAGTGGCGTTGCTGAGTTTGTGCCCTCGCCTAACGCATGACCAGCTTTATTTACACCTACACCATCCCATACTTGCTCTGGTAGCATTAGCCCTTTATTGGCAAATTGCTCCAAACCTTTAACATAACTATTTTTAATTTGCGCTTGTTTAGCATCATCAAAGGCGTTGTTTGCGTTAGCTGCAGCTATTTCATAATGCCCACGTTCACCTGTGAAAAATGGCCAAACACGACCACGTTGGCCTGGTGTATTACTGCCATCCTCTGCGTAATTAGTACCTGTGGTTTCATCTTCGCCGTAGCCATCATTACCATAGCGGCGGTAGCCTGCAAATGTGCCGCTGCCGTCGTCAAAACTAAAGCTGTATTTAACTTGTAGGTTATCTTCAAGCGTTTCGTCATCGTATTCTGGTAGCGTTTTTACAATGCTTGGTGCAAGTGCATCACGTACGCCATAGCGTACTAGCTCTAAGAAGCCGCCATCTAAAATTTTCTTTTTATTAAACCCTTCGCGGCCATTATTAGCGTTAATTTTAGTGTTTGAGTTTGCATCGGTATCTTGGCCTATACGGATAAAGTATTCACCATCACTATTTTCGCCTTTTAAGTTACCTTTAGTGGTAAACATTTGCGATTCAATATCGTTGTTATACTTTTTAGCCGTAGCTAGGTAGCGCTTTGCGTTTTTATCATCACCGCTAAGCGTTGCGATATCGCTTGCGGTAATAAGGCCTGCCACTATTGCTGCAGTTGTAGAAGGCGAATAACCACTTTGCTCTTCCCAGCGCTCTTGTTGTGTTGCCGGTGGTGTAATTTGTGTGTCGTTCCACAAAATTTTAGCAAGTCCCCCCTCGACTAAAAAATCGGCCGCTGGTTTTAACATTTTGCCGTACCAGCTTTTTAGCTCTTCATCGCTAAGTACATTGGCTTTATGTAACTTCCATGCCAGCATAATAGGCATAGCAGTTTGATCAAGCTGTACGCCTACCCATTCTAATTCACCATCGACGTGTGTTTTTTGTAAAAACCAGCCGGTATCGCCTTTATTACCTGGTGTTTTGCTGTTTACTTGCACTTTTTCAAGGTATTCAAACGCTGTTTTTGCTGTGGCAGTATCGCCAAGCGCCATAAATGCCATGGCTACTTGATAAAAATCGCGCACCCATACCGCTTTATAGCCAGTAGAGCCCTCTTTAGCCGAAACCGTTTCGCCCCATGGATTAGATAGAGAAGCAATTAATGCCCCTGCGTGTGTTTTATCTTCTTGTGCCTTTAAAACCATAGCGCTGGTGTATAAAAGCTTACCGTTATCGGCTGTTTGTTCAATCATTTTATTGAGCGGTTTGAGACTTTGTAGGTAATCTTCCCAGCCTAGCGCTTCACCTTTACCGTTATAGTGATCAAGCACCGCTTGGTACCCTTTTGCTAAGCTTTTTTCGCCTTGCTTTATACTTTGCTGCTGCGTTTTACCAAAACTAAGTGCTAAATCAAAGGTGGTGTTAGCGCTTATATCTCCAAGCTCTGCAAGCATGCTTACGTTACCTGAAGTTTCGCCGGTATTTGTGTATTGGGTGTTTAAAGATTGAGTAGTTTTAAGTGCGTTAATGCCGTCACTTTTTCCTGTAAACCCTACCGTTTTTGCTTTAAATGGTGATGTGGATTGAAGTGATAGATAGTTATCATCTTCCCATGCTACAAGCCCTTTCTCTGTTGTTTTAGCAAAGTCACCTAAGCCGTTATTATTAATGTACGGATTAACAGACACATACGCTTTTAACCCTTCAAGCTCAGTGTTAAATACGCTGCGTACAAACAGGGTTTGCCCATCTGGGTCAGTAAAAATGTATTTTTCTAGGCTAAAGCGCCCTTGTTTATCAGTGCTAGTTACTTTGTAGGCAAGCGATAACGGGCGACCTTGTGCATCTTTATGTAAGTAATCAATGGTGACATCTAAATCATCAGCTTCACTAACGGTAAAGTCTTTACCTGTTACTATAAATTGCATGTCTTTTATTTGTGCTTGGTGAATAAGCCCAAACATGATTTCGGTGATCATACCTTTAGCGATTGAAAACCATACTTTAGATACATCCCCCGTTGCAGCTGTATCAGTGTATTGGCCGTTTTGGTATTGCTCGTACGATGTACCAATACCGGTTTTACCCGCGTAAGCCCAAAATGGTTCAGCACCTGGGGCGCCTGGTGCCGATTTAATCTGTGCGCCGGTACTTTCATTGGTTGTGCTTGTGTTTTGAGCGCCACAGGCGGTTAAACCTAACGTTAAAAGTGAGGCGGTTATAAGGTTATATTTTTTCATTGTGTGTCCTTAATTTGAATTTTTAACGCGCATTACCGCAACGGCAGCGACAACGAACGAGGCTGCACCAATTAACAATGCGTAAATAGGCTGATTAGAAAATACGTGGCGTAAAATGAGCCCTAAAATGCTGGCGGCAAGTAACTGAGGTATAACTATAAAAAAATTAAAAATACCCATGTAAACGCCCATTTTATTACTTGGCAGTGCGTTACTTAGCATGGCGTAAGGCAGCGATAAAATAGACGCCCACGCAAACCCCACCCCAATCATAGGAATAAGTAACATTTTAGGGTCTTGAATAAACATAAAGCTTGCAAGACCTAACGCGCCCAGCAATAAATTAAAACAATGCGCGCCTTTTAAGCCCATTTTTTTAACTAAAAACGGAATACACATAGCGGCAATAGCTGCAAAGCCATTGTAGGCGGCAAATAAAATACCCACCCAGTCTGCACCATCGTTAAATGCTTTAGAGGTTGCATCGCTACTACCATAATGAAAGCTTGTTACTGCTGCGGTGGTATAAATCCACATGGCAAATAAAGTAAACCAGCTAAAAAACTGCACCCAGGCAAGCTGCTTCATGGCTTCTGGCATTGTAAATACATCTTGTACTACTTGGTAAAAACCACCTTGAGTTTTGTTAGCACTTTTAAGCGCTGCTGCAATCCACTGCACAATACCAAACGCTAATAAACCACCGGCCAATAGGTATAATTCTTTTTCAAGGGATAAGCCCATTACTAATGCAAGGGTTGCTAAACCTAACACCACAAAAATAATGGCGCCTTTATTAAAATTAATATCAACCAGCTTGCTGGTAGTTGGTTGAGCGCTTTGCTTTTCAAACTCAGCTAATTGCTCTGGGCTGTACTCTTTTGTACGTGCAACGGTCCAAAGCACAGCAACAAGTAGCACCACCCCACCCCAATAAAATGAGTATTTAACAGACTCTGGAATTTGCCCTGGGGCTGCGGTATTACTTACATCAAACCAGTTGGTCATCATCCACGGTAGTGCTGAGGCTAGTACCGCACCAATACCAATAAAAAAGCTTTGTAACCCGTAACCTGTAGCGCGTTGTTTTTCTGGCAGGTTATCGCCTACAAGTGCTCTAAACGGCTCCATGGTTACGTTGATTGACGCATCCATAATCCATAACATACCGGCAGCAATCCAAAGCGTTGGCGAATGCGGCATAATAAATAGTGAAAGCGTTGTTAACACTGCACCTATAAAAAAGAACGGACGACGGCGGCCAAAGCGCCCCCACGTTTTATCGCTCCAGTAACCAATAATAGGCTGTACGATTAAGCCAGTAAGCGGTGCTGCAACCCATAGAATGGGAATATCATCAACTTGTGCGCCTAATGTTTGAAATATTCGGCTCACATTGCCGTTTTGTAGTGCAAAGCCAAATTGAATACCTAAAAAACCAAAGCACATATTCCATATTTGCCAAAAACTCAGGTTTGGTTTGTTGCTGTCATAATTATTATTTTGATTATTCATGATTAGCCTTATTAGTTAATACTGCGCTGCTAAATGCATCAAGTGTGAGTTTAAATGTAGCGCCTTGCGGGTGATCTTTAAGCTGGGTGGTGTGATTTTCAAGTAAATCATTTAATAGCGTATTTTCACTCATTGCACCTAATTGTGCCTTTGATAAATTAACCGTAACTATTTGTGGCTGCTCGCTAAAGTTACTTAACACATGCACACTTTGCTGGCCTAAAGAGCGGGTAAAACCAACAACACGTTCACTTCCTACAAGGTTAAGTGCCGACATTTCTCCGCCTACTACAGCAGGTAAACTATTAAGTGACATAACCGCTTTGTAGTAATCACGAAGTGCTACTTGCTCTTTTGTTAAATTAGCGCCATCAAATTTTCCGTTATTCATCCATGCTTGGTGCGCTGGCACGCCAATGTAGTCAAAAATACTGGTACGTGTGGCTGTGCCAAATCCTGCGTTTTCAGAGCCATCTTCTCCCACATCTTGAGCAAAATATAAAAGCGTTGGCGCGCGACTAATTAGATTAGAAACTACTAAAGCAGGTTTACCCCACTGGGCATTACCTGCAAAGTCTGGACTTGCGATACGTTGTTCATCATGATTTTCTAAAAAGTGCAGCATGTGTGCTTCAATATCAGTAACTTGGCTTTGGGCAGCAAAAATAGTATTAGCAGCTTGCTTACCCTGCATAATGGCTTTTAGTGTGTCATAAAAGCCCACTTTATCGTAAAGGTAGTCCATTTTACCTTGGTGAATATACGCACGGTACATTAGCGGGTTATACACTTCGGCTAATAAAAAGGCGTCGCTTTTTTGCATTTTTATCGACGAATTTAAAAAACTCCAAAATTCTACAGGCACCATTTCGGCCATGTCGTATCTAAAGCCATCAACGCCTTTATCTAACCAAAATAGCGCTATGTCTCTAAATTTGTACCAGCTATTAGGGAGCTCTTTATCTTGCCAAAACTCGTAGTGAGCACGGTAATCCTTGTCTTTATAGTCGTTTGGCAGCTGAGCAAAATCGTAGCTGCCATCAGACTTTACACCGTAATTCACTTTTACAGTTTCGTACCAATCGTTAATGTCGGGTTTTGGTGCACGGGCACCGTTACCTGTCCATTTAGCAGGTGTTTCATCAAAAAAGCCATCAGCAAGTGGGTGAGCTTTTCCACCTAATACGTTATAGGTTGTAGAAGTAGGCACTTGAAATGACTGCCCAGGCACATAGTAAAAATTGTTGTTTTTATCGTACGTTTTACTGGTGTCGTCTTGCGCGCCAAAATCTTCAACCCCTTTAGGCTTTCCTAATGATTGATAATTTCGCGCAACATGGTTAGGCACGATATCAATAATGACTTTCATGCCATGGCTGTGCGTACGCTCAATGAGCTGGCTAAACTCTCCCATACGATTCGTCACGTTAATTGCTAAATCAGGATTTACATCATAATAATCTTTTATTGCATATGGCGAACCTGCTCGTCCTTTTACAACATCAGGATCGTCTTGAGAAATCCCATAATCGCTATAATCGCCTACTAAGGCATGGTGTAATACGCCGGTATACCAAACGTGCGTTGTACCTAGCTCCTTTATACCTTTGAGGGCGGCATCGTTAAAGTCGGCAAATTTACCTACACCATTTTGCTCTTTAGTGCCCCATGGCACATTGGCAGTTTCGGTATTACCAAACAAACGGGTAAATACTTGATATACAACCGGCTTGGTAAGCTCATTTTGTGTGTGTGCGGGTGTTTGCTGTTGTTCAGGTTTGTTATTTTCTGAACACCCTGTAGCAATAAGTGCACTACAAAGTACTGCGGGTACATAAACTAATTTTTTCATTGTGTGTCTTTTTTGTCAGTATTGTTATTACTTTATACTAAAGATTACTGCAGCAACGATACAGTTGCTGCATACGTATTCAGGTAAACTATTGAGAGGTATTTATAATTAATACCGTTGCACTCATTGCCGGTAAAGCAACTGTATTACCCAACACCTGTGTTTTGTGGGTGAATAAGTTAAGTGCTTTGGTATTTTTTGGTATTACTTCCTGCATATACTCAATATTCTTAGTGAGCTCTTTTGTGTTTTTATTCATAAATACCAACACAGTTTGCTCGTCGCTAATACGCGCGTAACTATACACGCCTTGTTGAGGCGTAAAGTGCACAAGTTTTCCTTTATCAAGTGCTGGGCTGCTTTTTCTAAAATTAAGCAAGGTACTAATTGTTTTGTGCATGTCTTTTTGCTGTTTTGTTAGCCCCTCGCCCGTAAAGGCGTTCCGAGTTTGGCCTTTAAATCCACCCGGGAAGTCTATTCTAATATCGCCATGATCTTTACTTGGGGTGTTATCTAATAGCACTTCCGTACCGTAATACATTTGCGCTATACCACGTGTGGTTAAAAATAACGTCATCGCCATTTTTGTTTTGCCTACATCTTGGCCAAGTTCAGTGTAAACGCGGCTCATATCGTGATTATCTGCAAATACCATAATGTTATTGGTATCAGGGTATAAAAAATCATTAGCTAAAGATTCATATACTTTAACCCAACCGGTGTTCCAACTTTCATCTTCATTTAGCGCTTGAATTACCGCCCCTTGCAACGAAAAGTCCATAACGCTTGGTAGGCTTGATGTATATCCATCTTGGTTATGCTTACCACGTTGCCAGTAAGAGGCAATAGCAGGGTTAGAGGTCCACTCTTCTCCTACAATATTAAAATCCGGATACTCTTGCATAATTGCTTTTGTCCAATCGCTCAAAAATGCTTTATCTGAGTAAGAGTAAGTATCAACGCGAATACCACTTAAATCTGCGTATTCAATCCACCAAATCGCATTTTGAGTTAAATATTCGCTCAAGAGTGGTTGGCGCTGGTTTAAATCCGGCATGCTGGCTACAAACCAGCCATCGTTAAACTGGCGTTTATCGTAATCGCTTGCGTGTGGGTCTTGAATTGTTTGGCGGGCATGGCTTGTCGCATTTTTACCATTTTCAAATTCGCCATTAAAGTTGATCCAATCTTTGCTCGGTTTATCCTTCATCCATGTATGCTCTGCACCAAAGTGATTAAGCACCATATCCATTACCAAGCCTATACCCTGCTCTTTGGCCTTTACTGAGAGCGATTTATAAAGTGAATTAGAACCCATGCGTGGGTCTACGTTATAAAAATCAGTAATAGCATAACCGTGATAAGAGTAATCGGGCATGTTGTTTTCAAGCACCGGCGTTAACCACAACTGCGTTACACCTAAATCTTTTAAATATGGCAATGCATTAATAACACCTTGTATATCACCACCGTGTCGCCCTCCTTTAAATGTTGGATTTACTTCCTCCAACATACCGCTCACGGTGTCATTTTGTTTATCGCCATTTACAAAACGGTCAGGATTAATTAAATACACAGTATCTTTACTGCTAAAACCTTCTCGCACAGCACTATTTTTTGTTCTCTCAAGTAAAGAGAAAATGAAATTATTCTTACCATTGCTATTAAATTTTAATGTGCCTGCTTGGGCTGTATCGCTAATGGCTATATGTAAAAATACGTAATTAGGGTTTTCGGTGCGCGTAATATTGGCCAGCTCAACTCCTTGATAAGGTAAAAGCTTAAATTGGGTGTTTGCAATGTTTTGTTCATGCAACATTAGCGTAATTGTATTTTTTTTCATGCCCACCCACCAATTAGCTGGTTCAACGCTAAGAGCATAAGACATGCTTGGTATAGTATATAAACAGAGTAAGAGTATTTGCTGTATAAATCGCATTATGACGCCCTTTTAATACTGGCTAAAAATTCTTTGTGGGTAGGAAGTTTTTCAACTGTCGAATTTACTAATGTTTTTAAACTAATAAACAAATCACTTAACTGCTCGTCCGTAAACGAATTAGCAATAGTGCAATAGTCATCAGATATTAAGCCTTGTCCAATCATCACTTGCTGCCATGCTATTTCGGCAAATAACTCATCGTCTTCGCGCATAACCTTACCTGTTTGTTTAAATAGATTAAGTTTATGGATCAGTGAATCCGGTATATCCATTTGCATGCATTGACGCCAAAATGCGGAGTCTTCGCGCACAGTAAGTTTGTAATGCAGAATAATAAAATCACGAATATGCTCTATTTCAGTCACGCTTTGTTTATTAAACTCGCTTGCTAACGCATCGCTGATACCATGGTGTGGAAATAATTTGATCAGCCGTGTAACTGCGCTTTGAATTAGGTGAATGCTTGTAGATTCCAATGGCTCTAAAAAGCCACTTGATAAACCAACCGCGACTACATTTTTATGCCATTGTTTTACACGTCTACCTGTTTTGAATTTAATAAATCTAGGTTCTGTTATTGGATCTGCCGGTAAGTTATTAAGCAACAACGCCTTTGCGTCTTCATCCGATAAGTAACGACTACAATAAACCAAGCCATTGCCTATTCGGCTTTGTAACGGAATTTGCCACTGCCAACCGGCACTGTGCGCAATTGATTGCGTATAAGGTTTTAATTCATCGTTTGATTTTGTTTGTACTGCGATGGCACTATCGCATGGTAAATAATGAGACCAATCTACAAATCCGGTATTGAGTGTTTTCTCAATAAGCAACGCACGCAACCCTGTGCAATCTATAAATAAATCACCGTTGATTTGCTTATTATCATCGAGTATGAGTGTTTCTACATTACCCGTTGCTAAACATTGTGTAACTTCACTAATTTTGGCATCAATGTGTTTTACACCGCGCGATATTGCCAGCTTTTTTAAATATTCAGCGTAAAGTGTGGCGTCAAAATGATAAGCGTAACTTAGCCCAGGTAATTGGGTATTGGGTATTGTGTTTAAGGGAGCAAATTTATGCTGTTTAGCGGCTTGGTAATTTAACGAAAAATCCCATAAATCGTCTTCGCAACCCGTGATTCGACCTTTTAACCAAAAGTTATAAAAGTCGCAAAACGGGAAGTCTTTTCCAATCGGGCCAAACGCATGCATATAACTGTGCGTTGGTTTTTTCCAGTTTTCGAATTCAATACCGAGTTTAATTGTTGCGTTAGTTTCGTTTATAAACTCTTTTTCGTTAATGCCTAATGCGTTATTAAGTTGGATAATAGGTGGTATGGTTGCTTCTCCAACTCCCACGGTGCCAATAGATGATGACTCTATCAATGTGATATTAATTACTTTACCTAACACTTTATTAAGCAGTGCTGCAGTTATCCAACCTGCGGTACCACCGCCTGCGATCACGACGTGTTTTATTGATTTCATCTTATTATCCACGTTTTATTAAATCAAAGTATGATTAAAAAGTTAGGTAAAGTAGCTATAAAAAAGCCCTTGTAAAACAAATTACAAGGGCTCCTACACACAACCTTTATTATAGCTTGTAGCTAAAGCCTAACAAGTAAGTACGACCGTAATCTTGGTAGTCACGAACTTGTAGCGCGTTATCGCCAGAAAGCGATGTAAACGGCTCTTCTGTTAAGTTTTGAACTTGGAACTGAATTGATAACCCTTCAAGGCTTTCAACACCGCCCTCACTAAAGTCGTAGCCTGCTTGAATATCCCAAATTGTTTCGCCTAGGATATCTACTTGTTCAGTATCAAAGCCTAGCCCGTATACATCACCTTTAAAGGCACTACGTTTACGCATGCTGGTGCGCAGCTGAATACCATTCATTTCGTAGTAAACCGTTAAGCTTTGAATTTTGTCAGACAGACCCGGTAGCTCGTACTCATTACCGTTTTGATCTTCAATGTCTGATTCAATACCGGTATGGCTTGCAATTAAACCAAAGCCTTCAAGTGATGGGTGGAATATTTTAAATGGAAGCGCCAGTGATAGCTCGTAACCGTATAGGTCACCCCCACCGCCATTGATTTTACCACTCCCCGTACCCTCAGATGTAGCAGGAATTTCACCTGTTGATGGGTCAGCAACGCCCGACATATCAATTTCGTATGTGCCGTCAAAAATCCACTGGGTTAAATCTTTATAAAAGAATGCAGCAGAGAAGTAACCTTCATCACTAAAGTAGTTTTCGTATGTTAAATCGTAACCAGTGGCCTCTTTTGGCTCTAAATTAGGGTTACCACCCGATACAGACCAGTAGTTACCATTTTCATCAGGTATTGTGTTGTATGACGCATCAATAGATGAATTCATTTCGTCTAAACGTGCACGAGAAATTGTTTTAGCTGCACCAAAACGCACTGTTTGTTGCTCATCAATCGCAAGTGATAAGTTTAAGCTTGGTAATACGTGTGAATAATCGTGGCTAATATTAGTAGGTGAAGCCACTACAATACCATCTACAGTGCTAAATGCATTACCCTGAGATGATTGGTCGGTATGAACATAACGTACACCCACATTACCTGTAAGTGCTAAGCCGCTAACTTCTGCATTTATATTTGCTTGAACAAATGCAGAAGTGATTTCTTCTTTTACAGTCCACGATTTAGTCGCATGACTTGTATTTGTTAAGCTCTCTGCAAGTAAGTCATAATAACCATCGTTAACTAAGCCATTTACGTCATAAGCAATCATGTCGCCCATGCCAATAAAGCCTAAATCAACACTTCCGTTACGGTGCTGTTCTGGCACGCTAAGCATGCCTGGGTTATCAAGCGAAAAGCTAGATAACGTCATGAAGTAACCTTCTGAATCTTTTGTTTTCTCACGTTCTTTGTAAGACATACCAAATTCAATAGAGCTTATGTACTCGTTTTCTAATACCTTTGAAGCGGCTATTTTTAATGTTGATAATTCATCTTCAATAGTAGGTGCATTTATAAAACCGTCTTGCGCTTGGTTTTCATATTCAGTACCAGTTAAACCGTATTTATCGTTAAGTGCAGAGCTTTCACCCCACGAAAGCGGGCCACCTAACTGAATTAAACCATAATCGCTATAATCTAAATCATGTGAAAAAGTAGCCCCAGTGTTACCACCATTAAATGTGTAACCCAAGTTATCTGCAATACCGCGAGCATCGCCACGGCCAGTGCCTGAATAGCTTTCAACACTCCAGATTTTACGTTCTACTTGTGAATAACTTGCATCAAACTCTACTGACCACGAATCGTCAATATCGTATTTAGTATTAAAACCAAAAGCTGTAAGTTCTGCTTCGCGTTCTTCATAGTCATTACGAACTACAACACGCTGTCCTTGGGTTACTGCGCTTGTTATAAAGCCTGACGCTTCATCAACTACTACACTGTTTGAGTCGATACTACCTTGTCCCCACGCGAATGGAACTTCAATACCGCGTAAGATTTTTTCATCTGTAAAATCTACGTATAGCGCATCAAACGTCATACTTAGATTGTCTGTAGGTGCAGCTTCTAAAACAAGCATTGCCGAGTCACGCTCAAGCGTTGATGAGCGCACGTAAGGTTTAGCACCACCTAAAATTGAATAATCGTTACCATTTTCATTGAATTCTGGATAACCCCACGAGTTCCAACGCTTTTCTTGATTTGGTGAACTCATCGTATTTAAAGCAAATGCAACACCAATGGTATCGTCTGCAAACTGGTCAATGTATGAAACTGTACCTCGGTAACCGTCGTCGTTACCGTCTGGGTTTAATTTATCAAAGCTAGTTTGCTCATACTGTCCATTTACTTGTACAACACGTTCGCCTTTACTTAAAGGACGAACTGTTTGCATGTTAATTACACCTGCAATGCCTTCAGCATCAATACTTGCATTTGGCGTTTTATATACAGTTACACCGCTCATAATTTCTGAGGGGTAAAGGTCAAACTCTACGCCGCGGTTATCACCAATAGAGACTTGTTCACGACCATTAAATGTAGTACCACTTTCGTTTTCACCAAAACCACGAATTGATACTCTACTTGCGCGACCATCTAAGCGTTGCGCTGTTAAGCCAGGTAAACGTGCAATAGACTCAGCAATAGATGAATCAGGTAGCTTACCTATATCTTCTGCTGAAATTGACTCAACGACTTGAGTAGAAAAACGCTTTGTGTTGATTGATTCTACAACACTGCCACGAAAGCCTTTTACTTCGATAACCTCAACGTCATCATTTTTAACTGTATCTTCTTGTGCTGCTACAGAGGCAAAGCTTGCTAATCCTGCAGTAGCCATTGCCAACGTTAATATACTTGGTTTGAACATAGACATGATGTTTTTCCCGTTACCCATATTGTGATACTCGCTTCTTTATTTGAGTGATAGTCAAACAGGCGAGCTAATTTTGTTGTCAGGATGGATATTAACGCCAGTTTTATTTTATTAACAACTTTATGCATACGTATTCAACAGTTATAGCATGACTTCAGATTAATAAAAACCTTGCCAAACAAACATTAAACAATTGATTTTGTTATAAATAAAATTATTTAAAATGATGCAATCAACATTACATGTAAAATCTACTGTATCAAAAACTAAAAGTTAACAGGACGCAATGTAAACAAAGTGAAACTAATTAGTATCGCTATTCAAAATAAGAAATATTAGACGTAATTCAAATGTTTAATTGGTCAGACCATTAAATTCAAACATAAAATATATTTTCTCTTGTATGACAAACCGTTATGTTTAATAAAAGTCAGAAAGTAAGTGAGCACCATAATTGGTAAAAACCCAACACATAAATAAAACACCTTTAAACTAGCTATAAGTACTTATTTTTAATAATTTAATTGCGTTAATTTTAGTGCATACGTATGCAGACTTTTTACAGTGCACAAGGCTTCACGTATGCTTTTTGCAAATAACGTGATTAATCGTAATCACAAATAAAAATAGTCTAAATACTGTGTGGAATGAAGGAGAAAAGCATGACCCAAAAGCAGTGGTATAAAGGTGCGGTTATTTATCAAGTTTATCCGCGTAGCTTTCAAGATAGCAACAACGATGGCATTGGTGATTTAAGAGGGATTATTAATCGTATTGATTACATTAAAAGCTTAGGCGTTGATGCTATTTGGATTTCACCTTTTTTCAAATCGCCAATGAAAGACTTTGGCTATGATATTAGCGACTATCGTGACATTGACCCGCTTTTTGGTGACCTAAATGATTTTGATGAGCTAATAAGCGAAGCCCACACTCGTAATATTAAAATAATTATTGATCAGGTGTTAAGCCATACATCAGATCAACACCAATGGTTTACTGATAGCCGTGAAAATCAAAATAACAGTAAAGCCGACTGGTATGTTTGGGCTGACGCAAAAGATGATGGGACAGCCCCAAACAACTGGCTATCTATTTTTGGTGGTGGTGCTTGGCAGTGGGAGCCTCGTCGCGGGCAATACTACCTACATAATTTTTTAACCGAACAACCGGATCTTAACTTTCATAACCCAGATGTTCGAAAAGCTGTACTTGATAATGTTGAGTTTTGGCTTAAAAAAGGCGTTGACGGTTTTAGGCTTGATGCAATTAATTTTTGCTATCACGACGCGCAATTACGTGATAATCCGGCTAAACCAAAAGATAAGCGCCAGGGGCGTGGTTTTAGTGAAGATAATCCGTATGCATTTCAGTACCATTACTACAATAATACTCAGCCTGAAAATATTGAGTTTATGCAAGATATTCGCACATTACTTAATAAATACCCAGGTACTGTATCGCTTGGCGAAATCTCATCAGAAGATTCATTAGCTACAATGGCGCAGTACACCCAAGGTGGCGACAAACTGCACATGGGTTATAGCTTTGAGCTATTAACAAATGATTACTCAAGTGAATATATTAGAACTACGGTTGAAACTCTAGAACAACGTATGACTGAAGGCTGGCCATGCTGGGCATTTAGTAATCATGATGTAGAGCGCGTAGCGAGCCGCTGGAGCGAAAATGGCGAAGTAAACCCTCAACAATGTAAAATGCTAACCGCCCTATTAGCTTCTCTTCGTGGCAGCGTGTGTATGTATCAAGGTGAAGAGCTAGGTCTAGGTGAAGCAAGTGTGGCATTTGAAGATTTACAAGACCCATACGGCATTACATTTTGGCCTAATTTTAAAGGGCGTGATGGCTGTAGAACACCAATGCCTTGGGATCTAGCTGTTTCATCTCATGCAGGTTTTAGTGAAGTAAAACCTTGGCTACCCGTTGATAATGCACATAAGCAGCAATCAGTAGCTATACAAACAGATGATAATAACTCAATTTTAAATGCCTACCGTGAGTTTATGGCATGGCGAAAAGGTCAAACAGTTTTACTTGAGGGTGATATTGAATTTATTGAAACGCCAGAGCCTGTGCTTGCTTTTTATAGAACGCTTGGAAAGCAAAGAATGCTTTGTATGTTCAATCTCAGCGCTAAGCAAACAAGTATTGATATGCCAACATCAATCGTTAAAGAATACACCGAGCTTAGCCACCACAGCGCAAAGTTAGGCCAAGGCACCACAACGCTTGAGCCTTACGCATGTTTTTACGCTCAGTGTTAATGACTCAAAAGTTGCGTTTAATATTTACCTAAGTGCGTTACACACGAAAAAGCCCAAGCTATTCACTTGGGCTTTTTTGTATTTAACGCATTCTAGTGACTTTTAGTTTCACCATTTAGACATTCAGTTAAAGCAAATAATACGGCTGATATTACAAACTTAAAATATCCTCATAGTAGAAATA
The DNA here is from genome assembly GCF_011378755.1 of Pseudoalteromonas sp. Z1A2. Taxonomy (NCBI): domain Bacteria; kingdom Pseudomonadati; phylum Pseudomonadota; class Gammaproteobacteria; order Alteromonadales; family Pseudoalteromonadaceae; genus Pseudoalteromonas; species Pseudoalteromonas sp. Z1A2. The sequence goes on along the minus strand of NZ_WTKX01000025.1, from coordinate 13,440 downwards.
AACAATGACGCTTATCCATTTCATTTTTGAACCTAAGAAATCAATTTTCCCTAAAACAATCTAAAGGTTATTAATATAAAGCGTAGAATCAGGTTTTCGTAGCTACTAAATATATTACTCCAGCTAATAATGCTGTACTTACTAATGTTAAAAAACTGACAAGTAAATTACTCATCCTCACGATAAAAAAATTTCGTTATCTTTTATTTCAATTTCGATTAAAAATCAACATACCAACAGAGTTGTTCTGGATTGGGCACTACTGATTTATACCTAACTTTAAACTGGATAAATCAGTCATCACACCATTTTTTTAGGAATAAACGAATGAAAAAAGCATTGCTAGCATTAATCGTAGCACCACTATTTGCAGTATCTGCGACTTACGCGGTTGCAGACGATGCGCCAACAGCTTCAGCCGAAATGATAAAAGAATACACAGAAATGTGTGTTAACTGGGCTAAAGATGATGACGTAAGCAATGAAGAGCTAAATGCCTACGTATTAAAATGCGTAAATGATGAGCTTGAATCTGAAGGCTATAAAAAAGTATCTTCTGTTAAGATTTAATTATACCAATTACATTTAATTAGTGATCAATTATAGCGCTAAGAATATAGCTCAATAGCTAAGCGAAAAAGCATGACATATATTTGTTCTCGGCAGCTGCTCCCTGCAATGCCTACTTTCTGCATCTACGCAGTCATATATGAATAGTGTTTAACGCAGTAACTGAGTTATTTAATACGCTAAAATGACCATGTTTTTAATCAAATTGGTAACACGCTTAGGTGAATGTACTGCTAATAAAGCCGTTGCGAAAGCATTCAACTAGGCACAAAAAAACCGGAATAGACACAAGCTGTGCATTCCGGTTTTTTTATGACTTTTTAAATCTACAAAAGCTATGAATAAGCAATAACGAGCTTATTCATCTTCTTTTTTAGCTTTCGCTTTAGGCTTAGCTTTAGCTGGTGCCTTTTTTGCAGCTGCTTTCTTTTTAGGCGCTGCTTTTTTCTTCGCTTCTTCTGTCCATTTACCTGCCTCATAATGAGCAGTCCAGCCGGTAGCTTTACCGTCAACTTCAGTCATAACATACTGAGATTTATTTTTACGGCTATAGCGTACAACAGCAAGATTACCATCAGGATCTTTAGCTGGTGCATCTGCTAAATAATAAAACTTAGGCGAAATGCGGTCTCTAAAGCGTTTTAGTTCTTCAACCTTAGGTGCACGTGTTTCACGTGACTTAGGAAAAGTATTTGCGGCTAAAAATATACCCGCAGCGCCATCACGTAAAACAAAATACGCATCTGACTTTTCACACTCTAATTCAGTAATGTGAACAGGATCTTCTTTTGGTGGAGCAGCCTCGCCATTTTTAAGTAACTTACGTGTGTTCTTACACTCGTCGTTATTACAACCAAAGTACTTACCAAAGCGACCCGATTTAAGCTCCATGTCAGAACCGCACTTATCACATTCGATAATTGGTCCGTCGTAGCCTTTAATTTTAAAGGTACCTTCTTCAACTATATGCCCTTTACATGCTGGGTTATTACCACACACATGTAGTTTACGGGTTTCGTCAATTAGGTATGAGTCCATTGCAGTTTCACAAATAGGACAACGCTTCATCTGCATTAATTTTTCGGTTTCTACGTCTTCGACATCAGCAGCAACCGCTTCATCGCCCGACACTAAGTTCATTGTTGTTGTACAACGCTCTTTTGGCGGAAGGCTGTAACCAGTACACCCTAAGAAAACACCGGTTGAAGCCGTACGTATGCCCATTTTGCGGCTACATGTAGGACATTCTATATCGGTTTCAACCATCTCATTAAGACGCATGCCGCCATTCTCTGGCTCGTCTTTAGCGACAGTTAGTTGCGTTGAAAAATCAGCATAAAACTTATCTAAAACTTGAGTCCATACACGCTTGCCTTCAGCAATGTCATCTAAACGACCTTCCATTTTAGCTGTAAAATCAAAGTTCATTAAATCAGTGAAGTTTTCAACTAAGCGGTCAGTAACAATTTCACCCATTTTTTCAGCAAAGAAACGGCGATTTTCTACACGTACATAACCACGATCTTGAATTGTTGATATAATCGACGCATAAGTAGATGGACGACCAATACCACGCTTTTCAAGCTCTTTTACTAAACTAGCTTCACTAAAGCGAGCTGGCGGCTTAGTAAAATGCTGCTTAGGATCAAGTTCTATTAAAGTAAGTATTTCACCTTCTTTAACAGCTGGCAGTGATTGATCTTCTTCGTTCTTTTTACGCACCGCAGGTTGTACTTTTGTCCAACCATCAAAGCGAAGCACGCGGCCTTTTGCTTTGAGCTGGAAATCGTTAGCTGCAACAGTCAGTGTTGTTAAGTCGTATTCAGCAGGTACCATTTGACACGCTACAAACTGACGCCAAATTAGCTCATACAGCTTTTTAGCATCGGCATCTACGCCTTCGATATGACCAGACAACACAGTAACGCTTGAAGGACGAATTGCCTCATGCGCTTCTTGTGCATTGCCTTTAGAGCTATAGTTAATTGGATCTTTTGGTAAATATTTAGCACCAAACTCGTTCGTTACATACTCACGACACATTTCAACCGCATCTTTTGAAAGATTGGTAGAATCGGTACGCATATAAGTAATATAACCGCCTTCATACAAACGCTGAGCGAGCATCATAGTCTTTTTAACGCCATAACCTAGGCGTGTACTTGCCGCTTGTTGCATGGTTGAAGTAATTAATGGCGCACTTGGGCGACTTTTACTTGGTTTTTCTTCAACGCTAATTACTTTGTATTCTGCATTCTCAAGGCTTTTAACAGCTGCGCTAGCCTGAGCTTCATTTACAGGCTTAAATGCCTTTCCTGCTTGTTTGGTTACTTCTAAGCGTAACTCAGACTCAGTATTCTTAACATCAGCGTGAATATCCCAAAACTCTTCAGGGATAAATGCCTTAATTTCACGTTCACGCTCAACTAATAAGCGTACCGCAACAGACTGAACTCGTCCTGCAGATAGACCACGTGCAACTTTTGCCCACAACAAAGGAGAAACCATAAAGCCTACAACACGGTCTAAAAAGCGTCGTGTTTGCTGAGCGTAAACCATGTCTGTATTGAGCTCACCTGGCGTTTCGAAGGCTTGTTGTATTGCGTTTTTGGTAATCTCGTTAAAAACTACGCGCTTATACTTTTCAGGTTCACCGCCAATGATTTCTTGAAGATGCCAAGCAATTGCTTCCCCTTCTCTATCCAAATCCGTTGCGAGGTATATTTGATCTGCATTTTCAGCCAGCTTTTGTAATTCTTGAACAACCTTCTCTTTACCTGGCAGGATTTCATAATGCGGCTCCCAACCTTGCTCAGGATCAATACCCATACGCGCGACCAGGTTAGTATAATCTCGTTGCTTTTTATACGCTGCTTTCTCTTCAGGCTCCATTTTGCGAACTTCTGCTGGCGTTTTAGTTGCCGGCACTTTAGCTTTGCTCGAACCTGAAGTAGGTAAATCACGTACATGCCCAATACTGGACTTTACGATGAAGTCATTACCTAAATATTTATTAATTGTTTTAGCCTTAGCAGGTGACTCTACAATTACTAGCGATTTGCCCATAGTTGCCTATTTCTAACCAAATATTAAAAATGTGTTTTGCCGACATAAGCGGCGCGAATATTTATAGGTATATCTACAAACACTAGTTGTTACAAGCTTTTAATACAAACTTTTCAGTATTTACTGAATAAACGAACAATTTTTGTCGTTAAATTAAACAAACAGGTGTTTTTAGATTAATTGATGTGGAATATATAGAACAGAAACAAAAATGCCAACCTAAAGGTTGGCATTTTTTTAAAACATCATAAAATTATAGCTTAGCGTCATCAGTAACTACAATTGAAGTTGACGTAATAAGACCCGATGTAGCTTCAACACTAATTGTTAAAAAACCATCAGTTATATCATTTCTTCCATCGGCTGGCTCTCTTGTTATACCAAACGAAATGCCTACAGGCACAAAACTTGTGGTATTAGGAAAGATATAACTGTTAGTACCCGTTAGAATACCATTTTCAGAGGCAATAGTTACCTCACTCCCAACGGGTAAAGGGTTATTATAGACATCAGCTATGAATACTGTTAACCCCACACTATTAGTTCCTGTTGCTTCTGTTAAGTCTATTGAATTAACTCCACACATCCGTTGGCCTGTTGAACTAAGCACTAAAGGGCTTGTGGGGTCACTATTTACACGTACCTCAGTCGCTGTTACGCCTGTAATAGCAGAGCAATCATCAGCATAGGTTACTAACCTAAAGAAAGCCTCATCGCCAGACATTACAATCTCTTGGTTTTGAAATACATTAACCAATTGACGGCTACACAGTCCTGCGGTTTCGTCTTCTTCACGACATAGTAAACCATTGTATAAACCGTTTTGGGTAGTCCAAGTGCCATTACCATCAAAATCTACGAACTCTTCAAACTCATCACCAGTTGAATTGTCACGAGAACATGGGTCTGTTCCATCACTGCAATCTTTACCGCCAAAAGTACCATCTTCATTGTTATCAATAAAAGCTTCTGGGATATCAAATAAATCATCAAAGAAGTCTTCGCTATCAAAGTAACCATTACCATTTAAGTCTGAAAAAGTCTCTTCACCAATAGCATATGCATGAACGGTTGCTCGTCCACCAAGTGGTAAATCTATTGTAAGATCATTATTTAAAATACCTAATGGGCACGGTAATCCACCATCACATTTTTGAGCAATTGTATTTTCGTACATTGAATCAGTAAAAGGACGCGGGTTGCTACTTGTCCAAGTAACGCTACATGCTCCATTCGTTGTAGTACAACTTGGCTCAATAACTCCACCTTCTGTAATAAAAGTAACGGCCGTACCATCTGGAACAGGATTATTAAAGTGATCGGCTAAACGCACATTTACTGATACCTCTGTACTATCAACATTCAAACCATGTGCGTTAAATTCAGAGCGTGATAAAGAAAAGCTATTTTGATCAGCTATACCCGTACTAACAACAAGAATATCTGAGGGAGCCGTAACAATGACTGTATTGCCTTCAACCTCTTCCTCACTTGATGCAATAACACGTACAGGTGTTGCAATCGAACCAGATAGTACTGATGTTTTCACTTCGCCACTGGCATTAGTAATAGCGCTTGCTGTGCCTAATGTAATGCCACCTACAGCAGTTGAAAGTTCAAAGTTAACCGTTCTTGACGCTAAATCGTTCCCGTTTGAATCGACAAGTTTGAAAGTCACTTCTGAAATTTCGGTGCGGTTAGCACCACCAGTACCTTTTAGTGCAATTACAGGCTCTGTAACATCTATAAACTGTAAAAAACCAATATTTGCAGGTGATACATTAATTGTAGTATTTGCAGAAACCGTATCTCCACCAGTAATAACCGTTGCTGTAATAATATCACCACCCACACAAGTTAAAGGGCGATATGTTGAACGTGCAAATCCACCAATACTAGTCACTGTTTCATCAATTGATGCCTGCCCCGAACTTACACAGCCCGATGAGAATTCAACCGTTAATGGAGTTGTATATAACTCACCATCTTTAGAAATTTCAATAGAAATTAGAGCCGTAGCCCCTGCCGCTAATAGCTCATCATCAGCAATAGAGCTCGAAATAGAAATTTCGATATCTACCGCAGCAATCTGAAACGCTTTAGTCAAGTTACTATTAAGTACAGACACGGTGATTTCACCTGCCCCTACATCCTGCCCAGGAACAATATCGAGTAGTGCGATACCATTTGCATCTGTAATTGCAGTGCCTGTTGAAGGAGTAATAGATCCAATAGTAGTAGTAGCGGTTACTAAAGCTTGAGTAAGTGGTGTTGTAGAGTCTTCATTAGTAACTTCAATAAATAAAATAGCTGAAGAATCACCTGAAATACTTGTTACCTCTTCACATAAACTTGCATCTCTAGTTGTTTTAAAATCAACCGGACAGTTTTGCAAAATTTTAAAATTGATATCCGCAGTGCTTTGATCTGGGTTTACAGCATCGCCTCGGGTGTAAAAGCCCAACGTTTTCTCCACACCTTCATACTGTGCGGTTATTAAACCAGCACCTTCGACAGTACCTGAAGTTAAATTAAGTGAAGCTATACCATTTTCGTTTGTTAATGCTGTTCCAATGCTTGGGATAAGATTACCTAGGGTAGAAGAAAAATTAACAACGGCCCCCTCTACTTTAATACCATCACCATCAAGAACAGTTGCTTTAACCACACCACTATCGGCTGCACTAATGGTACTAATTTCGGTCAATGAAGTCGAAGATGTAAGACTCAATCCTATAGAAAAGTCTAACGACTCACCCTGAACGGGTGCATCACCTTCGGTAGTAAATGTATAACCATCCGAGCTGTAAACAATGTTTTCATTATCAGTGTAGGTTGCAACTATAGAACCTGCACCAACTTCTGTACCAGCTAGAAGGCTTATTGTTGCAATGCCTTGAGCATTTGTTAGTGCTGTGCCGTTAGTTGGATTGATTGTTCCTAAACCAGTGAGTACGAATTCAACAAGCTTAAATGCAGCAGGCTTTCCATCAATCTCTAGCTCAACTTGAACAGTAAGAGGGTTTGAATAATCAACATTACGAGTATTCTCACCTGAACTGTTTACAGCTGTGATATTTAACTGAGGTTCTGTTGACGCGGTACCATCAGATTCAAAAGCAAATGTATCCGTGTAACTGACACTATCAATCGTAAAAGTGGCTGTAACTTCACCTGCACCTGCACTTGAACCTGCTATTAGTTCAATAGTCGCTACGCCATCTGATTGAGTAAGAGCGGTACCTGCTACTGGGTCTAGCTCACCAATAGAATCCGCTAACGTGAATGTAATACGCTCGCCAGACACTGCATCACCATCTTCATTAACTAAACTAGCTCTTAATTCTAAAGGAGCATCAGCAGTAACACTATTCGACTCAGTATCACTCGCTTTCAAATAACCTTTCAAACTTATTGTATAGGTTGATGTTTCCGTCGTGGAATCACCATCACTAATGGAGCCGTCTTTTTCAAGTGACCCACCGCCACCACAGGCTGTGAGTAAAAAACTTAGCAATGAAATGCCGAGCAGTCGCATTAAAGGCATGAACCTCTCCCTAGCGTTGTTATTATAACCAAAATTAATTTTCACTTAATATTAACCTATAACTTAGTCTAAAATCTCAGTTTTTTATTACTTTTTTGCGCAAAATAATTTTAAATAAATACCAATTTTTTCTGTAGTAAATATTTCCTTGCTGGTAGTCTATGGCAAATTTATAAAATGTAGATCAGGGAATATGTCAAAAATCCGTTCAATGAGTTTAACCACTCGCATCATGATTGGTATGGCGCTTGGGGTTGCAGTAGGTTTTATATTTCAGGCTATATTAGCTGGTGAAGACGATTATCTAATACCACTTGGGTTATTCTCTTTGCCAATTAAAGCCTTTTTTGTTGATGGTATTTTCCATGTTGGTGGCCAAATATTTATTGCCAGCTTAAAAATGTTAGTTGTGCCTCTTGTTTTTGTATCGCTCGTTTGTGGTACCTGTAGCTTAAGCGACCCTAAAAAACTAGGCCGCCTAGGTGGTAAATCTATTGGTTTATATTTATTAACTACAGCTATTGCTATAACAGTGGCGATTACACTTGCCTTATTATTTAGCCCTGGTGAAGGTATAAGCTTGCCATCTAATGCAACTTATGATGCTAAAGAAGCGCCTACCCTTGCACGTGTAATTATAGATATGTTTCCTACTAACCCATTTGAAGCCATGGCCAAGGGTAATATGCTTCAAGTTATAGTGTTTGCACTATTATTTGGTGTAGCAATGGCATTAAGTGGTAAAACAGGCAAACGCGTAGCAAGTGTTTTTGAAGATTTAAACACAGTAATCTTAAAACTAGTTACGCTGTTAATGAACATTGCACCTTATGGCGTGTTCTTTTTAATGGCAAAACTATTTACAACAATTGAGCTTAACTTAATTGTTAGCCTAGCCAAATACTTTGGCGTTGTAGTGCTTGCACTGTTATTACATGCTTTCGTAAACTACACATTGCTTTTAAAAATATTAACGGGCTTAAACCCGCTTATTTTCTTAGCAAAAATGAAGCACACATGCTTATTTGCATTTAGTACCTCGAGCTCAAGCGCAACTATGCCTATTACACTTGAAACTGCTACTAAAAAACTAGGTGCTAATAACTCGGTTGCCTCATTTACTATCCCACTGGGTGCTACCATTAACATGGATGGCACTGCCATCATGCAAGGTGTGGCTACCGTATTCATTGCACAAGTGTTTAGTGTAGATTTAACAATTTCTGATTATCTAATGGTTATACTAACAGCAACACTTGCCTCTGTAGGTACAGCAGGCGTACCAGGTGTTGGCTTAATAATGCTCGCGATGGTACTTAATCAAGTTGGCTTACCTGTAGAAGGGATTGCAATTATTATCGGTGTAGATAGATTACTTGATATGACACGTACAGCAGTTAATGTAACCGGTGATTGTATGGTTACCTGTGTTGTTGCCAAGTCTGAAGGTGAACTTGATGAGAGCATCTTTAACGACCCTAATGCAGCTAAAGACTTAGAAGATTATCATAAGTCTATTGACTCATAAGCTACATTTATACAGCTATAAAAAAACCTTGATGCAATACATCAAGGTTTTTTTTCGAGTAGAAAGAATTAAACTGAATCGTAAAAAAATTCTAATCTAAGGATTTAGGGATTTAAATTTAGAGAGTAAGTTTATTCCCACTTTATTTACACCACTACTCAGGCCAAGAGCTAGCTTATCGCTTAATCCCTTTTTAATTTTGTATTTAATCTTATAAATTTTGCGCTCATGTTGCTGCTCCAGCAATGCATCATCACTTGTCTTTATAACATCTACCAAACCTATATCAATCGCTTGAGTTGCAAACCAATGCTCGCCTGTCGCAACTAAGTTTATATCTAAGCTTGGGCGTTGAGTGCTTACAAACGTTTTAAATAAATCATGTGTTTGTTCAATTTCTTCACGAAATTTTTCACGGGCCTTATCTGTGTTTTCACCAAATAAAGTAAGCGTACGTTTAAACTCACCTGCAGTAATTTGCTCAAATTCCACATCATTTTTCTTTAATATTTTATTAAAGTTAGGTATTTGAGCTATCACACCAATAGATCCAACTATGGCAAAAGGGGCTGCTAGTATCTCATCGGCTACACACGCCATCATGTAACCACCGCTCGCTGCTACTTTATCAATTGCAACACTCAAAGGAATACCGGCATTTTTAATACGCTGTAGCTGAGATGCAGCAAGTCCATAGCCATGCACTACTCCGCCGCCACTTTCTAAACGAATAAGTACTTTGTCTTTACTTGGGTTAGCAATAGAGATAATGGCTGTTATTTCTTCTCGTAAGCTTTCTACTTCGTGAGCGTCCATACTACCCACAAAGTCAATTACATATAAACGAGGTTTAGGCTCATCTTTATCTGCTTTTTTACTTTGCGATTTAAGCTGCTTTTGGTGTGCTTTAAGCTCTTTTTTACCCAGCGTATTTTGTAGAAAACTTTCTTTAAGATCGACTAATTGCTCTGATATGTCGTCAATTTGTATTTCACCTTTTTTGGCTTTAGGCTTAACTGCAACGCCAACTATTAGCATTAGAATAACTGCTATAGCGATAACAAAAGTAATTGTTTTAGCAAAAAACAAACCGTATTCGTATAAAAATTCCAACTGGTTTCTCCATTTATAAATTTCAGCTAATTTAGCATGCTTTAAAGCAAAAAAAAGCCACTTTTCAGTGGCTTTTAAAGGTTAATTATTTTATTGGCTATTAATCAGTCACAACCTCAGGGTTGGAAACTAATAACATTCGACCGCGAGCAGCTAAGTAAGTAGCTACTTGCAACTGCATTTCTGTATTAGCGGCAGCACTGCCTTCAACAGTTGCAGCTTGTGCATCATCTTGAGCTGGCGTTAATATAGAACCATGATGCCCTTTAGTAAATTTAACTAAGTAGCTTGTTGGTGTTTCAGTCAATGCTTGCGAAGTACTTACTGTTTCAAGACCCATCAAGTTAGCTAATGGAATTGTGCCTGAAATAGGATTATTTGCTGCCATTGGTGGTATCACTTGGTCAGGCTTGTTATCAACACCATCGCCCACAACAACATTAGTATAAACAGGAGTACCTAATGCTTTTACAGTGGCTGCGTAATTAGTTGGATCGCCGCTATCTAGCGCTGTTTGCGCCGCAAATGCAAATTGAGTAAACACTCCTTGAATATTAGTAAGCTTACTTGTTTCACCAACTGTAGTTAACGAAGCTACATACTCGTTATAACCACAAGTTAAATATGCTTCCATATCTGGTAATACTGCACCACAGTTAGACACTGCATCAACTTGTAAATACGCGTTAAACTCATCAGCTTCTGTTGTACCTGCTTGTGAAAGTACTGAACCTTGGATAAATGGACCAAATGCAGCTGATTCTAGTAAGAAGCTAGCTATACCGCCGCCGCCGCTTGCAAGTGCTACTGTGTTTACATTAAATAATGGGTCAACGGTTGGCGCTAATGGGTTATTAGCTTGTGCAATAAATGCAGGGGCTACAATAGAGCCTAATGAATGACCAATGTAAGTTACATCTTGCGCATTAATCGTTGCATCATTAATAAAGTTTAGACCTAAACGTAAACCCAATAAATCAGCCGCTGATTGACGTAAGCTATCACGCGCAACAAGTAATGAACTTAAGTTCATGTAACTAAGCACAGAACCCGTTGTTGCATTAAAGTCGTCTGTTCCATCACCATCAACATCTATTCCACGCTCACCATGTCTTGGATGGTCAATAGCAACTGTTGCAAAGCCTTGAATAGAAAGCTGCGCCGTTAAAGCAAGCATACTTTCTTTTTGTGTTGTAATACCGTGTTGCATAATAACAACTGGCCATCCGCTATCAGGCATTGCGATAGGATCTAATTGTAACTGCGCACGTACACCATTAATTATTGGTAAAATAGGCTTAGTAACTTGCACTGGCACATTTGCCATGCTTTGTACTTTTGGAATGGAGTTATATTTTGTTAAATGACGTGTGCTATCTAGTCCTAAGTCACGTAATTGCCCGTCACTTAATGCAGAACATAAACCATCATTTTCACTAATAGGATCTGTAGGAAATGCATCACCAGCAACGGCCTTGTAACCGATTATTGCCACCGCGTTATCACACATACCTTGCCAATATGTATCACTTAAATCACTAATATCAGTACCCGTTGGTGTACCTAAATACATTGGTAGCATAATGCTACCTTTTTGATATTGCACACCAGAGAAAGCAGCAGACACTTCTACACCCTTAGAAGCAAATACCTGTTGTACATTTACCATCGGTTGTTCAGGAACTTGAAGCGCAGGCGTTGGCATCGCAGGCTGTTGCAAACTTGCAGCTAGCAATTTTTTAATTGTCCCAAGTACTGGCCCCGCAGACTGAATAGTCATTGCGCTAGAAAAAATAATATCTTCTTTTGTTATATTTCCTGAACTTACAACTACATTTTCGTAACTGTTAACAGCGCCCTGCAAACCAAGTTGGGCTTCTGTAATTAATGGCGCTTCTTGTTTAACCAGCCCATAAGTAGAAGAAGGCTCGATAGAACGCCCTAATGAATCTTTAAGACCAGTAGTTAGTACATTGATGTATGAGCTACCTGCCGTAAATGGTTTTAAAGGAATAATTGCAACGGCATCACCAGAAGCTTGAGTAACAAAATCAACACCAAAAGTAAGCTCACCGACCAATTTACAAGCTGTACCTGCAGCTACAACTGAACATTCTGCGTCAGTTAAACTTGCACCCATTACTACTTCAAAAATGCGAACTGTACCAGGTGTCCCAGCAGACGTTTCATCTAAACTCACATTTGGCGGAAATGTTAAATCGATTTTATAAGGAACCTGCGAAGACCAACCATCAAGTGCACCTAGAGCAAGCTGAGGGTCAGCATAAGCTGCACGAGAAATAGACACATTGTCGTCATCTAATTCTCCTGGAATATTAAGTGTACCGTCTTGGGTTCCACTCATTAATAAATCATTAGGTACCGATAAGATACCTGCAGCAGGGTCAAATGTAACCGTTGCTGTTGGAATAACGGTTGCTGTGTCGTTCTTAACATCTTCTAACGTTTCTCCGCCGCCACAACCTGCCAAGGCAGCTGTAACAGAGAGTGAAAGTAGCATTTTTTTCATATTGTTGGCTCCGCACATATTTTATTTTTATAGTGTGTTTAATCAGTGTATTAAGTTAAAACAATGTAATCAGGTTATTAATGAGACATTAGACCAGTTAAACTTAACGTAAAGTTTCTATTTTCGCCACCTAATTTTACAATAAATTCGATTACTTCACGTTTCGCTATGTTAAAATCAAAAAAAATAGATGAATGGGTACTTTTATGCACACATATCAAGCGGCTGAAAACGCACTTAAAGATAAAATTATTTTAATAACAGGCGCCGGTGATGGTATTGGCCGAGTAGCAGCAATTACGTATGCAAAATACGGCGCTACAGTTATCTTATTAGGAAAAACAACTAATAAACTTGAATGTGTTTACGATGAAATTGTTAATGCGGGTTACCCTAAACCTGCAATTGTGCCCATGGACTTAAAAGGCGCAACTAAACAAAACTATCGTGACCTTGCTGCAACAATTGAATATCAATTTGGCCGCCTTGATGGCTTGCTTAATAATGCAGGTATTTTAGGGTCACTTGGTCCACTTGAACATTTTTGCTCATCTACGTTCGAAAACATAATGAAAGTAAACGTGACCGCGCAAGCGATGATCACTAAAGCGCTTTTCCCTGTTCTTCGTAAATCTGATAATGCATCGATAGTATTTACGTCATCAGGTGTAGGCCGCAAAGGCCGTGAGTTTTGGGGGCCATATGCCATCTCAAAATTTGCAGTAGAAGGCATGATGCAAACATGGGCATGTGAAGTAGGCAAAACGAATATTCGTATAAACTGTATTAATCCAGGCGCTACTCGCACTTCTATGCGCGCTGCTGCATACCCAGGAGAAGATAGAGACGCGCTTGCTACACCAGAAGATTTAATGCCAACCTACTTATACTTGATGAGCGATGATTCTAGTAAAGTGAATGGCGAATCGTTAGATGCTCAAGTAAAAAAGTAATTTAGAGTTTAAAAAATTTATACAACACACATTAAAAAAGCCGCAATTAGCTGTCTCTTATACACAAATCCCTGCTAAGAAATTAGCGGGGATTTTTTTGAACTAAATCTCAATGTCATGATCAGATCTTCAA
>NZ_WTKX01000024.1:0-79523 GCF_011378755.1 Pseudoalteromonas sp. Z1A2 | reverse complement strand
CTTGATGAACTGTGCCAGCCTGAGCCCGATATCGACAGCTTGTTACCCTGGAATTTTAAAACATAGGTGTAGTTCGCTAGACGCTCACCTTGAAACGAAGAAATAAGTTGGAAATGTTTTCCAACTTGTTTATGTCCATCGACGAGTTATAAATATAACTCGCCTTTGCCCCAAAAAACGTTAGCGTAAATGCTCTAAAGGTCTGCTTTGAACTAAGAGTGGGTGGTTATCTTTCATTAAAAATACTGATTTATCAATTGATGACGGGTTCTATAGTCAAGAAATCGAAAAACAATACTGGGTAGAAAAACGACCCGCAGGGTTGATATTAAATTTTTATGTTTATGAAAGCGGACAAGCTATAGCCCCGAAGTTGGAGCTATATTAGAACATTTTTAAAGCTCGATACTTTGTGCTGGAATAGAGTTTAATATCCAGCACTCTTGATGCACGTTATGTATAGAACATGCCTCGGAGTAATTTTGTCTCTTTGCTTTTGCCTCTAAATCCCACTGCATTCTTTGTAAAGGAGTGCCGGTACTTCGGGCTGCATTTGCAGCCTGAATAAGCTCTTGATATGAGCCGATAAGGTCTACAAAGGTTTGTGCCTTTGTGCTGACCTGTGAGCTATTACTCAATACACCGGCATATTTATAAGAGTCCATTATGGTATGTTTCCCATCACCATCCATATCTTTGGGTGTTGAAAACCATTTAAAAGCGTGAAGCAGGAAAACGTTAGCTGACCAACGTAAGTTATTCCCTTGTAGGTTCTCTGATGTTGACAGGCTTAGACTTGGATGCAAGCCTGTTGCACCAACCAAAATAACACTATTGCTTGACTCTTTAGTTGAGCCTACAGGCATGTAGTTGAAGGTGCCAGCAAAACACTGACCAAGATATACAATTGAGTTTTGGAGGTCAGGAGACGATTTAAGAGCATCAACTAATTTGTGTGGGGTGATCCCGGGTGACGCATCGATACCTTCGAGACCACCATGCCCTGTTACAAACATGACTAAATTATCATGGCTGTATGTCTGAATGTCACTGAAAAAGTCGGCGCTTGTTCGGATATTGTATGTATTATTAGTACCCATAGATACTTTACTTTCAATATCAGCACGTTTCTGACCATCTATGTAAATGAAAATATCGCTCGGGTCGACTCCCGCATTTTCTAAACACATTACCCCAAATGAAAGATCGTAAATGTGGCGGTCCTCAGGAGCAGAGTGGCTTGTCGAAAGAAAAAGCACCCACTTAGTATTATTATTCAATAAGCTCACTATTTCGTTCTTTTTTATTTTTGGTTATGCGGTTAGTTGATTACTAAGAGACTTCGGACTATCGATATCATCAAAGTAAAATAGTTCATCCATTATTGAATCTGAAGCAATAGTAACCTCGCTTAAGGGACTGCCAAACTGATCTAAAGAATAAAGCGTATTATCTACCTTTAACATGTATACGGCATCTCCAGCCTCCGACGGGGCTTTAAACAAAAACCATTGCCCTGAGTTGATACATTTTTTTATAGACATATCAATGTTGGGTAGGTCATCTGTATGTAAGTGATTAAATCTCATCGTTTCTCTCCCAATGCCAACACTTTTTATCATATTGGCTACAAGTATCCTACATGTAAAATAGTATAGGACAATTTAACATGAATTGTACCAGTAAACTTGTAGCTTGTATGTAAAATAATGTACATAACTGCCTAAGACTGATTCGTAACGCATAGCGTTTTTATAATACGATGAGCCCAGTGTTTATATTGACATATGGCTGTATGGTATTGCGTTGCAAACACCTTAAAAGGGCATTATTGATGAAATCGCCCTAACGAATTTTTGTCCAAAAATGAGTTTGTTCAACCGTCTGCTTCTCGCTCAAAGCCGACCTATAGAGTAATTACTTTAACACGTCTTGGGGCAAAGGTGAGTTATATTGATAAATCGTCGATGGACATAAATGAGTTAGAGCCGTAAATGGCTATATGCAATATACTGTCGTTACATTTGTGATGCCCAAGGGGAAGGTTTACGGCTTTGACTTGTTGTACTTATGTAAAGCCTTATGTGCGAAAGATTATTCTTTTAAGGGGAGATATGTTATTTTCACCTTCAGATACACCCTCTATTGATTTTATATGGAGGAAATTTTACTAAAAGGATTTTTGTAATGCAGTTTGTGAATAATGGACCAAATATTCCTGAAAAGCTATTACAAGCACATGAAGAAGGTAAGGTTGTTTTCTTTTGCGGTGCTGGAATATCTTTTCCAGCTAAACTCCCGGGGTTTGGTGGGCTTGTTAGAAGCTTATATGAGAATCTAGGTGTTGATCCTTCTCCAATACAAGAGCAAACATTAAAGCTAGAACAATTTGACACTGCTGTATCATTACTAGAAGCGACTAGACCAAGTAGTGAATGGAGAAACGCTGTTAGAAAAGAGTTGGTTAATCAATTGAAACCTGATTACTCTGATGCAAATGCTACTACTACTCACAAAGCTTTACTTCAGCTCGCAACAACAAAAGATAAACGAGTTCGTTTAATAACTACCAACTTTGATAGAATTTTTCAAGACGTTAGCTTAAGTGAAAAAATAGACTTTCCTATATTTCAAGCTCCATTACTTCCAGTCCCAAAAAGTAGGTGGAGTGGTTTGGTTTATTTACATGGATTAATACCTGAGAACATCAGCGATTTTGACCTTGATAATTTAGTTATTTCAAGTGGTGACTTCGGATTGGCATACTTGAATGAGAGATGGGCTTCACGATTTGTTAGTGAGCTGTTTAGAACTTATGTAGTATGCTTTGTAGGATACAGCCTTAATGATCCTGTACTTAGATATATGATGGATGCTTTAGCCGCGGACCGTTTACTAGGTGAATCACCTCCTGAGATGTTCGCGTTTGGTAATTATAAAACAGGTAAAAATGAAGAAAAAGAATATGAGCGCGAAAAGCAAAACTGGTTAGCTAAAAATGTCACACCTATTTTGTACAAAAACCACCGACATCATTATTATTTACATAAAACGTTAGAAAAATGGTCTGAAACCTATAGAGACGGACTGGTTGGAAAGCAACAAATAGTAGTAACGACTGCTTTTACAAAGCCATCTGAAGCGGATTTAGGTAATGGATATGCATACAGACTTGCTTGGGCTTTAAGTGACCCAACTGGTATTCCTGCAAAAACATTTGCTCAATTAACCCCCCCTCCACCTATTGAATGGTTGAATGTACTTAATGAAATTAAGCTTGATAAAAGTGATCTACCGCGTTTTGGTATAGTAGACACAAGCTTTAAAGAAAATTTTGAGTTTAGACTTTTCAGTAGGCCTCCAAAAAGCGCTTATTCTCCAAATATGTCATTAGCAAGTTTTTCTCATGATGAGGTCGAGTGGGATAAAGTAATGAACTTTCTTGGCATCTGGTTAGTTAAGCACTTAGATAAACCAGAACTAGTTCTCTTTTTATGTAAACAGGGAGGAAGGCTACATAGCGATTTACACTGGAAAATTAATAATGAGCTAAGAGCGCACAGGAAAAATAGTAATGACATTTTATGCGCTAATTTAGGTGAAGAAATGCTAACTATATGGGAGTTAATACTATCGGGCTATTGCACTAATTCTAGCCATCGTTTTAGTCTTTACTCATGGGTAGGTAAATATAAGGTAAGCTATTTATCATTACCCCTCAAACATGAGCTAAAGACATTACTTTCTCCAAGAATCCGTTTTAGTGAGCCTCTGAGTTTAGCTAGCTCTGTGAGTGGGATAAAACGTATTTTTAGGAGTGAGGTTGTTCTCACTAGCTCTCACCCATATTCTGCGTTGAAAGAACTAAATAAAGTTGATAAATGGAGCCATGATATTGGTAATCTATTTATTGAGTTTAATTTAATTCTATTAGAAATAATGGAGTTGAGGAGTTTACTGGGGGAAGTAAATGAGTATTATGATTATTCATACATTCACCAGCCTTCTATCGCGAAACATCCACAGAATAAACATCATAATGATTGGACTGTATTAATTGAGTTAGTTAGAGACTCATGGCTTTCAATGAAAACAACCAATCCCAATGCCGCTATGAACGCTATTATGGATTGGTGGGCGTTACCATTTCCAATCTTCAAAAGGTTGGCATTATTTGCTTTAGCAGAGTTACCCCAAAATTTTTCAGTGGATGTAAATGAGCTACTGGAAATAGATGACTCACGTTGGTTATGGAATACTGCGACACAACGAGAGATATTAAGTTTATTACCAAAACTTTTTTTAAATTTAAGTGATGTTGATAAGAATCGACTAGTTTGTAATATTTTAAAAGGGCCATCTAAATCTTGGTTTAGGAAAGAACTTACAGAGCAAGAGTTTAAGGATATTAAAGATCGTGCTATTTGGCTTAGATTATCCAAATTAAAAAGATCTAGACTAAATGTTGGTATTGAGGGTGATAGGGCATATGAAAAAATGCTTCAAAAGCATCCAATGTGGGGTAAACACATTAAAGAGGAACAAGAGTTCCCTTTTTGGATGAGTACAGGCTTTCATAAAGGACTGGAAAATAATACCCCTTTAGAGCTTAATAGTTTAATAACATGGCTGGAGGATAACCCTGAGGTAGGGTTTCGAAATGAGGATGATTGGCCCATTCGATGTAGAAAAGAACCAAAATTTGTTATAGAGGCACTTATTCAATGTAATTCATGGCTACCAGAACGATGGAATGAGGCAATAAGCATTTGGTCTGAAAATAGGCGGCTTTCTTATATTGCTTGGGACTCGTCATGTAATTATCTTCTAAGTTTAGAGAAAGAAAAGTTAGTCGACATATCAAGGTCTCTTGCGTTTTGGCTTGATAAAAATTTCGATTGTAAGGTAATTACAAAAAGTAAATTTTTTACCTTTTATGATTTATTAATAACTTTACCATTTGAAAAAGAGATTGATATTAATAGAGATCCGCTAATGGCTGCAATAAATCACCCCGTTGGAATCTTGACTGAACTTTTATTTAAACAATGGTATAGAGAAAAACCAAAAGATGGCTATGGCATAAGTTCAGATTATAAGGAAAGGCTCAATCATCTGTGCAATCAAGATAATGAAATATATATTTTATCTAAAGCAATTATATCTACTAATGCTTTATCTCTTTATAGTGTTTCACCTGAGTGGGCTGAAGAGCATATTTTAAACTGGTTTAATTGGAGCGATTGTAGTTTTTCTCAGGTAGCATGGTTTTGCTACTTATGGTCACCAAGATTGCACAAAGAGTTTTTAATTAAAATAAAAGTAAATTTATTAGAAACAGCATCTCATTTAGATGATTTAGGTGAACAATCACAACAGTATGTCAAATTTTTAACCTATGTTGCTCTCCAGAAATATGATGAATATGGAGTCAAAGAAGTCGCCGTTGCCTTCTCGCAACTCTCCGGAAATGCTTTTTATCATGTTACTGTTGCTTTAAACGATGCATTAACAAGTTCTGGAGATAAATTTGATGAATACTGGGAAAATAGAATTAAAACATTCTTATTAAAAGTTTGGCCTAAAAATCAAAATTTTAATGAATTAACAATAAATCAACTTGCAATTCTATGTTTAAACACTCAAAAATATTTTGTAGAAAGTTATTCTATACTGCAGCATAGCTTAAGTAATATTAGTGATTTTAATTATTTATTGAGAAAGTTAAATGAAACAAGTTTACCTGAGAAATATCCTGAAACTGTATTGAAGTTTTTAAATCAAATTATCGAGGATGAACCTAGTATTATAATGGGTGATTTAAACGCAATTTTAGCTCGAATTAGCTCAGTTGATCCGTTATTAATAGAAACTCAAAAATTCTCGAGATTAAATGCGTTGGGAATGTTAACAGGTTAGTCTTATATGGTTCTTCTGAGTTCAAACAAAACATTTTTAACTTTGAAATTTTAGTCAATGACCGTCCGTTAATCTCGAAACAAACTTTTAGAGCATTTACGTTAGCTCGGAATGGGGCTGAAACGAGCTACGATTGAAGGTCCGCTGGCACAGAGCCGAACTTCGTCAAAGAGCGACAACCGGACATTGAGATTGGACAAAGACTGTCATGAATTGATTGGTTAAACTGCTCTTTGCGCATATATTCATGAAGATGAGCGCTGAGCGCATATTTTTCTATTTAACTTTTATTTAAAGTTATAGAAAACTTAGTGCTAGTAATACCTTAGGTTATTTGTTAAAACTATATAATGCAGAAAAATGAATCTGGCGTCGGTTGAAATATGCGCGACGAGCGCACTATTAAAATGTTAACTGCTTCAATGAAAAAGGTGCTGTGGTCTAATTGGTTTAAGATACCTGTCTATTACTTTGTGAAATTAAAGCAGGAGGTTGAGGTTCGAGTCCTCACGGTACCACCAATTAAAGGTATAAAATGGAAAGTGAAGGTTTAAAGAATTTTTTAAGTTCTGTCGGGGACGCGGTTTATTCGTTAAACACAATATGTGTTGGCTTGAATGCTGTCTCTAAAGGCGGAGTTGAAAAGCCTGATGACTTAACCATTTCATGGGACACCAATGACCCAAAGCAAACTTCTATTCAAGCAAGAAGTTTTGCAGTTAGATCCTCCCTTGTATTTGTTGAGGAAGCATTACTTGAGTATTTTAAATATTTGAGTAATTGCCCAGAACAACCGCCAAAAATAGTTACAGCGGTTAAGGTTGACGGAGCAGCAAAGAAAGTAGAAGAACTCGCTCCACAGGTACCAAGCTTGGAAAGCTATTGGACGCCTATGGTTGTGTTACTTGTCAGGTGGCGAAATCAAGTGGTGCATAATAGTAAAACTTCTTTGTCAACAAAGTTGCGTAAAACTCTACTAGAGAATGCCAATGTAATTAGAGATAGGCATGCCGCTATAGATATAGCTCAAACATTATCAAACTTGGACGCTAAAAAAATTACTCTCAAAGACTTTACGACACTCATTTCTGTAACTATCAGATATGTACGTCATTTAGATGACAAGTTAACTCCATATATTACATCTAGTACGTCTCTTAGAAATCAGATAGTAGCCAGAGAGCTAGTTTATGATTACAAAAACGTACTTGGCGTAAATGGAGAAGATAAGCAAAAGAAGAAATTTGATAACTTTATACGTTCAAATTTCCCATCGTTAATCGGTGCTCAATCTGATGCTTTATTTAAAGTTCGGCATGAAGTTGTTCAGGAGTTATAGTTTGTGCCGTCCTGCCAGTTAACAAGTCAAAGCTTAGGACTCTAAAGCGCCTATGTTTGAGACGTTAGATTCTTTAGGAGTACTAGATGAGTAACGGACAAGAATTAATTCCAAGTGCAAATGTGGAGATCATCGAAGCTTCTGGTGTTAATGCTTTGTTGTTGCAAATTCGCCCTCACTGGCAAGCGAAAAACCTTATTCAGCGCGTCACAAAGTTACTACATGTTGACCCTAGCAGTGCTTGCCAGAGATTATTTAATGCATCCATTCATGATCTTAGAGAAAAAATACTATTCGCGGGTGTCGATATCGCTGCTGAGGCTGCTAAACAACATAAGCTCCCACCAATATCGTCAGCGGAAAATGTCGAAAACTATTCAACTTTGCGAATGATTGATCTTGCTTATCGCATGGGGCTTTTGTCTCGTCCAGAATATCGACGGATTCTTCGTGCTTATGACATCCGAAAAGACCTAGAGCACGAAGATGATGAGTACGAAGCAGGTGTTGAAGATTGCGTATACATTTTCAGAACCTGCGTTGATGTGATTCTATCTAAAGACCCTATCGAGCTTATTAAGCTTACAGATATTAAAGAGATTGTAGAGCGTTCCGAGGCAACTACTCTTAATGAAAGTCTTCTTGAAGAGTTTAGTCATGCACCTGAGCCTCGACAAATGGAGATCTATAAATTCTTAATAAGCTCCTCACTGAATGTTGAGCTCCCCGATGTTGTTCGTCACAACTGTTACATGGCACTTTATTCATTAAAGTCACTCGCACATAGCCAAGTTATGATTACTTGTGCAAGGGAGTTTGTTAAGCGAATTGGGAAACGAGGCCCTACTCTAATAGAAGCTCGTGTTGCTTATGGGGCAGGGCTTTTGCCTTATTTGAAGCAAGCTCAAATTAAAGATTTTTATGATAGCTATTTTGATGAAATGAAAAAAGTTGGCTATTCATGGGGGGCTCATAATTCTCACGGTGAACTGTTACGTAATCTTGAAGAGATTGGTGGCTTGGAATTCTGTCCCGAGGAGTCTTTGGGTCAATATGTTGAGTGGTTAGTGCTGTGTTACATAGGATCATCTGGGGGTAGGACCTCTTATGGCAATGTTCGAAATGTTTTTTATAGCAATGTTGGTGCTCCAATAGCTATTAATATATTGAAAGCAAAGTCACGAAATGTATACCCAATTGTTGCTGATTTAGAGAAAGGGAGTAAGTCCGTCAGGTACGCAGTAAGCGACGAACATGTAGCGCGGCGTTTTAATTCAATTTTAGATGAGCTAGAGCCTTGAAATTAGAATCTAACAAACGCATGTTGTCGGACTGGTTTTCCGCTGCGCTCCGAACCAGCTGCAAATTCGGGCGTTACGACCGTCCGCTCATGGCACAGAGCTGTCATTCGGCTCTGAAGCGTTTTTGTCTATTGAACTCATTCTTGTTGTCGTTGTTATGCTAGCTAGTAAATTAGGACTTAATAGTCAAAATAGTAGCATTCCTCCATCAAAAGATATCAACCGTACAAAGCCAACGAGAGAGAAGTCAGAAAAATCAGCTGGCGGACAAAAAGGCCGAGTAGGTAAAACGCTGACTCAAACAGAAACACCTGATGAGGTACAAGTCATTTTAGTTGACCGAGATTTTTTACCTAAAGGTCACTATCGTGAGGTGGGTTTTCAAAAGCGACAAGTCGTCGATATAGATATCAGTAAAGTGGTGACCGAATACCAGGCTCAAATCCTTGAGAATGAGCAAGGGAAGCGGTTTGTTGGTGAATTCCCCCAAGGTGTTAACGGTCCTATTCAATATGGTGTTGGTGTGAAAGCTCATGCGGTTTACTTATCACAATATCAATTACTCCCTTATAACCGCATTGAAGAATACTTTAGTGACCAACTAGGTATTCCGATCAGTGCCGGCAGTTTATTTAACTTTAATGAACAAGCAGCGGCACTGGTAAAGTCATCGGGCGCAGAAGGTATCATCAAAGCGGCATTACAAAGCCCGTATCAAACTTTGCATGTTGATGAGACTGGCATTAATATCGGCGGTAAACGGCGATGGCTTCATGGTGCATCAACGACTTGGTGGACTTATTTTTATCCTCATGAAAAAAGAGGAAAAATAGCGATGGATGAGGCCGGTATTTTACCGCACTTTACCGGTGTGCTATGTCATGACCATTGGAAGCCATATTATCAATATACCCAATGCCAACATGCATTATGTAATGCTCACCACATCCGAGAATTAGAAAGGGCTTGGGAGCAAGACGGCATGCAATGGGCGAAGGATATGCAAACCTTACTTAAAGAAATGAATAAAGCTCAAATAGATAATCCCGACCTAGATAAAGGGGCTAAACAGAAATATCGTGAGCAATATCAAAAAATATTGCTTCAAGGTGACGCTAAATGTCCACCACCAGATAAAAGTAGCCGAGTGAAAGGTCAGCGAGGCCTATTAAAGCGAACCAAATCCCGCGCATTATTGGAACGACTAAGAGATTATCAAGATGATGTTTTACGTTTCA
The DNA here is from genome assembly GCF_011378755.1 of Pseudoalteromonas sp. Z1A2. Taxonomy (NCBI): domain Bacteria; kingdom Pseudomonadati; phylum Pseudomonadota; class Gammaproteobacteria; order Alteromonadales; family Pseudoalteromonadaceae; genus Pseudoalteromonas; species Pseudoalteromonas sp. Z1A2. The sequence continues at coordinate 69,726 of NZ_WTKX01000024.1, read as the reverse complement.
TGATGAGCAGTGGCGTGCCATTTACCAACAACCAAGGCGAGAATGATATTAGGATGACCAAGGTTCATCAAAAAATATCGGGGTGTTTTAGAAGTAAGCAAGGAGCTGAAATGTTCTGCTTGCTGAGAAGCTATTTATCGACTTGCAGAAAACAATATGTATCTGCAAGCCTAGCCCTTGAGTTATTATTCAAAAATCAGCTGCCTGATATATTCATTTCAGATGAGGCTGAATAGTTACATTTATCAAAGCTTAAAACGTCCACCACAAATTCAAGTACAGGCTCCGAAGGGATCTCATAAACCTTTGGTTTTAGGTTTGTTTAGCAGTGCGGCTATGGTTATTGCGGCATTATTTTATTTACAGCACGATTTAATTGCTGCAAGTATCGCTATAAGTAGCGCTATTATTGGTTTTATAGCAGCATGGCGTAGCACATAAACTAAGTGCTATTTACGTTTTTAGGCGTATAATTAGTATTTAAAATATACACTTTATAATTATGAAAACGGGAGATAAACATGGGATTTGGCGGTATTAGTCTTTGGCAGTTATTGATTGTATTAGCAATTATTGTACTTTTGTTTGGCACTAAAAAATTACGCGGTATTGGTGGGGATTTAGGTGGAGCAGTTAAAGGCTTTAAAAAAGCAATGTCTGACGAAAAAAATACAGATAAAGAAAAGCCAGAGCAGATTCAAAAATCAGAAGAAAGTGCACCGCTTGATTCTGCCCATACTGAAAAAAATAAAGACAATAACAAGGTTTAATTAGCATGGGGATGTGGGAGCTAATTGTTGTTTTAATTGTTGGTTTAGTAGTGCTTGGTCCAGAGCGTTTACCTGTAGCAATTAGAACGGTAAGCCGCTGGATAAAAACTGCAAAGTCGCTTGCTAACTCAGTGAAAGCTGAAGTGAGCGAAGAGTTGCGTGTGCACGAATTACACGAAAACCTTAAAAAAGCGGAGCAACAAAACTTAACCGATTTAAGTCCTGAACTACAAAGTTCACTAACTGAACTACAACAGGCCGCTCAGTCTGTGACCCACAGTTATAAAAAAAATCAAATCGATCCCTCTAATAAGCAAAATATTGATGATACAAAGTGAAGTTAATTTCTCACTTTGTGGTCAACTTACTAAATGGTATAAAAAATAATGGCTGAGGAAGTAAAATCGGGGTTTGTCGCGCATTTAATTGAATTACGCGATCGGCTGATTAAATCACTATTAAGCATTTTAGTTATTTTTATTGCAATAGTGTATTTTGCAAACGACATTTATACATTTGTTGCAGCGCCATTAATTTCACATTTGCCAAACACTGCAACCATGATAGCAACTGATGTCACAGCGCCATTTTTTGCCCCTTTTAAACTAACGTTATTTGTCGCATTATTTGCCTCTATTCCGTGGATATTACACCAGGTTTGGGGTTTTATAGCTCCGGGATTGTATAAGCACGAAAAACGCATGTTAATGCCAATACTCGCCTCAAGCATCTTTTTGTTTTATGGTGGTATTGCCTTTTGCTACTTTGTAGTACTGCCAATTATTTTAGGCTTTTTTACCAGTGCGGGTCCTGCAATGCTCACCTTAGCACCGGATATTAGTAGCTACTTAGGGTTTGTACTAAAACTATTTTTTGCCTTTGGTGTCGCTTTTGAAATTCCAGTAGCCATTATGCTGCTGTGCTGGAGCGGCGCTACAACAACGCAAAGCTTAAAAGAAAAACGTCCCTATATTGTAGTGGGTGTTTTTGTAGTAGCGATGTTTTTAACACCGCCCGATGTATTGTCACAAACTTTATTAGCGCTACCTATGCTTATTTTGTTTGAGCTAGGCCTAATTTTAGCTAAATTTTATACCGCTAAACCACAACAAGAATCTGAGGAATAACATGAACAAAAAACTACTCTCACTATTAGTTTTGTTAAGCGCACCGACTTTTGCAGCCACAGCTATTAACGAGCAAGCACTGCAAGCATGTAGCTTTATTGAAAACGACTTTAACCGCCTGCTTTGTTACGATAATACGGTTGCCGGTAAACCGCTGAGCAAGCCTACTGTAAATAAAACACTCTCACCAACAAATACAGAAGCCACCGCACCTGTTGCTGTAGCGGTAACACAAGCAGAAGAGTTTGGTTTCAGAGCATAAAAATATTGCGAAAGAAAATGACAGCTCTATTAGCTCAACTGTATCAGCCATTAAAGAAGCAGCTTATGGTGAGTTAATTATTACTCTAGAAAACGGCCAACAATGGCGCCAAATTGGATCTGACGGCATAACGCTAAAAGAAGATGACAACGTGGTTATTAGTCGTGGTGTATTTAATTCTTTGTAACTATTCACCAAGACAAATTATTTTCTAAGGATCTTTTTTAGCTATTGACTGATCCTGCCAGTATGCCAAGCTAGAGCTATTACCCTATCGCTCTAGCTTTAATGAATTTAAACAGCATAAATATCACTGAAATAGTTGAGCAAACTAAAACTCAGTTACAAGAAGATAAAACACTCTCGCCAGCGTTGAAGATGTCCAAAAGTGAGTTTCAATCTTTGTTGTCACAATTTTTCTTTGGATAGGCACGTTGATTGAATCTAAGTTTTGATCTTTATTGTCATACATACCTTCTATTGACACGAAAGGCGGACTGGGAAGGCAAAAAAGTTTCAAACATTAATGTTATGCATACTTAAAAGTGTAACATCTCCTTTAATGGTTAATATCTGCGGTTGTAAGGGTGAACTGAACTAAAGCATAGTTCTTATAGAGGTAGTACTTTCTGTGCTGATTGGAATCTAACAGAGGCGATGTTGCCAAACTCATTTCTGCCCCAAAACGTGTTTAGGCGAATGCCTCAAAAGAGCGATAACCGGTCATTGAGGATGGCTAAATTTAGGGCTAATTAATAGATAAAGTTGTGTCGTTTATTCATATAGTCAAGCAAACGAGCAACGCGTATATCCTACATTTAAATTTATTTAAAATCTTGAAATACCCTCGGTTATTTGTTGGAATGTGGATAGATGAGCTTGAAGTCAGCAAAAATATGCGTGATGAGCGCACTATTAAATTGTTAGGCGTTGCTGAACAAGGAGAGATATTCAATGGCTTTTGCCCTCGCACCAGATCAAGAAAATGCTTACCCATCACTCATTACGGCATTGTGCGCGCGCGATGCGTATACTAGAGGCCATTGTGACCGCGTCTGTGCGCTTGCGTTGGAAGTGGGGCGTGCGGCCGATTTGAGTGCCCCCTCATTAGATGACTTGCGTATTGCCAGTCAATTACACGACGTGGGTAAGATTGGAGTTCGTGATACTGTTCTCTCGAAGCCTGGAAAGCTCACACCTGATGAAAGAGAAGAGATAAAGGCTCACTCGGTTATCGGTGAGAGAATAATTAGTGAGACATTCCTGACAAACAGAGACGAGGTCGCGTCTATTGTCAGACATCATCATGAAGCATTTGATGGAAGCGGATACCCAGACGGACTGGCTGGTGCCGATATTCCCCTGAGTAGTCGAATACTTTCGATCATTGATGCGTATGATGCACTGACGACTAGCAGGCCATACCGCATGGCTAAATCGCACCTTGAAACTATGAATATCTTGAAGCATGAAGTGGACACGAAGTTTGATCCAAATATTTTTTTGTTGTTTACAAAAGTCATAAAGGCCAGTTCGGCACGTGCCTCGTAAACGCTCGTTCCTAGAATACGGTGAACGCTGCCTAAAAAGTCTCTGCAGATGACATTTGATCCGCCACCCACTTTTTTGCTAACGCAAAAGCAGGCGTTGTCTCAAATGCACCTGAGCTCAGGCGTTGCTAATGTCTGCAAATGGCACAGATGCGACTGTCGGATCAAGTCTGAGCTAGTACAATTAAGCGGTTATGTGAAGCTTAAAGGCATGTTTATTTATATTAACTAATCTACGGTATTACTTTTTCAATGGTCTACAAAGTAATACCTCATCATATTGGACCAAGAAATACGCTGCTTTAAAGTTACGTTGATGCTTAGTAGACCAAACTTGCTACCTCCTTTGCTATTAGCAATAATAAATGCACTCGCAACCCATGCTTTCAAGCACCACTTTTTATTATTTTTATAGTCTATGCGTTAAGGACCATATTTGTTTAAACTCCCTATTACTACCATCGCGCTTATAATTGTATGCAGCGGATCTATTATCGGACCTCTTGGTATGGCCGGTGTCAACATTGCCATTCCAAATCTTGCTCAAGATTTACAAGCAAGCGCTAAAATGATTGGTTGGATGCCGACCCTTTACTTACTTAGTAGCGTGATATTTATGCTGCCTTGCGGGAAAATAGCCGATAATTATGGTCGCAAGCGAGTCTATGCATTTGGCTTAAGCTTAAATGCACTAGCATCACTGATGTGTGCTAGTGCATCATCAATTGAATGGGTGCTTTTTTGGCGTTTTGTACAAGGCGCTGCAGGAGCAATGATTTTTGGTATTGGTGTAGCTATTATTACCTCTATTACACCAAATAATAAAAGAGGTATGGCACTAGGCACCTCTGCAGCATGTGTTTATATAGGCTTAAGTGCGGCCCCTGCAGTAGGCGGTTGGCTGACAGAAATATGGGGATGGCGAGCTGTATTTTACTCTCAAATTCCGCTTGTACTTCTGCTACTGCTTTCTATTAAACTTTTTTTACATGGTGAGTGGAAAAACGATAAAAAATCTTCGTTTGACTGGTGGGGTACTGGGCTTTTCTCACTCTTTGCAATATGTTTAGTATTAGGGCTCAGTGATTTACCCACTATGTCTGGCTGGGGTTTAACATTACTTTCGGTAATAAGCTTAGGATTATTTATTATTCACCAAAGTAAAAGTAGGCGACCATTAATCAGAGTACAAATGTTTTTAGAAAGCAGAGTATTTAGCTTATCACTATCTACATCGTTTCTAATGTACGCCAGTAATTTTTCATTGGCTTTTTTGTTAAGCTTATATCTGCAATATATTAAAGGGTTAAGTCCTTCTCATGCTGGCCAAATCGTGTTACTGCAAGCGGTTTCTATGGCCATTATGGCACCATTGTCAGGTAAACTTTCAGATAAAATACAGCCACGCATAATAGCTACATTTGGCTGTATAATTGTTATGGTCAGCTTTTTTTTACTATCACTGTTATCTATGGACTCAAGTATCACATACATAAGTGGCTCACTGTTATTGTTAGGTGTTGGCTTTGGCTTATTCTCAACGCCTAACAATAATGCAATTATGGGCGCTGTAGATAAGAATGAGTTAGGCGTAGCCTCTTCTTCCATGAATTTATCACGCACAATTGGTAATTTATTTGGAATGAGTTTAGTCAATCTAATTGTCCATTATTATTTAGGCGACAAAACTTTTTCGGCGCAAAATAGCACTGCATTAATGAGTACAATCTCGCTGGCATTTAATATTTCGTTGGGTTGTGTGGTTTTGGCAAGCTGTATTTCTGCACTTCGGGGAAAAGCTTAACGCTTTTTAATTAAGAATTTAATATTATACGGACTATAGCCAAGAAGTACTCGGCTATAGTCACTTAAATTTATAACACGTTAGCAAAACAAAACTACTTACAGTCGTGTGATATGAGCATGGCAATACCCATGCCCCCGCCAATACAAACTGTTGTAAGCCCTTCTGCTTTGTTCGCATGCTTCATTTGATATATTAACGAAACTAAAATACGACAACCTGAAGCTCCAATTGGATGACCAAGTGCAACCGCTCCCCGTTAACATTTACTTTATTACTATCCAACCCCCAACGCAGTATTTACATGCAAAGCTTGATCTGAAAATGCCTCATTGGCTTCAATTAAATCTATATCATGCACACTTGCCAGCCCGCTTTTTTACACACAGCCTGCATGGCCGCTATTGGGCCAGTGCCCATGTAAAGCGGCTCAACACCTTCGCAAGCGGTAGCTTCAATCACAGCTAAAATAGGTAAGTTTAACTTTTTTGCATACTCGTCTGTAGTAACCACCACCTCAGCTGCGCCATCGTTAATAGTTGAACTATTTCCAGCAGTAACTGAACCGTCTTTTTTAAATGCAGATCTCAACTTACTCAGATTGCTAAGTTGCGTGTCGGCTTTCACCGATTCATCAGTATCACAATACTGAATATCGCCGCCTCGTTTTTTATGCCAATAGGAGAAATTTCTTCTTTGAATGAACCACAGCTAATCGCATGTGCCGCTTTTTGCTGTGAGCGAACAGCAAATTCATCTTGCTCCTCTCTAGTTACAGCAAATTTTTCAGCTATATTTTCAGCTGTAATTCCCATATGAATATTTTCGCGACTATTCCACAAACCATCTTTTATTAGGCTATCAACCAAAGATAAGTCACCTAATTTTTTAGATACTCTATTATTGGGTAATACGTGCGCCGCCTGAGACATACTTTCTTGCCCACTTGCACCCACCATTTTAGCATCACCGCAAAGAACTAATTGCGCAGCCAATTGCACCGCTTTTAGTCCTGAGCCACATACGTGATTAATAGTAAAAGCAGACTTATTAATAGGTAGTCCAGCATTAAGTGCTGTCTGCCTTGCTGTGTTTTGGCCACAACCTGCTGTTAGCACCTGCCCTAAAATCACCTCCTCAATGTATGGCTTTACTTGCGGTGTTTCATCAAGAACGGTTTTAAGTAACTGACTACCTATTTCAATAGCTGACAGGCTTGATAAACTTTGTCCAAAACCACCAATTGCGGTTCTTTTTGCAGCAACAATAATGGGATCAAATCATGACTTCATAAAATAAAAATCTTCAATGATCGCTCATGGCACTCTCCAGCCACTCGACACCATAAAATATTGATAATAATTGATAAGGTATTTTACTGTTTCGGATGGCGCTTCGCTTATCCGACCTACACTGGCACTGAGCCGAACTTTGGCACAGAGCCATGAGTAGCCACTCAAAACTGTAATGTAAGAAATCAAGATTCTTCCTTTTTTAATTGATTTATCTTCAACCTAGCCTCTGCGGTGTTCGTAAGACTTACCTGTAAAGTGGTCTTCGCCTCATAAAAAAAGCACGGTGCACGCACAGTAATAAAAAGTAATAATATTTTGTATTAGACGAACTTACTTGACGTTTTATTGCAATTACCATGAAACTCCAGTTTGTTTTTTACACTAAAGAAAAGCTAACGTCGAAACGTACAAAATTTAGTTCAAGTGCCACGCATACTTGCGATAGGTGAAAATTTTATATTTGGCTTCTATAATTTTTCGGGGGGATTAGCATATCACTTAATGATACATTTTAACGTGCTGCTATTTTCTGGCTTAATTATAAGCCCATCAGTGTAGCCATAAACGCACCTTCCCAACTTGATTGGCTAAATGAACAGTGTGTAATATTTTCGGTACTAATATCCACTTTTTACCCTTCATCCGCACTTATACTTTCAACAGTTTAAATATAAACACTTTAAAATAAGTAACATAGCTTAATATTTAAAAAGTACCTCTGTGGCATATCTATTGCTTTTTATAATGAAGGCGGTGTACGTAAACGGCTAAAAATGTCAATTTTAAAGGAGAGACAGAGTGGGAGCATTACAAGCTAACTATAATATTGCTATTCGTGCTAAATCAGTTAGTCGCTCTTTAGCTTCGACATTTTACAACCACACACGCCTCTTATGTTTTTTACATCACCCAATTCACGCTAAGCAAAGAGAAGTAACAGCATTGCTGTGCTGTCTGAGATTACGCTCTTTGTGATTACATGCAATTAATCGAACTTAAACTTTACGTTGAGGAGACTTTGATATGCCAACTAATCAATTTACTATGCAAGATCCTAGAAGCCAATATCAGATGGGACGTACCGAAAAAGACAGTAATCAACCGGACCCAGGGCTAGATGAAATTTTAAAACCTAAAGCAGATCATGGCGAAGACTCCTATGAGGGCCACGACAGGTTAAAAGGCCGTAAAGCTTTGATCACAGGCGGCGACTCTGGGATTGGAAGAGCCGTAGCCATCGCATTTGCAAGAGAAGGTGCGGAAGTTGTTATTAATTACTTACCCAGCGAAGAAACCGATGCGAAAGAAACACTCGATATACTAAAAGCCAGCGGTAACAAGGCTTGGGGTATTGCAGGTGACATATCTGATGAAGATTTCTGTAACAGCCTTGTTGCTCAAAGCGTTGAATACTTGGGGTCAATTGACATACTAGTTAATAATGCTGGTAAGCAACAATTTGTCGCCGAGTTAGAAGATTTATCTACCGAGCAATTTTGCCAAACATATGCAACAAACGTATTTGCTATGTTTTGGATAACAAAGGCCGCAGTAAAGCATATGCCACCCGGGGCAAGTATTATTAACACAACCTCTATCCAATGTTACCAGCCATCTGCTGGACTTCTGGATTACGCATCAACTAAAGGCGCAATTACTAGCTTTACTAAAAGTTTAGCAAAAATGGTAATAGATAAAGGCATTCGGGTTAATGGTGTTGCTCCAGGGCCAATTTGGACTCCGCTACAACAAAGTGGCGGCCAACCGGCGAAAAAACTTCCCGAATTTGGTGATAACGTGCCACTAGGTAGACCAGGCCAACCTGCCGAGCTAGCCCCAACATATGTATACTTAGCTTCGCAAGAGTCAAGTTACATTACCGCTGAAATAATGGGCGTGACAGGTGGGCAACATCTACCTTAATCATAATGACTAACACATTAGTTAATCTCAACAGATGACTTTAAACAACATAATAGCGGCGAGAATACGCCGCTTTTATTACCTACTCTTTTTGCATCACATCTAAACGAAGTCCACTAAGTATTCGTGAAACTGTGGTTATAAACACCCTAAAAGCCTGAGCTACCCACTGCAATATTTGACTTAGTACGAGGTTGAGTGAGCCTATTTAAGCACGCATAAACAAACTGCTAAAACAACTAGAGCTGCTTAAGCAGTCAACTTAGGCTTTATACTTATTTATCAAACTGGCTTTATGCGTTGTCTTTTTTAGCACGTATACCGCGAATGAACTCTTCTAAATAAGGCATAAACTCTAGCACGAGTGATATAAATAGCACTGTTATCAAGTAAGTTATTGGTATAGGTGACTCTTTTAATTGGAGCGTAAATTCAGGAGGAAAGCCCCCGGGAGTAAATAATGCTGTAAATTGCTCCCAGTGCCGCGTAATAATTAATACTAAAGCCAACAGCGGTATCATTTCTAAAAAGCTATGTATATGCTGCTCTATTGGCCCTACTCTACGTTTACTTACCGCGTAAGTTACATCCCACATTGCTGTAAGTTCATGAATAAAAAACAACAAGATACTAATAGCAATAATCAAGCTATTAACTTCAAAAATTAAAACAAGAATTAACGGTATACCCACTTCGGCAAACATTAATAGATGAATAAACGACTCTTTTGCACCACTTGTTGTAGAAATATTACTACGTCGATGACAAAACCAATCCGCAATGCCAGCTACAAGCCAAATAGGGATCACAAAGTACATTAAAATAACTAAAGTAGGGTCAGTCATATTTGGTTAGTCCTTAAAATCAAGTTTTTAAAAATTGTCACACTCAAAACTAAATATATACGCTTGGTCATTTCGATAATTAATAACGTACCGATAAGCATAAACCGTGTTCTTCAAACACGTTCTTAGCCACTTTTATTATAGCTTTAAGAATTTTTTTACTTAGCTGTATATGAGATACCTTTTGAAGCGAGCTCTTGAACCACCACGGGTATGCTCATTATTTTCTCCGACAGATTGTTACTTCAAGTGGTATGCCAAACTTTTATTTTTAGTGGATTGCATGAAAACGCAGGTATAAGTAGGTGTGGAAGAGTTTTAGGCTCATCTCTTTGTATTTTTGATGGCTAGAAAGTAGAAAATATGCCCCTTTTTTGTAACTTTTTCATTTATCGATAATTTCGGTTAGTAAGGGGCTTGTATTGAAGATAAAACTAAATGCTCAAATATCAGGTTATTTATATGTATTGCTAAACTTCATAAATAAAAAAGTGGTCAACATGCTTGGTTTGGTAACAGTGCTTAAATACTATTATTAAGCCATTCCTTGTCTTCTACTGCCACCGGCACTCGCGCATATTCACTTTGTCGTTTTTAAACAGTACGCCTTCTGATAATAGCTTTTCGCGCTGTTCTTGATATTTTTCGCTACCTTCAAGGAATGATATTTTACCTTGGCTATTCACTACCCTGTGCCAAGGTATAACCGAGTCGTTTGGCATCATTTTTAATAAGCGCCCAACCAACCGTGAGTTTTGCGGGTAGCCCGCAAGAGCTGCAACTTGCCCGTAGCTTGCCACTTTACCTATTGGTATGCCTGCGATAACAGTATAAATAAGTGTTTCTTTATCAATATCAGCGTTCATTTAAATACGCCTCACTAAGTACTTTAAATTGCTCCCAAATAGTACGCGCTACAGGGCCGTGGTGCATTGCATGCTGCCTAAAGGCTCTAATTTGCGCGCTAAACTTATGCTCTCGGTCAGTTATGTGTATTTCTTGAAGTAAGCCTGCTTTTATTTCAGTGTCGCAGTGCGACAGGCTCATCATTGCCCAACCAGCACCTGAGAGTAAAAACGATTTTAAGGTCGATACATCATCAATTTTCATCATGGCGGAGCCTTTTGAGTACGATAGCCTGTCGCTGTCGATACTCAAGTCACTTTCAAACATGGCTAAACACGGATACGTTTGTAGTTCACTATAGGTTAGCTTTTGAGGAAGTACGCCTTTGGCGCTGACAATGCCAATATCGAGCCTGCCTATAGGTACGCTTTCTAAATCGCCTGTCGCGTGAAATAAATCAAACCACGGACCAATGCCTAATTCGGCTTGCCCACTATTTACTTGCTCTAACGAAATAAAGCGCTTCCCGCTTGTTAAGCTAAATTCGGTGCTGGTAAACAATCTAAAAGTATTACTTATGATCTCGTTGTAACTCTGCGTATGGCAAAGTTGTTCGTAACAAATTCTAAATTGGGGTTCATTACCGAGTGCCAATTCTTTAGCAAGCTGCGCTAGCTCGTCGTTTGCATGCAGAAGTTGCTGCGCCTCGCGGTGAAAAATACGCCCTTTTTCAGTAAGCTGTAATCGGTACTTACTTCTGTCTAGCAACTCAAACCCTATTTTTTCTTCTAGATTTTTAATAGCAAGTGTAAGCGCTGGCTGCGTTTTATGTAGCTTTAGTGCTGCCCCGCTTAAGCTTGCGCTTTGCACTATGGCATCTAAAATTATTAATTGATTCAGCTTCATATAGCACTCTGCAACATTATAAGTAAAACTTATTGAGTTTCTAAGATTTAATGATTTTTATTTTATATGTTTGCAGCGTATGCTGCACTTAATTATTTTGCCATCATTGCAACGGAGAAGACATGAAACTCTTTCGTCTATGTTTTTTAACTACGACTTTATTAAGCTTAATAGCCTGTTCTGAGCCAGAACAACAAGTTAAAGAAGAGCCCATTCGCCCTGTTAAATTATTCAACATAGGTCATGATTCTCAAACTAACATTCGCAGCTTTCCTGCTGAGGTTGTTGCAAACCAAGGCTCTTACCTTGCTTTTAGGGTAAACGGCGAACTTATTAAGTTTCCGGTGCTTGCTGGTGAACACGTTGAAAAAGGTGATTTATTAGCAAAACTGGACCCTGAAGATTTTCAGTTGCAGTTTGATGAGCGCAAAGCGCGCTTTGAATTGGCAAAATCACAACTTGGCCGTATTGAGCAATTGTTTGAGAAAAAAATCACTAGCCAATCAGAATTAGATCAAGCCACTGCTAATATGCAAATTGCTGAATCTGCATTTAAAATTGCACAAACAAACCTTGAGTACAGCGAGCTACGCGCGCCATTTTCAGGCACAGTTGCAAAAGTATTTGTTAAAAACTTTGAAAACATTCAAGCCAAACAAAATATATTGCGTTTAGAAACACGCGATTTAATGGATGTAGAAATCCAGGTTCCTGAAAAAATAGTCGCTCGTTTTCAAAAAGGCACTGATTACCACCCTACTGTAAAATTCGATGGCTTTGACGATAAAGAATACACACTTGATATTAAAGAGTGGGATACCCAAGCAGACCCTGCAACCCTTACCTATAAAGTTGTGTTTTCGCTACCAGTACCTGAGGACTTTAATTTACTAGCGGGTATGACGGGCAGTGTATTTATTGATTTAAGTAAAGTAACTCGCTCGCAAGTGTCTTACACAATACTGCCAATTGAATCAGTGTTTTCTGAACCTCAAGAATCTATTAAAGATAATGCCTACGTGTGGCTTTTTGATTCAGAAACTAGCCAAGTACATAAACAAGCAGTAAAAATTGGCCAGCTACACCGCGATGGTATTGAGGTGTTAAGTGGTATTAAAGAAGGCCAAATTGTTGTTTCTGCCGGTGTGCATTCACTAAAAGAAGGCATGAAAGTAAGAGCATGGAATAAAGAGCGAGGCTTATAATTATGAGCTTTGCACAACTCTCCATAGAGAAAAAAGTAATCAGTTGGATGTTTACGCTGCTGCTATTAATTGGCGGTACCGTGTCGTATTTTGATTTAGGGCAATTAGAAGACCCTGAGTTTACGCTTAAAAAAGCCATGGTTATTACCATGTACCCTGGCGCGTCGCCGCAACAAGTAGAGGAAGAAGTAACTTTTCCTCTGGAAAACGCGATTCAGCAACTCCCTTATGTTGATTACGTTACTTCTATTTCATCTAACGGCAAGTCGCAAATTTCGGTAGAGATGAAAAGCACTTATCGAAAAGAGCAACTTCGCCAAATTTGGGATGAAATGCGTCGTAAAATTAACGACCTCTCCCCTTCGCTTCCCAGCGGCGTTTACCCAAGTACTATTTTAGATGACTTTGCCGATGTTTACGGTGTTATGTATTCGGTAACCGGTGATGGCTACTCATATGACGAGCTTAAAGACTACGTAGACTTTTTAAAACGTGAGCTAGTCTTGGTTAAAGGCGTAAGTAAAGTAACGGTTGCAGGTGAGCAACAACCGCAAGTAATGGTTGAAGTCTCAACGCGTAAATTAGCTCAATTAGGTATTGCACCAAGTCATATATTTCAGTTACTGCAATCGCAAAATACGGTTTCTAATGCGGGTAAAATTCGCGTAGGCGATGAGTCAATTCGCTTGCACCCTACTGGCGAATTTAAAGATGTAAAAGAGCTCGAAACGCTATTAATTTCAAAACCTGGTGCAAGTGAGCTTATTTATTTAGGCGACGTAGCAAAGGTTTACAGAGAGTACGCAGAAGTACCTAACAATGTTATTCGTTATAATTCTCAGCAAGCTTTGCTTATTGGCGTGTCGTTTATGTCAGGAGTTAACGTAGTTGATGTGGGTAAACACATTGACGATCACTTAGCTTCACTTGAGTATCAACGCCCTCATGGTATTGACATAAATTCGGTATACAACCAACCACAAGAGGTTCAAAAATCGGTTGATGGTTTTATTATCAGCTTACTTGAAGCTATTGCGATTGTTATTGTAGTACTGCTGTTATTTATGGGTTTAAAAAGCGGTATTTTAATTGGTGGTATTTTACTGCTTACTGTACTGGGTACGTTTATATTTATGAAGTTGTTTGCCATCGACTTGCAACGCATATCACTTGGAGCACTTATTATTGCCCTAGGGATGCTGGTTGATAACGCAATAGTTGTAACCGAAGGGATACTAATAAACCTTAAACGTGGGCAAACAAAACTCAAAGCAGCGGTTAATATTGTTGAGCAAACAAAATGGCCCTTACTAGGTGCAACAGTCATTGCAGTCACTGCCTTTGCGCCAATTGGTTTAAGCTCTGATGCCAGTGGTGAATTTGCCGGCAGCTTGTTTTGGGTGTTGTTTATTTCGCTTTTGTTAAGTTGGATAACAGCCATAACGTTAACGCCATTTTTTGCCAATTTAATGTTCAAAGAAAACGAGTTTAAAAACGAAGAAGGCCAAGAAGATGAAGACCCATACAAAGGTTTTATTTTTAACGGTTACAAAGCGATTTTAGATTTAGCGCTGCACTTTAGAAAAACCACGCTTATATTAATGGTTGTTTTACTGTGTACTGCGGTTGTTGGTTTTGGCTCTGTTAAACAGTCGTTTTTTCCTGCCTCTAATACACCTATGTTTTATGTAGATTACTGGCAAGAGCAAGGATCTGATATTCGCTCAACCCTAGAGGGCGTTAAAAAACTTGAAGAGTTTTTGCAAAAAGAAGACCTTGTTGAAGAAGTAACAAGTACAACAGGCCAAGGCGCTCCACGCTTTATGCTTACCTACGCACCAGAAAAGTCATATCCCGCGTACGGGCAATTAATTATTCGTGTAGCCAACAGAGAAGCCGTAGCGACTGTAATGCAAACTGTACGTGATTACTCAAATAATCATGCACTCTCTGCACAGCTTAAAATTAAGCCAATGGAAATCGGCCCCTCTACTGATGCAAAAATAGAAGCGCGTTTTTCAGGCCCTGATCCTGTTATTTTAAGACAATTGGCTGCTAAAGCTGAAGAACTTATTGGTAACGACGATGGCGCGTACAATATTCGTGATGACTGGCGTGCACGTACTAAAATGATTCGCCCGCAGTTTAACGAGCAAAAAGCACGCCGCTTAGGTATTAGTAAATCTGACTTAGACAATGTATTACTAACAAGTTTATCGGGTAAACAAGTGGGCGTATATCGCGATGGCACGCAGTTGCTGCCTATTATTGCACGATCTCCTGCTAACGAGCGCTTAAACGTAGAAAGCGTACACGACCTTCAAATATACAGCCCAGTACTTGGTGTATTTGTACCAGTAACCCAAGTGGTAGACGAGTTTATTGTACAGTGGGAAGACAGCCTAATAATGCGCCGCGATCGCAAACGTACAATTACGATTATGGCCGATCACGATGTATTAGGAGATGAAACCCCTGCTAAACTATTTGCACGTATTCGCGGACCAATAGAAAACATGGAATTACCGCGCGGTTACGAACTGGAATGGGGCGGCGAGTTTGAATCTTCAAGCAAGGCTCAAAAAGCAATATTTGGCTCATTACCGCTGGGTTACTTAGCGATGTTTGCAGTAACCGTATTACTTTTTAACTCGCTTAAGCAACCACTTGTGATTTGGGCAACGGTTCCGTTAGCTATTATCGGTGTAAGCGCGGGCTTGTTAGCTATGAATGCGCCGTTTAGCTTTATGGGGCTACTTGGTTTGTTAAGCTTAAGCGGTATGCTAATTAAAAACGGTATTGTATTAGTTGATCAAATAAACCTCGAATTAAGGGAAGGTAAATCGCCCTATGAAGCCGTGTTTGACTCTGGTGTGAGCCGTGTACGACCAGTTGCAATGGCAGCTATAACTACTATTTTGGGTATGATCCCGCTGTTATTTGACGTGTTCTTCCAGTCAATGGCGGTAACAATTATGTTTGGTTTGGGCTTTGCTACAATTTTGACTCTAATTGTAGTGCCGGTACTGTACACCGTGATATTTAGAATTGATTACGAACCGCGTAAGTAGTTAAACATATAATTGGTTAACATTAAAAAATGCCACAGGTTCAAAATCCTGTGGCATTTTTATTTAATACCGATAAAAAAAGAAAGGCTACATATTTAGTTGTTAAGAAACTAACCGCAACACTTTTTATATTTTTTGCCGCTACCACATACACAAGGTGCGTTACGCTCTGGTACTTTATCAAATACTTGTGGTGTGGATTTACTAAGCGCAAAGTCTAGTTCGCGAATATCTTCTGGTACGTCTGCTTTAACTTCAATTGAAGCAAACAGCGAATGCTCTTCTAGTATGGCTTCTATTTCTGATTGTCGTTCAGCTGAGTTTACAATTAGCGTGAGCGGGTGTGACTCTGTGCCTGGCTTTGCAGTACGTTTTGGTGCAAATCCATTACTGTTATTTTTACCCATTATGTCGGGCTTACCCATAAAGAAAAATTTTGACATGTTACTTCTATAACCTTTCTACATTATTAAGACGGCGCATCTTAACAGCTTACCCAACATATAACTAAGGTGTACTTGCTAATGCACAATATAAATCAAGCTTTAGCGTATATACGCCTAATATAGCGACATAATGAGGACATTTAATGGATTTAGGCAAAATTTGAATTCGAAATATAGTAAAATTATACTAGCTAGACTCAGTGGCGTTTTAATATCTAACTCAATATTATGGAAAAGCCTTGGAAAACTTTAAAATTGCACTTCTAATAGCGGGCAGCCTTTTTATACTTTTTGGTTATTTACGCTTTATAACTGATGAAAATGGTAACGTGAACTTAAACAACTACCGATTTACAGGAGGCTTATTGCTGGTAGTTTCCGGCATGGTTGATGGTACACGCGATATAGCTAAACGCCTGCGCTCTAAAAACGCATTATCGGCGATTGCAATTTATTTAGGTATACTCTTATTTTATATTGGCTTTAGCATTTAATAGCGAAACATTAAGCGCTAATTTGGGCTTTATACAAGCAACATTTTATAAGTGAATACCCTTTGACCTTTAAGCAACTCTTCAACAGCGCCTTATTACTCTTAGTAACAGCACCTCCGCTGGTTTTACTTGCATGGGATGAACAAGCCGACCCCGCTTTTATCCCCAACAGTATATATAACACCTTAACATTTACGTTATTTCCAATAACGGCGATAGTGTTGTCGGTTGTTTTATTAAGGCACCTATATAAAAAATACAATAATAACTTTGAATTTAAACATACAGTTAAAAATTATATTGCTGAGCATGGGAAGTTCCGCAGCGCATTTATACCACTGTTTTTGCCCATTTTAATTTACTTATGGTTATGGACGTCAGTTTGTATTTCTGTGAAATTATGGGCCAATAAACACAGCAATAATATATGGCAGCAAGAGCATCAATTACTCGAGGTAGGTAGTTGCCCAAATGATTATGAGTACAGTTGTGCAACGCTAACTGTGCTTAGTTTACAGAACTACAGAAAATACACTTTTAGATGGTATTTAGATAAGAATAAATTGGTGACTTTGCAAAATAACAATATAAATTTAGTGGGCGTTACAAGCCCACTTGGCAATATAGTACAAGAAATACAGTGGTAGTAGAATACCACTTAGCTGCAGATTATTTTTTTAAGCTAAGGGTACGCCCCGAGCTAGGTTTTGACTGTGACGACTTGTTCTCTTTAATACTTTTTGGCTTACCAACATACGTGGTAGAACGCTTTTGATAAGGTGCTTTACTGCGCTCATTTTTGCGCTCGCCATTAGCATTACTGCGATCAGAGTTGCGACTTGAATTTCGCTCAGTACTACGCTCGCCACTTTGTTCGCCTTTATTAAAACGGCGAGGATTTTCACCCTGAAAATCACGCTTTTTAGGAATCGACGGCGTATTATTTTCTGATTGTTTATTAGCATCAAGCGAATGTTCTTGAGTTTTACCTGAGTCAGAAATCGAGTCGTTTATTTGCGCCATTTCAGTATCAGATAAATGACGCCACTGCCCTACCTTTAAACCTTTTAGTGTTACGTTCATTATACGAGTGCGCTTTAACGTCACCACTTCGTAACCTAAATATTCACACATACGGCGTATTTGGCGGTTTAAACCTTGTGTAAGTACTATTTTAAATTCTTTAGGGGCCGTTTGTGTCACTTTACACTTTTTAGTCACGGTATCTAAAATAGGCACACCATTGGCCATTTTTGTAACAAACTGACGATTAAGCGGTTTATCAACCGTAACAACATATTCTTTTTCGTGGTTATTACCCGCACGCAAAATTTTATTAACGATGTCACCTTCGTTAGTTAAAAATATAAGCCCTTCAGAAGGTCTATCTAAACGCCCTATTGGAAATATACGCGTAGGATAATTTACCGCGCGAATAATATTACTTTGAATTTTACTTTCGGTAGTACACGTAATACCAACGGGTTTATTGTAAGCAATATAAACGCGCTTTGGTGTGGCTTTAAGTGGCTTGCCATCAACCAATACAACATCGGTAGCAGCAACTTTTACGCCCATTTCAGGCGAGTAGCCATTAACGCTGACACGACCTTGCTCAATATATTTATCGGCTTCGCGGCGTGAACAAAATCCTGTTTCACTAATAAATTTATTTAAACGTTTTAATTCGGTCATGGCACTTATAGCGTAGTAATTTTTAAGGCGAGTAGTGTAAACCACCCACACTATTTTTTCGCCCCTAATTTAAAATTTATAGGTGTTTAAGCATTAATTTTTGCTTTCGTTAATTTACGCCATACAAATTCAAGCGGGCCTTGGTTAAAATAACGGCTGTATATAAAGGTAAATATGAGCTGCAGTGCAACTAATGCCGTTGCAACTAACCAGTAGTCAATACGATCAAAATTGAGCACCCAGTGTGTAAATAGCACTTTATATAACAACAGTTGTATGAGTGTTTGGCTAATATATAAAGTAAATGCTAAGCGCCCCGCTTGTTGAATAAGCTTGCCAACATGTGCGCTGTTATTGCAAAATTTAACAATTAAATGAA
This sequence comes from Pseudoalteromonas sp. Z1A2, assembly GCF_011378755.1. Lineage (NCBI taxonomy): Bacteria > Pseudomonadati > Pseudomonadota > Gammaproteobacteria > Alteromonadales > Pseudoalteromonadaceae > Pseudoalteromonas > Pseudoalteromonas sp. Z1A2. The sequence goes on along the minus strand of NZ_WTKX01000024.1, from coordinate 51,108 downwards.
TATACAGCGTAGCCATACCTAGCGCCGCAAACATATTTATAAATTCTTGCACCCCATATCCTAAGCTGCCATTAAGCTGTGATGCATAAAGCCTGATTCCACAAAAAACAAGGGTCATTGCACCGCAAACTATTAATTGCTGAGTCGTTAAGCCTTTACTAAAAACGTCTTGTTTATATAAATAAATGCCAATGAGCATAAGGCCCACGCACATCCACATTGTCATTATTGGCACCATAACAAGCATTAACGTGTTCATAGCAAGGTTACTAATAAAGTAATCAATATAGTGTGGGTTATATAATTCAATAAACTGTGCTGTATCGCGGTAAATTATTTCATCGGGTACGCTAGATATAACAAGTAAGGTAACCACAGCCGACAACAAGGTAAATGCAAGCCCTCTTTTTAAAAGTACATTGCTATCACTTTCTAAATATTTAATAACAAACCAGCCAGATACACCGTAAACAAATAAAATATCACCGGCCCAAAGTAAAAAACCATGCGCTAAACCAAAGAGGATTAACCAATAGAGCCTGCTTTTTATTTGCACTTCAGACTTGTAACGTTGCCACTGAATGTAAAGCCCAGCACCAAAAAGCAAACTAAACAGCGTTCTAAAACGCCCGTCTACAAACACGCTGCTAAGGGTGTGAATAATTGAGTCGCTAACAGGAGGATTAGTTAAGGAGGAATACCCATATTCAAAAATGCCGAAGGCGTAAGCATTCATGTAAACGAGGCCAAGCACGGCAACGCCGCGAATAAAGTCCATATTATAATTGCGCATTAAAGCTATTATCCGTTAAATATTATTCTTATAACTGTCAGCCCAATCGACTGACTGCTGGTAAAGTGGAGGTAGTATAGCACTGTCTATATTCAACAAAAGTACAGCTTGTTCAAGTGCCCACCAGCTTCCTGTTTCATATGCTTTAACAACGTTTAAAATATAATAAAGTGTGTTTTTGTCCCCTAATAATGCCGTTTTTATTTCATCAGGGAAAGGTAGCTTTTCAACAAGCAAGCTCATTGGTTGATCAAGGATTGCATCTAGTAACGAGAATAACCCTGTTAAAAATGCTTCGCCTGACTGACTTTTATTAACCTTTTTTGCCACCAGCTCACAAAAGCGAGCACGTACAACACATACTTGCATTAGCTCTGCTGGCTTTTTACCCGCTGTATGAGCAGTAACAATAAGGCTCACAAACTTTTTCAGGCGTTCGTGTCCTAAATACACAAGCGCTTGCTTTAATGACGATATTTGGCTTTGTATAGGAAACACACCGCTGTTTATTAATCTCAGTAACTTATATGCGAGTGCAGCATCTAGCTCAAACAGGCTTGCGATGGTTTTAATGTCAGGGCTTTGCTTCATTATTTCGGCGTAAATAGCGACGACTAAACCATAATTATAATCAATGTCGTTTTGCTTGATCATGGTAGGCTTTGCAAAAAAATAGCCTTGAAAATAATCAAACCCCATATCAAAGGCAAGCTCATAGTCTTCTTGTGTTTCTATTTTTTCGGCTAGTATTTTTATTTGTTTATGCGCTTGTAACTTAGTAACTATGGGCTGTATTTCGCTAAGAGGTGTAATTGCAATATCAAATTTAATGAGCTTCACAAGCTTTAAAAAACGATCCCATTGTGGTTTATATACAAAGTCATCGAGCGCGAGTTTGTAGTTACTATGAAATAAACCTCGGCATAGCTCATAGTTATCGTCGGTAGGTTCTATGGTTTCGAGCAGCTCAATCACAACGTCTTGACATGGTAAGAAAGCACATAAATCGAGTTTTAGTGATTCTGGTCCTATATTAATAAGCGCTTTTTTGCCTGATGTAATATGGCGTGTACCTAAATTTAATTGATTTTCCATAATAAGCCTTGCTGTTGCTTGGCCTTCTGCAATATCTGGAAAATAATTTTTTGGACTATCACGAAAAAGTAGCTCATAGGCTACTACTTTTTTACTTCGATTGAATATTGCTTGCCTTGCAACAAATACAGACACATTACCTACTTCTTAGCTTTTATATAATACTAAGTAATTAAACCCTAAGCAGGTAGATTTGTCACTAAACTTTAAAGTACAGAAACGATTTACCGGTATAAGGTTGTTATATAATCAGTTGCCACTTGTGGCCACGAAAAACGCATTTGCTCTGCGCTGTGCTTAATTTTATGCCATCTTTTAGGATTTTGCTTTTTAATTAAGAGAGTTTCGTCTAAACAGCTAATTAAATTACGCGTTTGCGTTGCCAACGTGTCTCCATTAAAGCTAAAACCATTTTCGTGGTGTTTAACAGTATCTTTTAATCCGCCAACACTGTGTACTAAACACGGTTGCCCCGCTCGCATTGCTAGCATTTGGCTAATACCACACGGTTCAAACGAGCTTGGCATTAAAAATAAGTCACCTAATTGATACATTAAATCGCCAACACCTTGCCCATACCCCTTTAAAAATAAAAGATTGGAATTACGCGCCATTGCTTTGGTAAATATGCTTTCGAGCTCTTTGTCACCCGAGCCGAGAATAATAAGTCTGCCGTTATGTTCATTAATTAATTGGCACACTTTATCAATAGCTAAAACCCCATTAACCTGCTGGCACAATAGCAACACTTTTTGCTCAGTAAGACGGCCAACGCTTGTAACTAATGGACCGTTATTAACCGTTGCTTTAAATTGTTGTAGTCGTTGGTGGGCAATAAAGTAACCACTTTGTAACTGCTCGTAATTGGTCATCCAACCAAACAAAGTACTCTCAGCTTGGCTATAAAAATCAGCGAGAGTTGCTCCTTCAAGTGCATTGCTTGGATATTCGCAGCCATTTAAAATACCAACAAGCTTGCCTTGGCTTGCTGCATTTTGCAGATCTTGCTCAAGCCCTTCGCCACCAAAAAAACCATGTTCGTAATTACTAGGTTCAAGAACCTCTTGGCTATAAGTTGGCGATACAACATGTATTTTATCGCATAGATTTATTGCACTGCGCATGGGATTAAAACAATGAGGGTAACGCGGGTCGCATAATTGCTGGCCATTATAACTAAGTGATGGAAACCACGCCTCTAAGCTTGAATCATCATGTTTGAAAGGCCTAATACCTTGCAGTGCAATATTATGCACTGTGAAGGCAATGGGTAAGGTATTAAGTGAGCTATAACGTGGCTCAAACTTAAGTAAAACTGCAACGCAGGCACTGTGCCAATCATGTAAATGCAGCGCTGTAGGGCGCTTTAATACACCTTGTAATAACGCTTCGCAGACGGCTGCGTTAAATAGAGCAAATTTAGTCGCATCAGTTGCAAAAGGCCTCCCCGGTGCATCATTACAATATACACTGCCTGATTCACTAAATAACGGGTGGCTAATAACAATTTGGCTTACATTATTTTCGGCTTGTTGTACTTTAAAAATGGTTAATACATGGGGTTGAGCATTAAATGCAACGGTTACTTCACCTATATAAATACGCTCAAGCGGCTCAAACCCGTAGTCAGGAATAACAATATCAACCGTTATACCTTGCTTTGCGAGAGCCTTAGGTGCATCGCGTACTACATCTGCCACACCGCCTACTTTTGCGCCTGGTAACGCGTCATTTTCTGCTGCAACCATTAATACATGCATTAATTTATTATTTCCTTTAAACCTGTGTGAGCTTGCTCACAAATGAGCAAGCTATGTTGTCGTGCTTATCTAACTTGTTGTTACGCTAGCTTTTTATTTTCTCGCGCTTGGCGTTCTAACTTTTTTGCAAGCTCAGTGAGCATATCACGTGTAACAAGAACGATACCTTTTTTAGATACCCTAAAGCCGTTTTCTTCATCTGTTTTTTTGTCAAAACCGATTTCAAGACCTGCAGGTATTTCACAGCTTCTATCTATTATTGCGCGTTTAATTTTACAACCTCGGTTTATAACTGCACCGGGTAAAATTACCGACTGCTCAATGGTACAAAATGAGCGAACGTGGACATTAGAAAACAATAGGGATTTTCTAACCGCAGAGCCCGAAATAATACACCCACCCGAGACTGTTGAGTCTAAAGCCATACCACGTCTATCTTCATCATCAAAAATAAACTTAGCAGGTGGTAGTTGCTCTTGATAAGTCCATATTGGCCACGTTGGATCGTATAAATCAAGTTGTGGTTCTGGCATTACCAGTTCCATATTAGCTTCCCAGAACGAATCAAGCGTACCTACATCTCGCCAATAAGGTTGCCCTTCTTGGTTTGGATCTCTAAATGGGAAGGCAAACACATTATGCTCTTCTATAATCGCTGGAATAATATCGTGACCAAAATCGCGTCCAGAGCCTTCATTTTCAGAATCTTTTTTAAGTTGCTCAAACAAAAATTCAGTATTAAAAATGTAGTTCCCCATTGATGCTAAACATGTACCTGGCTTGCCGGGTACGGAGCTCGGCATTGCTGGTTTTTCATCAAAACGACACACTCTATTTTCTTCATCAACGGTCATTACACCAAACGTGTCTGCGGCTTCCTCTACTGGGACTTCAATACAACACACAGTCATATCTGCGCCTTTTTGCACATGTTCAGCCAATAAAGCACCATAGTCCATACGGTACACATGATCTCCAGACAAAATCATCACATATTTAGGAAGCTCGTGACGAATAATATCTATGTTTTGAAAAACAGCATCTGCGGTTCCACAATACCAATCATCACCTTGGCGCTGAGATGCAGGTAGTATTTCAACCGACTCTCCTAGCTCTTTTTTAAAGTGCCCCCATGCGCGATTAACATGGCGTATTAATGAATGTGATTTATATTGTGTAGCAATACCAACACGTCTCACACCCGAGTTAATGCAGTTTGATAGTGGAAAATCGATAATTCGATGTTTACCACCAAAGTAAACTGCTGGCTTTGCTCGCCAATCGGTTAACTCATGCAGGCGAGAACCGCGACCGCCTGCCAGTATTAACGCGTAAGTTTCTCTGGTTAGGCTACTTATGTAGCGATTTGCATAATTAGGCATAATACTCTCTCCATTTAGTCTAGGCTGTTAGTGGCATGGCTTTTAGTTGTCGTTAAGTCTGTTTCACTAATATTGAGGGGTTCTAAATGCCAAATATCTTCACTGTATTGGCTTATGGTTCTGTCACTTGAAAACATACCACTGGCTGCTGTATTTAAAATACTCATTTGTGTCCAGTAGGTCTGATCTGCGTAAGCTTTATCAACTTCTTTTTGAGCTGCTACATAACTTTCAAAATCGTGAGCAACAAGCCATGGATCGTGCGGGCTCTTAATTGCATTTGTTATGTCGTCAAATAAGCATGGCTCAAATAAATTAAAATGCCCGCTCTCGAGTAATTGCATCACATTCTTTAAATCGCTATTTTGCGATATTAAATGCTCTGGATTATAACGTGATTTAATATCGTCAATTTCGTGCGCTTGTGCGCCAAACAAAAAGAAGTTATCAGCACCAACAGCATCTCTAATTTCAATGTTTGCGCCATCCAGCGTGCCTATTGTCAATGCACCATTCATCATAAATTTCATGTTGCCAGTACCAGACGCTTCTTTGCCTGCGGTAGATACTTGCTCTGAGAGATCAGTTGCAGGACAAATAACTTCCATTGCGGTTACGTTGTAATTAGGCAAAAAGGCGACGCGTAAATATGGCGCAGCTTGAGGGTCTTTATTTATAACCTCTGCCACGTTATTAATAAGCTTAATAATTTTTTTAGCCATGTAATAACCCGGCGCTGCTTTACCACCTAATAGAACACAACGAGGAACAAGCCCTTGGGTATCCCCACGGCGAATACGGTCATATAAATGAATCACATGAAGTATGTTTAATAGCTGACGTTTGTATTCGTGGATACGTTTTACTTGTACGTCAAACATCATTGATACATCAAAATCGATATCGCAGCGCGCCTTAACTAAATCAACTAAACGTTGTTTGTTTTCACGTTTAGCATTTTGCCACTGCTCATGAAATGCCTTGTCGTCATAAAAACGACGTAGGTCACTAATTTTTGAAAAGTTTTTAACCCAATCATGGCCAATTTTTTCACCAATTAATTCACTTAATACTGGATTACAATGCGCAAGCCATCGACGAGGTGTTACACCATTTGTTTTGTTATTAAACTTATCTGGCCACAGTGCATAAAATTCTTTAAATAATCCCGCTTTTAACAGTTCAGTATGAAGTGCTGCTACGCCATTTACAGAGTAACTACCTACAATAGCTAAATAAGCCATACGAATTTGCGGCTCATCACCCTCTTCAATCAGTGACAATGCACGTTGCTTTTCAACATCTCCCGGCCATTGCTGTGCAACTTGTGCTAAAAAGCGTGCATTTATCTCGTAAACTATTTCTAAAATGCGTGGCAATAATTTTGAAAACAACGAAACAGACCATTTTTCAAGCGCTTCAGGAAGTAGCGTATGATTTGTATAAGCCATTGTTTTAGTTGTAATTTCCCAAGCGTCGTTCCAATTTAATTCGTAATCATCAATTAAAATACGCATTAGCTCCGCAACAGCAATACTTGGATGCGTGTCATTTAACTGAAAAACATGAAAATCAGCAAAGTCACTAAAGCTCTCGCCATGTTGGGAAACCCATTGGTCTACTACGTCTTGAATACTCGCCGATGATAAAAAGTATTGTTGGCGTAACCTAAGCTCCTTACCATTTTCGCTGCTGTCATTTGGATACAGCACCATGGTGATCTGTTCGGCTAGATTTTTTTGTGCGACGGCTTCTGAATAACTGCCCGCATTAAATTCGGTTAAATTAAATTCATCTGTTGCCTCTGATTTCCACAGACGAAGTGTATTTACGATATTGTTTTTATACCCAGGGACAGGGACATCGTACGGTACAGCTAATACATCTTGTGAGCCCATCCATTGACGGTGCTCTCTGCCAAATTTATCTGTGTAACTTTGCACATAGCCACCAAACTTCACATGTTTTGCATGCTCTGGTGCGCTTAGCTCCCATGGATGCCCTTCACGTAGCCAGTTATCTGGTTGCTCAATTTGGTTACCATCTTTAATCGATTGATTAAACATGCCGTATTCGTATCGTAGGCCATAGCCAATAACAGGCAACGCTAAACTAGCACAGCTATCTAAAAAGCAGGCTGCAAGGCGCCCTAGCCCACCATTTCCTAGGCCAGCGTCGTGCTCGGCGTCTTCAATTGTTTCTATTGTTGTGCAGTACTCTTGTAGTGCTGAGCTTACTTGTTCATCTAAATCTAGATTTAAAACAGCATTACCTAGCGCACGCCCCATCAAAAACTCAAGAGAAAGGTAAGCCGTTTTGCGGCGTTTCTCTTGCTTAACTTGTTGATTCGTTTCTCTGCAGCGGGCCACAAGTCTGTCGCGAATAGTAAGCGCTAATGCGTGATACAAATAATGCTGCGATTCACCCACCTTATCTCGGCCGAGGGTATAATAAAAATGCCGTGTTAAGTCATCTTTAAGCGTACTTTCATCAATAACGGGCCCTTCTTGCCAGCTCTTTACTACACACACTTGATCACTTTGTTTAACCATGACTAACATCCTCTAAATTGGCACTAAAAACCCAACTACTTTGTGCTGAAATTTCAACCATCGCATCTTCATTACTGCTCACAGATGCATTATGTACACTTGATAGAATCATTTGCCACGGCGCATTAATTGGCGATGGGGGCATTTGACAAAAAATTGTTTTTTCACTGGCATTAAATACAATCAGCAATGCATGATTGTTTTGCTTATCAAGTAAGCTATACATTAAAAACTGCCTGGTATCTTCATGCCAGTGAGCATCAGTCATGGTTTTACCTTGTTCGGTAAACCACTTAACGGTAAAACGCTCGTCTATATCATCTAAAAATACACTGTGTTTAAACGCACTGTGCGCACGTCTAATTTTTAATGCATCATCAATAAATCGTGTTAACGAATGATTAAGTTGAGAATCTTTCCAGGCAAGCCAACTAGTGCGATTATTTTGGCAATAAGCATTGTTATTCCCCCCTTGCGAGTGCGCCATTTCGCTACCAGCAGCAATCATGGGAACACCTTTTGAGAGAATTAAAGTAAGTAAAAAGTTCTTTTGTTGCTGTAAGCGCAGTGCGTTTATTTTAGAGTCGCTGGTAAAACCTTCTACCCCACAGTTAAACGAATGATTTGCACTGTGCCCATCTCGATTTTGCTCGCCATTAGCTTCGTTATGTTTATGCTCATAACTCACTAAATCAGCAAGGGTAAAACCATCATGACTCGTTATAAAATTAATACTATTGAGCGGCCCACGTTGGCTGTGCTCAAAAATATCAAACGATCCATGCAAACGTTTTGCAACGCTTGCAATAATGCCTGTTTCACTTTGCCAAAAACGTCTAATTACATCGCGATATTGATCGTTCCATTCTCGCCATGGCGGCGGAAATGCACCAAGCTGATAACCACCTGGGCCTATATCCCAAGGCTCACTTATTAACTTAACTTTGTTAAGCACAGGGTCTTGGGCAACTACTTGTAAAAAAGTATGTGCGGAGCTAAAGCCTGCTTTTGAGCGGCCTAAAATGGTCGCTAAATCAAACCTAAAACCATCAACTCCCATTACTTCAACCCAATAACGAAGGCTATCAAGTACAAGTTGCAGTGTTTTAGGGTGGTCAATATTTATGGTATTACCACAGCCGGTATCGTTTATATATACGTCAGGCTGCCCCTCTACTGTGCGGTAATAGGCTAAGTTATCAAAGCCTCTAAGCGATAGTATAGGGCCATCCGCCCCTGCTTCAGCTGTATGGTTGTAAACAACATCTAATATGACTTCTATGTCTGCAGCATGGAGCTCTTGAACCATTTGCTTAAACTCGTTTATATCATCGTTTACCAAATAGTCTTTATGGGGCGTAAAAAAGTTAAGCGTGTTGTATCCCCAGTAGTTTTGCAAACCTTTCCCTGTTAAAAATTGCTCACTAATAAAAGAATGAACAGGCAAAAGCTCAACGGCTGTAACACCAAAGCTTTGTAAGTGTTCAATAAAGCTTGGGTGGCTTAACCCTAAAAACTTCCCTTGTAGAGATTTGGGAATTTTAGGATGACGACACGTTGTACCTTTTACATGACACTCATAAATAACCGTGTTTGACCAACGGTGGTTAGGCTTTTTATGCCTATACAACGTAGGAGCCGCTACTTTTGATTTAGGTATATCAATCGCATTATTTACAGTGCTTTTAGTACCGATGGGCATTTGCCCGTAATGGCGTTCACTCCAAGTAAACTCACCAAACAAGTCTTTTGCATATGGGTCTATCAGCAGCTTATTTTCGTTAAACAGTTGACCATTTTTAGGGTTATATTCACCCTCAACTCTAAAACCATAAAGCGCACCGGCGTTTAATGGCGAAATATGAATACTCCAAATACCCCCTTCGTTGATATTCATCGCCATTTTTAGTATTTCTGAATGGCCACTTTTATCAAACAGGCATACATAAGCTTGGCTCGCCCCAGGCGCATAAAGCGCAAAGTTGACCCCATTATCAATAACACTAGAGCCAAGTGGTTCTACATTACCGGGTGCTACATCAAATCGGTTACTCATCATCAACCTTTTGTAAATAAATAGTAGTTAAGCCACCAATGGCAATTGAAATACTGTGTTTAAAACCATGATTTGATTCGTTTATTGCCTGAACTATCAGCGAAGAATCTCTAGTTACCTCAACGCCAGAGCCAAAAAACTGAGTATCGTCTGTATTTACAATGACCTTGTAACGCCCTTTACTCGGTACGCCAATAACGTAGTTTTCATAGGACGCGGGGGTAAAATTAGCAATAACAACCACAAAGTTTTTTGCGTTTTTAGCATAGCGAACAAAGCTTAAAATGCTCTGCTGATTATTATTGTTATCTATCCAGGTAAAACCAGCCGCGCTCGAATCTAGCTCATACAACGCGGGTTGGGTTTTATAAACGGTATTGAGCGCTTTTACGGTGTGCTTTATACCGCTGTGGCTTTGGTGCTCAAGTAAATGCCAATCGATAGAATGATCGTGCCCCCACTCTTTTCGCTGTGCAATTTCACCGCCCATAAATAAGAGTTTTTTACCCGGGTGTGCCCACATAAATGCGTAATAAGCGCGTAAATTTGCAAATTTTTGCCAATCATCGCCTGGCATTTTTTCAATTAACGAGCCTTTACCATGTACTACCTCATCGTGGCTTAATGGCAATATATAGTTTTCGCTAAACGCGTATACCATCGAAAAAGTCATTTCATGATGATGATGCTGACGATATAAAGGGTCGTGCTGCATGTAATGCAAACTATCGTTCATCCAACCCATGTTCCACTTATAACCAAAGCCTAAACCGTTGTGCTCAACACTTTGGGTGACACCCGGCCATGCTGTCGACTCCTCAGCAACCATCATAATGCCTGGGTTGTTTTTATAGCTGCGCATATTGACTTGCTTTAGGCACTCAATTGCACCTAAGTTTTCACGCCCGCCGTAACAATTAGCAACCCACTCGCCTTCTTTTCGGCTGTAATCTAAATACAACATAGAAGCTACGGCATCTACACGCAGGCCATCTAAACCAAATTGATGTAGCCAATACATAGCATTTGATATTAAAAAGCTTTTAACTTCAGGACGGTCGTAGTTATAAATGTAGGTATTCCAATCAGGATGAAACCCTTGGCGCTTATCAGCATGCTCATATAAATGGGTGCCATCAAATCGATGTAAGCCATGCGGATCGCTTGGAAAATGCCCTGGTACCCAATCAAGCAAAATACCTAAATTAGCTTTGTGGCACTGCTCTACAAAGTATTTAAAGCTGTTGTAGTCGCCAAAGCGGCTGGTAGGTGCAAATAATCCAACAGGCTGATACCCCCACGAACCATCAAACGGGTATTCACTTATTGGCATAAGTTGCAGGTGAGTAAAATTCATTTCAAGAGCGTAGCTAACGAGTTTATCGGCAAGCTCTGTGTAACTTAAATAGCGGTTGTTTTCAGCCCGTTGCCATGAGCCTAAATGCACTTCATAAATACTAATTGGTGCATCTATATGGTTACGCTTTTGTCTGTTTTGAAGTGCCTGCTCGCCAAGCTTTATAGGTTCTGGTTTATACTGCAGTACACTTGCAGTGCCAGGTGCTTGTTGCATTTTAAATGCATAAGGGTCGGCTTTTTCGAGCACCTCTCCACTTTGCGCGGTAATTGCAAATTTGTAGCACATGTCAGCTTTAAGGCCTGGTACAAATAACTCCCATACACCACTTGCAGGATGAAAGCGCATAAAGTGGCGATTCGCTTGCCAAAAGTTAAACTCACCAATAATAGAGACACTTGCCGCATTAGGCGCCCATACACAAAAACGTACACCGTCTACGTTTTGTTGAGTACTAAAATGTGCACCAAAATGCGAGTAAGCATGTTCAAGACTGCCTTCGTTAAATAAATACATTGCCTCTGCATCAAGTGTGCTTTGGAAACTGTATTCATCATAAAAGGTAACGCTGCTATCTGTGTACTGAGCAATGCATTCATATGGCGCAGTGGGCAAAGCATCAACTTTGGCTATAAATAAGTCACTTTGCTGGTAGCGTTTCGCCTTAATACTTTTATTATTTAATGTAACACTTACGCTTATTGCACAAGGTAGATAAAAACGAATTTCAACCTCAGCATCCGTTTTATGTGCCCCTAAGAAGCTAAATGGGTCTTTAAATCGCCCTATATTTAATGCGTGTACTTGTGCATCGTAACTATTTTCATTAGTTGTACTGCTCATTTAACCTTTCCTTATTGAATCGATAGCAGCTAAAAGTGAGGCATTTTTGGTAAAAATTTCTTCACTGGTATGCGTTAATACACGTCGCCAATTAGGATATTCTTTATCTGTCCCGGGGATATTAACCGGATACTTTTGCTCATCTAAGTCATCTATTTGTATTGCAAATAAACGCGATTGAGAGCCTGCTAAACACAATGCAAGTGCGCTATAAACAGTCACAGCTTCACTATGTAATAAAAGCTCAGTTGTATTGCCATGGTGATTAATAAAACGTAGTAACCTTTGTTGCTCTTCTATTCGCTGTTGCTTTAGTTGCTCGTATTCATTGCAAGTTATAAGCTTATATTGTTGCTTAATATCTAAATCATCATGTTGCCACCAGCCTGTAAATGGAGGGACATCGTGATTGGCTATCATTAACAAACAATGTTTTGCTAGCTCATCTACCGATAAAAACTCTCCACTGTGTTGTTTCTCAAAATAAAATAAGCTGTTGGAAAAAATACCGCTAGATGCCAAAGCTTCCCTAACCTCTGGCGGTACGATGCCTAAATCTTCACCAATAACAATACTCTGATTAATATGCGATTCAATTTTTAAAATGGCAAGTAAATGCTCAAACGGATAGTAAACATAACAGCCGTCTTGTTCGCCATTGCTTTCAAAGCACCACCATAGGCGCCTAATAGCCATTACGTGGTCAATTCGAAGCCCACCTACGTTTTGCATGTTTGCGCGAATGAGCGAGCGGTAAAATTGGTAGTGATTATTACTAAGGCTTTGGGGATTGAGGGCTGGGAGGCCCCAATTTTGACCTGCTTCAGCCCATGGATCGGGTGGAGCGCCTACACTTGCACCTTGGCTAAACAGCGATTGCTGGTTTTTAAATTCAGCCCCATCGCCAGCACAACCAACAGCTAAGTCGTTTATTAAGCCAATAGCCATGCCTCTCTCTGCGCAACTTTTTTGACACAGTGCAAGTTGCATATGCGCTTGCCATTGCAGGTAATAAGCAAATGTTAGGTTATCTGATTCGAGGGTATTTAACGTAGTAGAGTGAGCATTACAAAAATCAGTAAACGCTTGGCGACGCTCATCACTTGCCGTTAATTCAAACTGATTATAAAGCGCTTCAAATAACGTATACTTTATACGGCTTACATTTTCATAATCTATAAACTGATCATTACTTTTAATAAGTGCAGCGACATCATCTAGCTGCATAATGGCGTCAAGGTTTTCGTTATTTATTGCGTCTTCGCTTAGTACGATAGAAATATAAAGAGGATTTAATAAAGCGCGACTATTAGGGCTATAAGGACTGGCTCGCTCTGGCATATCAGCAAATAACAAATGCAGTGGATTAAGTAATATATAATCCATGTTATGGGAGCTGCATAGTTTTGTAAGCGCTAATAAATCGTCAAAGTCGCCAATACCAAAATTCGCTCTATTTTTTAATGTGTAAAGCTGAATAGATAATCCAGTGCGCTTTGTGTCTCCCACTTGATAGACTTGCTCAGGCACGCACCAAATTTGTGTAATAGCGTGTTGCTCACCTACCTGAACATTAGCGTCATGATAGCCAATTGGCATATTACCAATGGGTAGTGCCAGCTCAATATAGCGAACGCCATGCAAGTAATATTCACCAGTGACAGCCAAGTTATAAAGGTTATCAAATGCTAAATGCATTCCAAGTGAAGGGACATCGATATTAGCGGCTAAATATTGCTGACGTTCATCTATACGAAGCTTTAACAAACATGCAGTTTGCTCAACTAAACTCACACAAGGTACTAAATCAAGCCAAAGCGATGCATCTAAATCATAAGTTAGTTGAGCTATTCCTGCTTTATTATTTGTATCAACACCACAACATTGCAAAGCACGTTTACGCGTTTCTTCGCTAAAAAATACCTGTTCACCTGTATACTTAGTGAATTCAAAGCCAATACCATGCAGGTAAAACAACTGCGAAAGAGCATCCATTGAATCGCCTTAATTAGTGCGTTGAGTATTTACTATGCTGTTTTCTGTGCCAAATGTATTGCCGATATAACCGTCAGCTTGATGGTCGTTATCCCAAATGTCTCCATTAATCAGATAACGAAAGTGAAATTGTTGATCGATAGGTAAGCGTTGCTTAAATTTAAACACACCTTGTTTTTTATAAAGCTTCATTGGCACTGGTTTCCAATCATTAAATTCACCTAATAAGCAAACTTCTTCTGCCTCTGGATGAGAAAATTCAAAAGTAACTTCAGCTTCATCTTTTGTTTTAAAAAAACGTTTATTCAACATAGCAGGCTCCAACTAAACCAAAAAGGGTACTTAATCTTTGCCACAGGCCATACAACTAAACAAAAAGGCGATGTGGTAACCATCTAAAAATCATTAAACGTGTTATTAGTTAAACAAAACTTTATTTACGCTTTATTACAGTGCAAATAATATTTCAATGACACCAAAAAGGTGCATTAACCTTATATACAATACGCTTTAAATGATACTTAACATACAGAGCAATATTCAAACCAACAAACTATTAAAAACCTCATTAGTTCAATATATAGATATTTATAGCTGCAAATATCCGAAGAAAATTTAAAATCCTAAATTACTTTTTTTATATTACTTCATCATGGATAATACACATCATTCTAATACTCTGAAATATCATTAATTTCATGTTGAAAAAAACCATTTTAATAACTACCACCATCATTTTTTTAGTTGTAGCTGCATTTATTGGTACCTCAATTTATACCCTATACAGTAAAAAAGAAATCTCAGTTGATCCTAAATTAAAAGAAATATCAGGAATAGAATTTGATAAACAACAACGTTTATGGGCTATTAACGACGGAGGCAATGAACCAAAGCTATACAGACTCAATAAAGACGGTTCTATTGCTAAAGAAATTTTAGTTGAAAACGCTAAAAACATTGATTGGGAAGACATGACCCAAAACAAATTTGGGCACTTCTTTTTAGGCGATTTTGGTAACAACAAAAACGATCGTAGATGGCTCACTATTTATAAAATAGAAAACCCGATAGATATAAAAACAGATACGACTCAAGCAGAAATAATTAAGTTTACCTACCCCGAAATGGATGGCAGTCCTATAAAGCCCAATAACCGTAATTTTGATTTAGAGGCATTTGTAGCTCTAGGACGTCACTTATATTTATTTACTAAAAACCGCACAGAGCCATTTGATGGTATTACTAAGGTTTATAAAGTGGGCGATCATGCTGCTAATTTTAAAGCCGAGTTAATAGATTCATTTAAAACATGTACCACTTTAGAAAAGCTATGCTGGATAACATCGGCTGCTTTAAGCCCTGATCGTAAAAAGCTGATATTACTTGATTCAACCAGTATTTGGTTATTCGAAAATTTTGAGGGTGATAAGTTTTTTTCTGGCGATGTATCAAAAATTGACTTAGGAATAGTAACTCAAAAAGAAGCTGTCACTTTTTTTGATGACAATACTATTGTATTTACAGATGAAGAGTTTAAAGGTATTGGCGGTAATGCTTATTTTATAAAGCTTGATGAAGCCAAAAAAGAAATTATAAGAAAAAAGCCGACCTCAGAAAAAATACATCCATAATATAATGTTAGCTAAGCAAAAGTTCCAAAGCTTAGCTAACTTATGTAAAAGGTATCGAGTTAGTTACTCTTTTCGTTTGACGAATGGAGTGCTTTTTCTACATCAACACCTAAAATCAACACTCCAATATGGCTATTATTATCTAAAACAGGAAAACTTAGCTGTACTTGAAAATGATGTGTTGATGCATCATATGTAACGCTATCAAAGTTATAGTCCTTTGACTGTTTAAATATTTTAGTAAACTTATTCTCATCTCCTTGCCAGTAATCACTGGTTAACTTACTTATTGCTATATTTTTTCCTTGGCTATCAGTCAATATAAGCTCAGTAACAACACCTTTAAACTGCGATTGCCATTTTTTAAATACCTTAGATAACGGTAAATCAAGCATAGTTAACGCATCAGCATGCCCAACGTGTTTACTTTCTTTTATCCATAGCTGGTCTCGTTTCATAATTTCAGGCTCACTCAAAGGAGACTCATTACTTATTTGAACTTCTTCGACTAAACTAGGTAAGTTTAATAAGGTTTTAGCGCTACTGTAGAGCCTATCAAGTATTTGCGTTTCTTCACTTTTTGATAGTGAAAATGGAGCTTGCGCACAAGTATTTATATTTTCATCGAACTGCTGCATAAATTCAGGAAGGCGTTTGATAAGTGAATGCGAAGCAAATAATCCCAAAGGTACATATCTAAAAAATTCTTTTTGGTACTCGTCTTTATTGATCCCTAGCTTAGAGGCTGCTAATTCAAAATCGTCTAAATCAAGTAGGATTCTATCAATCCGTTTATGGTGCATTACATTTACTATTTCTTCTAATGAATTTACTTCTACCTCAGCAATAATATTCTGAGTTTTAAACCAATTTGCTTGATAACTTCCTCTTACTGCACCATAACGCATTTTATTTTTTGGTTTATTAATGCTCTCTGGGTGAGTGAACCAGTACCAGCTTTCTAAAAAAATGGGGGATGATATACGTCCATAAGCTTTCATTTCAGGCATTAAATGGGTTGTGAAATATCCATCTAAGCGCTCTAACTTTACTTCTCGACGTGCACGTAACCATGGCAAGGTTTGTAGCTGAAAAGGCGCTCCCATTTCAAATAAAATACACTCGACTTGGTTGACTGCATTATTAGGAGCTGTGGTGGGTAAGTTTGTCCCAAACTGGAGAGGCCCAGTTAAACCTAACAAAAGAGTGAAAAGATATGCGGGCATAATCCATTGCTAAATAATGTACAAATTAAAACAAGTATAGTCATGCATATAAAAAAGTATTAATTTTCTTTACAAAATTTTGTACCTTATCAATAGCTTCAATATTTAAATCTATGATTTATTGCTATTAACTTATAAAAAGCAGGCTTAAATATTTAAATTAATGCATTTATATCTAGGGTCTGTTTATCTTTGTGGATAAAAATTTGTTCAAACTAGGTGCTATTTAATTGCGGCGCAAGATTTATAAGCTAGTGTGCTCGATAACTGCTCCTGCGTTATTCTAATTGCTTACATCCATGTAAGAATAAATAAAAACCGAGCAAAGCTTCCGCGCCCTGCTCACGCCCCCTCCCCTGCATCTATGTAGGCAACCAAGAGAAAATAGCGCCTAGGAAGAATCTTTTGGGGGCTGTTAATTTAACCTTGAAGGTTCAACAGACCCTAGCCTTTTTATTATTGACCTAAAGTATACCGAGTGTTCACTTAACGACTAAAAACAAAGGAACTACCCAACCCTAGCGCTTAAATTTAGTTTCTAAAATTACAGAAGATGTTGTTCGCTCCACCCCATCAAGATTTCCTATATCGTCCAACAAATGACTAAGCTGTTCTAAATTTTGAGCTTGGACCACTGCAATTAAATCAAACTCACCACTTATGGCATAGAGCTGTGAAATAGCATCAATTTGCTTAAGCTCAATGTTTGTTTTAGTTGTTAATTTTTGTCTTACTTTTATAGACACATGAGCTGATACCATTTTACTAAGGTAGTCGTCACCGTAATCAACGCTGTAACCTTTAATCACACCGGTTTCTTCTAATTTGAGCATTCGGCTCTGTACTGTTGAACGAGACAAGTCAAGCATTCGCGCAAGATCAGAAATACTCGCTCTTGCATTTGTTTTTAGTACAGAAAGTAGCTTTTCATCTTGTGGAGTTATCATAATGGTTATTTTCTTCGTTATTTTGACTTTTATTTTAATCATTTTTCACAAAATAGCACTGCAATTTTAACAGCTAACCTTCGATAATGACCTCTATAAGAAATAATAACGTGTTTGCTGAAGAATAAAGGCTATATTCTTCTTTGAGTTAGCAACTAATCTTTTATCTAAGCCCATTAAATTTAGGTGTAAAAATGCAAGTAACAAGAGACTTATTTAACGACGTAATGGTACCAAACTATAACCCATCAGCAATTATCCCAGTTCGTGGTGAAGGTTCACGCGTTTGGGATCAAAATAACAATGAGTTCATTGATTTTGCCGGTGGTATTGCCGTTAACTGTTTGGGTCACTGTCATCCTGCATTAGTTAAAGCATTAAAAGAGCAAGGCGAAAAAATTTGGCATTTATCAAATGTTATGACCAATGAGCCAGCACTTCGTTTAGCTCAAAAAATGGTTGAAGCAACATTTGCTGATAAAGTTTACTTTGCAAACTCAGGTGCAGAAGCAAACGAAGCAGCCCTCAAGCTAGCGCGTCGTTATGCATTGGACGTATATGGCGCTGAAAAAACGCAAATTATTGCATTTAATAAAGGTTTCCATGGTCGTACATTCTTTACAGTAACTGTGGGCGGGCAAGCGGCTTATTCAGATGGCTTTGGTCCAAAACCTGCGGACATAGTACATTGTGATTTTAACGATATAGCGGCATTTGAAGCGCTGATCAGCGATAAAACATGTGCTGTTATGATGGAACCATTACAAGGTGAAGGCGGTATTATTTCACCAACAGATGAATTTGCTAAAAAAGTACGCGAACTTTGTACTAAACATAACGCGTTACTTATTTTTGATGAAGTACAAACGGGTGTTGGTCGCACAGGCGATTTATACGCTTATGAAGGTTTAGGGGTTGTTCCTGACATTTTAACAACGGCAAAAGCATTGGGTGGTGGTTTTCCTATTGGCGCTATGATCACTCGTACACCTATTGCTGAGCATTTAAAAATTGGTACTCACGGTTCTACTTATGGCGGAAACGCACTTGCTTGTGCTGTGGCCGAAGCGGCATTTGATACAGTAAATACACCAGACGTACTAAACGGTGTTAAAGAGCGCGAGCAATTATTCCGTGACGGATTAAACGCAATTAACGAAAAATACAACGTATTTAGCGAAGTACGTGGTAAAGGCTTATTAATTGGCGCAGTACTAAATGACAAATTTGAAGGTCGCGCACGCGACTTTTTAGTAGCCAGTGCTAATAATGGTTTGATGAATCTTGTAGCGGGTATGAATGTAATTCGTTTTACACCGTCTTTAATTATTCCGTTTGAAGATATTAAAGAAGGCTTAGCGCGCTTTGAAAAAGCCGTTAGCGACGTAGTAAACGGTTAATATAGTTTAAATTAGCACGCCTACAGGCGTGCTATTGGAGCAAGCAATAAATGCAAGTATTACGTCCTATTACTGCCAATGATTTTGACGCGCTTAAACAAATAGCGATTGAATCCGGTCATGGGTTTACCTCTTTGCCTGTGGACGATGCACAGCTTAAAGAAAAAATTGAACGTGCTGAAAAAAGCTTTGCCAAAAACATTAACCAGCCACTTGATGAAAGCTATTTATTTGTTTTAGAAGACAGTGAAACAGGTGACGTTATTGGCACAACCGCTATAGAAGCCGCAGTAGGTTTATCGGTGCCTTTATATCATTATCATTTGGGTAAAACAGTACACCACTCGCCTACTTTAAATGTATATAACACCGTTGATATTTTAAGCATGTGTAACGACTACACTGGTTGCTCAGAAATATGTACATTATTTTTGCGCGAAAATAGCCGTAAAGGCCTAACGGGTCGATTTTTATCTCGTTCACGCTTTTTGTTTATGGCTCAGCACAGCGAGCGTTTTGCCGATACTGTTATCGCAGAAATGCGCGGTGTTAGCGACGAAGACGGTCATTCTCCTTTTTGGCAATGGCTGCAAGAGCACTTTTTTAGTATCGAATTTCCACAAGCGGATCACTTAGTGGGCTTAGGCGATAAGGTATTTATTAGCGAGTTAATGCCTAAGTACCCTATTTATGTGAACTTGCTTAGCAAAAAAGCCCAAGCTGTTATTGGCCATGTGCATGAAAAAACAAAACCTGCGCTAAAATTATTAGAAAAAGAAGGTTTTGAGCACAGAGGCTACGTTGACTTATTTGACGCAGGCCCAACGGTTGAAGCAAAGCTTGGTAATATTCGCAGCATTCGTGACTCTCAAGTTTGCCCTATTACTATTGGTGAGCTTGATCACATATCACAAAATAGCTCAGATACGCTGGCTGTATGTAATCAAGGCGTAAGTGGCTTTAGAGCAACATTTACCAAAGACGCACACTACAATCATGCAAAACATACTCTCGTCATTAGCCAAGATGTGGCTAAGGCGCTTAATTTAAGCCAAGGAGACGCAGCGCGATTTTTCCGCCTGTAAATAATTTATGAATACACACCTAATTAATAACCAGTGGCATACAGGCCTTGGCCCAGTATTTGAGTCAATCAATCCAAGTAATGGCGATGTGGTATGGCAAGGTAATGGCGCAAACGCTGATCAAGTAGATTCGGCTATAAAAGCAGCCAGAGCTGCGCAATTACAATGGGCAGACAAACCACTTGAAGAGCGTATAGTCATTCTTGAAAGCTTCGCAGCACAATTAAAAGAACACAGCGAAGAATTTGCGACCATAATTGCACGCGAAACAGGAAAGCCATTATGGGAAACCCGCACCGAAGTAGGCGCAATGACAGGTAAAGTAGCTATATCTGTAAAAGCCTACCATGAGCGTACCGGTACAACCGAAAACCCAATGCCCGGTGCTAAAGCGTTTATTAGACACAAACCGCATGGCGTTGTGGCTATTTTTGGCCCGTATAACTTTCCGGGGCATTTACCAAACGGACATATTGTTCCTGCAATTCTAGCTGGCAACACAGTGGTATTTAAGCCATCAGAGCTTACTCCGCACGTGGCAGAATTTACCCTCTCACTTTGGCTAAAAGCGGGCTTACCAGCGGGTGTTATTAACCTTGTGCAAGGTGAAATTGAAACAGGTAAAGCACTTGCCTCTCATAAAGATATAGATGGCTTGTTTTTTACCGGTAGCTCAAACACAGGTCACTTACTACATAAACAGTTTGCTGGACACCCCGGTAAGATTTTAGCGCTTGAAATGGGCGGTAATAATCCACTGATTGTAAAAGATGTGAGTGATGTAAGCGCTGCTGTGCACGATGTTATTCAATCAGGCTTTATTACCTCAGGTCAGCGCTGTACGTGTGCACGTCGCTTATTTATTGAAAAGTCGCTCAATGGCGATGCTATTTTAGAAAAGCTAATAAGCGCAACTAAAAACATAGTTGTAGACGACAGCTTTGCTACAGAGCAGCCTTTTATGAGTGCAATGATAAGCGAAAAAGCAGCACTGGGTATGGTTGCTGCGCAAAGTGAATTAGTCTCAAAAGGTGCACAAATCCTTGTTGAACTTAAGCAATTAAAACCAGGCACAGGTTTTGTAAGCCCGGGCATTATTGATGTAACAAGCATTACCGACATGCCAGATGAAGAGCATTTTGGACCGCTAATTAAAGTGTATCGTTATACCGACTTTGACAGCGCAATTATTGAAGCCAACAACACAAGCTTTGGTTTATCTGCAGGTTTACTTAGCGACAGTGAAGATGACTACACTCACTTTTTAAAGCGCATTCGTGCCGGTATTGTTAACTGGAACCGCCCCATTACAGGTGCCTCTAGTGCAGCTCCATTTGGCGGTATTGGCGCCAGTGGTAATCACAGAGCAAGTGCATACTATGCCGCCGATTATTGCGCATACCCTGTCGCATCTGTGGAGTCAGACAAAGTGAGCTTACCGCAAACCCTAGCGCCGGGCTTAGTAATTGAATAAGCAATAAAACCAAATTTTAGATTTAAGGACTTAACATGCATACTGATGTAAACACATTATTTGAGAACCTTTGGGAAAACTATTTAAACGTAACTCCATCGGCAGATAAAATTCATGACCTTTTAGGGTCAACGCAAAAAGATGACATCATTAACGATCATATTGCGCTGCGTACATTTAATATAGAAAAAGTGGGTCTTGAAAAGCTCGCCGCTCACTTTTTAGCAATTGGTTACAAAGAATGTGGTGAGTACCACTTTGAAGCTAAAAAACTTTACGCAAAACACTATGAGCATAGCGATCCTAATCAGCCAAAAGTATTTATCTCTGAACTATTAGTAGAAAAATGCTCGCCAGAGTTACAAGCCATCGTGACAGATATGGTAAGTCAAATTGACGAAAGTGCAGTTACAGCAGACAACTTTTTATATTCAGGCACGCATTGGCAAGTAAGCACCGATACTTACAAACAACTGCTAGCTGAAAGCGAATATGCAGCGTGGATGTCGGCGTGGGGTTACCGTGCCAATCACTTTACCGTAAATATTAATACGCTTGCTAAGTTTGATAACATTCATGATGTTAACCAAGCCCTAAAAGACGCCGGCTTTTCGCTTAATACGTCAGGCGGTGAAGTTAAAGGCTCACCAGAGGTGTTACTAGAGCAATCGTCAACACTTGCTGATGAATACTCAGTTACCTTTAGTGACGGTGATATGAGCATTCCTAGCTGCTTTTATGAGTTTGCTATTCGTTACCCTAAAGCAGACGGCGAGCTTTATACTGGTTTTGTTGCAGCCTCAGCTGACAAAATATTTGAAAGCACGAACGCTCGATAGCAAAACCTAAAGTACCTTATTTTAAAAAGCCCGTTATGGGCTTTTTTTATGTCGATGTGTCGATAAGTTATATTGATTAATTATAAAAATAGCGGTTTATAATCGTTTTCTAACTTTTCAAACGACAAGTCGCCAATAAAACGACCGAAGCTCAACCAAGTTGCCAAACCGCGTAAATCTTTAAAGTGTGGTGGTACAAATTGTGGACTCTCTATTACACCTAAATCATGAAGCTGCGATATTAATCTAAAATCATCTATCGATATTTTACCTACCAGTAATAAAGGAAGTCTATCTATTCGACCAAGCTGTATTGCAACGCGTATTAAGTTATAAACCAGTACAAAGCCTTTAATGTAAGCAATATCTTTTGTAAAAGGCAAACCTGTTGGCGTACTGCCTCTAAATACACGCTGCGCAAGTGTGTAGCTGTCATCTTTTGATAAACCTTGCGCTACGTAATCACGGTAAATGTCTACAAACTCGGCGCCATCTATTACCTTTGTAACGGCTTGAATACGATTCACTAATTTAGATAAACGCCTTGGAGTTGATTTTAAAGTAATAATTTCGGTAAGGACCGCTAAGCCTTCTTGGGTAATAGTGGAGCTTGGCGTGCCTTTACTCAAACACGTTAAATAAGGCTGAGCTAAACCATTTTGAGTGGTACCGACGTGTATCCACCCTTCGTGAACTTCTAAAATATCAAGTTCGCGCTGAGAAAACTTAACATCTTGATTAAGCTTTATATTATTAGCACCTGCGGCTGCATCACTAACAATACCATCGCTAAGCATTACCTCAACGTTTATGCCTGCCATACTAGCGGTTACTTGCTCAGACAGAATACGCACTGCATCAACAGCATCAATATTTTTAGGGTCGTCAGGCAGTATGTCGGCTATAAGTAAATTTTGCAGCGGTTTATCTAGCATATTAGCTAGCTCAGAAAGTGAGGGCTCACCGGCATGAAATAAATCTTTAGGGTGACCAAATAACTCCACCGATAAGTCATGAAACTCTGGTGTGCCACGATACTCAAGCATGCTTAATACTGTTTTATACTCTGTGCACATTTTTCCCATGTATTGAGCTATGGGATTTAACTGACCCAATTGGTTAATAATGTTACGGTGCAAAGTAGAAAACGCTTGGCGTAACTCGCTAGGTACAAAACCAAGATCGCGCTGTTGATAGTATGCACGATCGATCAGTGGATTTTTTTGACATTTTTGTCTAAAAAACTCCTCTTTAGTTTGTTTATCCCAATTAATAGCATCGAGTATCCTAATAGGCGTTTGCAATGCAATTAATTGATCCGATAACTCACGAGTTTTTAGTAGTAACGCCTTGTCTATCATGGTGTAAGCTCAACAATAAATGAATTTTGAGCATAATTTAAAAAGGCCAAATTACAAAGCAATATCACATTTTTTTAGCTATTGTTTTTAAGATGATCGACCCTCATATCTATATCGTATTAGCTTTTTAATAAAAGGTATAAAACATGAAAAACGAACTCGACAATAAACAGATTTTAGCCGTATATGAACGCATAATTCAAAAAGGTGAAATGACTGATGAAGGCAAACATTATCAGGGAGTTACTGCATATTCAGACGTAGACGGTTACACCGTATATCTACAAGGTAGCGGCGTAGAACTGCGCTTTGGTTTTCATAATACTTACCACCTTGACTACGAGCATGAAAAGCATAAAGACGACTTTTTGAAAAAATTATATAACATTGCAAACGAGAGCTAATGCACCCACGAAAACTCAGACACCGCCCGACCAGTAAGCTCAATACTACTTTTATTAATCAAGTAGTAGAAGAGCTTAAAGCTAATCCAAGTAAAGTCTCTATTATTCAAGACAACCTAGAACAGTACCGTTCTCAAACTCATTTAAAGCGTGGTTTTTTACTGGCTATAGAGCGCTTTGATTGGGTATTTGAAGCAAGCAAAGATATTGATTTCATTTGCCAGCAAATTTTAGCTGATGACTACATTGGCAATAGACTAAGACGTTACCCCCTACTTTTTAAAGGCGTTATTAATAATGCCTAACCTTTCAATACCAAGCGCTTTAAAGCGATAAAACCACAAAGTTTACTCTCCATATAAATTTATTAGAGCACTAAGCAATTGCAGGTTTAGTGTTCTTTTGTATCAAAATAATACTATTAGTACTCTAACTATTATTGTTCTAATGGTTTTTTGACATTTTATTCATTTATTGCTGTAAACAAATCATTACTATTATTAAATTTAAAAATTAAATTCTCAAGCTACTGTTTTAAATAAAATTAAATAAATAAAAACCACATCTTCTTTGTCCTATTAATTGCTCTTTTATTAATGATTAATCTACATTTTGGCATCTAGATATTTACCTCAACCTTGAATTGTTAGAGCTATTACCTTAAGCTTATCTTTATTGAACGTTCAATTAATAAAAATTATGCCTAAAGTTGGAATGGAACCTGTCAGGCGTCAGCAGCTAATTGACGCAACTATAGAATCTGTTGCGACGAATGGATTACAAGGAACGACTATAAACAGCATTAGTAAAAATGCAGGTTTATCGTCGGGTATTATTAGTCATTATTTTGGTGGTAAGCAGGGGTTGATTGAAGCCACTGTTCGATACTTACTAACAAGCTTAAAACAAGACTTGATAGGCAAAGTAAATCATCAAACAAATGCGACTGAACGTTTAATGTTTATTATCGAAGCCAACTTTGCGCTTGTACAACAGCGTAATGATACAACCCGAACGTGGTTAAGTTTTTGGGCGCAATCGATGCATGATGAAGAATTACACCGACTACAAAATGTAAACAGTAAACGCTTGCAAAGTAATTTAGCATTTTCTTTTAAACAATTAATGCCTATTGAGCAAGCAAATCAAGCTGCAGAACTTAGCGCCGCAATGATCGATGGCCTATGGTTAAGAGCAGTACTGAGTAAATCAGACAATAATCAGTTTAAACACTGTGAAAAGTTAGCAAAAAGCTATGTACTTTCACTTATCAAGCAATATGGAGCCTAGCGTGACTACACCTGTCTATCAAAATTTTATTAACGGCCATTTTCTTGCAAACCAGAACGGCAAAACATTTGATGTAACAAACCCAGCAACGGGCGAGGTTATTTACGCAGTAGAAATTGCCGACGAATTTATTCAAAACGCAGCCATTGAGAGTGCAAAGCAAGGTTTTGCTCAGTGGTCAGCAATGACACCCATTGAACGTAGCCGCATTTTATTAAAAGCAGTGGCTATTTTACGCGAGCGTAACGATGAACTAGCACTTGTAGAAGTACTCGACACCGGTAAACCAATGCAAGAAGCAAATTGTGTTGATATTGAAACTGGCGCTGATGTAATTGAATACTTTGCAGGTCTTGCGCCAGCACAGGTAGGCCAACAACAAATGGTTGGTGATGACTTTTACTACACACGCAAAGAGCCATTAGGTATTTGTGCGGGTATTGGTGCATGGAACTACCCACTACAAATTGCATGTTGGAAGTCAGGCCCTGCTCTTGCTGCTGGGAATGCATTTATATTCAAACCATCTGAAGAAACACCACTTGGCGCAATTAAACTTGCAGAAGTATTTGTTGAAGCTGGCGTACCTGCAGGTGTGTTTAATGTTGTTCAAGGCGCGGGCGATGTAGGCCAGTGGCTAACGCAGCATAGCGATATTGATAAAGTATCGTTTACGGGTGAAGTAGGCACAGGTAAAAAAGTAGTAGCGAGTGCTGCCGGTACGTTAAAAGATGTCACGATGGAACTTGGTGGTAAATCTCCACTATTAGTATTTGATGATGCCAACATAGAGCAAGCGGTTAGCGCTGCTATGTTAGGTAACTTTTATACGCAAGGCGAAATTTGTACTAACTGTACACGTATTTACGTTCACAAAAATGTATATCAGCAGTTTATTGATGAGCTTAAAGCGCGCACTGAGAAAAACATTATTGCTGGCGACCCACAAGATTTAAATACTAACTTTGGCGCACTTATCTCTAAAAAGCATCAAGAACTAGTAATGAGCTACGTTAATAAAGGTATTGAAGAAGGCGCAACACTACTAACCGGTGGTACAACGCTTTCACCTGAATCTGCACCTAATGGATACTTTGTAGCACCAACTGTGTTTATTGATTGTAATGACGATATGACTATTGTTAAAGAAGAAATATTTGGTCCAGTAATGAGCGTGCTTGTTTTTGACGATGAAGGCGATGTGATTGCACGCGCTAACGGTACACACCTAGGCTTAGCTGCTGGCGTATTTACGAGTGATATTAAACGTGCTCACCGCGTAATTCATAAGTTACAAGCCGGTATTTGTTGGATTAATGCATACGGTAACTCACCGGCTGAAATGCCAGTTGGCGGTTACAAGCAATCGGGTATTGGCCGTGAAAATGGTATACAAACGCTTGATCAATACACGCAAACTAAGTCTATTTATGTTGGTATGGCCGACATAGAAAGCCCATTTTAAGGCGCCCTACTATGAGTAATCATTACGACTATATTATTGTTGGCGCGGGTTCGGCGGGTTGTGTTTTAGCCAACCGTTTATCTGAAGATTCAAGTAACCGCGTGTTACTACTTGAAACTGGCGGTAGCGATAAAAGTATTTTTATAAAAATGCCAACCGCGTTATCTATTCCTATGAATAGTGAAAAATACGCATGGCAGTTTCATACGCAGCCTGAGCCTCATTTAGATAACCGTGAAATGCATTGTCCTCGAGGCAAAGTATTAGGCGGCTCGTCATCTATCAACGGCATGGTATACGTACGTGGCCACGCAAAAGATTTTGACGAATGGCAGCAACACGGTGCAAACGGCTGGGATTACCAATCGTGTTTACCGTATTTTCAAAAAGCAGAAAGCTTTTATCTTGGTGAAAATACTTACCGTGGTGGCAAAGGCCCGCTTGGCGTTAATAACGGCAACGAAATGAAAAACCCGCTTTACCGCACCTTTATCAAAGCAGGTGTACAGGCCGGTTACGCGTCTACAGATGATTATAATGCATCGCAGCAAGAGGGTTTTGGCCCAATGCACATGACCGTAAAAGACGGCGTGCGCAGCTCTGCTTCGCGTGAGTATTTAGACCCTGTTAAATCGCGTAGTAATTTAACGATTATTACAGGTGCACTAGCACAGCGCGTGATTTTAGATGGTAAAAAAGCCACAGGCATTGAATACAAAGTAAATGGCGACGTTAAAACTGCACATGCTGCAAAAGACGTTATATTAAGTGCAGGCCCTATCGGCTCTCCACATATTTTACAACTCTCTGGTATTGGTGATACTCAAGCGCTTGAAAAAGCAGGCGTTGAAGTACAGCATCATCTACCAGGTGTAGGTCAAAACTTACAAGATCATCTTGAGTTTTACTTTCAATACAAGTGTAAGCAACCTATCACGCTTAACGGCAAACTAGGCATTGTTTCAAAAGGGTTGATTGGTGCGCGCTGGTTATTAACGCGTTCGGGTTTAGGTGCAACGAATCATTTTGAATCGTGTGCGTTTATTCGCTCAAAACCTGGTGTTGAATGGCCAGATATTCAATATCACTTTTTACCAGCGGCTATGCGTTACGATGGTAGAAGTGCATTTGCAGGTCATGGTTTTCAGGTACATGTTGGTCATAACAAACCAAAAAGTCGCGGTAGTGTCACTATTGCTTCTGCGAACCCTGAGCAACCACCAACCATTTTATTTAATTACCTTGAACACCAAGACGATATTGAAGGCTTTAGAGCGTGCGTTCGCTTAACACGCGACATAATCGAACAAAGTGCCTTTGATGAATACCGCGATGAAGAAATTCAACCAGGTAAACATATTCAAACAGATGAAGAAATAGATGCCTTTGTACGCCAAGCCGTAGAAAGTGCCTACCACCCTTCTTGCTCATGCAAAATGGGTGGAGATGATATGGCCGTTGTTAATTCAAATACGCAAGTACATGGTATTGAAGGACTACGTGTTGTTGACTCATCTATATTCCCAACAGTTCCTAACGGAAACTTGAATGCGCCTACTATTATGGTTGCCGAAAAAGCAGCTGACATAATTTTAGGTAAAGAACCATTACAGAAATCGGATGTGAATGTTGCCATAACAACAAACTGGCAAGAAACACAACGTAGTACGGAGATCTAACTTTAGCCACATGCTTAGGTTTAGTCTCGTCGGGCTAAACCAATGCGTGCCTTGCAGTGGCACACGATGTAAATAGGTTACGTTGTGTTAATGCGAGAATAAAACAATAAAATACGGAGTGCTTATGAATTATTTTTATTCATTACTGGAGGGTAACAATGACTATTTGGCTTAATGCAGGCATCATTTTTACCTTACTTGCTATTATCACTATTTTAATTAAATGGGGTAATGTTCGCGTAGTAGGTGTAACACCAGTTCGAACCTTTACCTTTATAGCAATACTATTTACTTCTGGCCTAGATGTTGGCCTTATTATGTTTCCTTTAACTGAGTTTGCAGGTTATGCAGACATAAAAGCAAGCCCAGAATACGCGTTTGCAAATCCACTGGCTATTGAGTTTGGCTACTGGGGATTTTTGATCTGGGGATTTTACTTTCTTACGTGCTTTTATTTCTGTGTAATAGAACCTAAAGTGAAATTTTTCGAAATTCCTTGGGTTAAATTTATCAATAACGTTGTAATTATTGGTACATGTGCATTTACCGCTTATTTACTGCTTACAAACCTACCATGGTATTTACCCGAATTAGGCGATGGAACAAGTATAGTTTCTGAGTTTTACTTAATTGTGTTTGCTGCTATCTGTTTTGCTGTGTACTCAAGTACTGACATTAAATATGTACGTATTTTAAGTATTTCTACTACGTGGTTATTCTTAGCTTTAATCGCCTTTATGTGGACTGGCGCATTTGTGATAGGTGATAGTCAAATGTCAGCATTTACAGATAACTTAGGTTCTATTGGTACTTACTTTGCAAACATTAATGAATTTGTTTTACCGCTTAATGATTACCATGAGTTTTACTTATTCTGGTGGTTTGCGTGGAGCATAATGATTGGTCAATTTACATCACGCTTTGTTGGTGGACTTAAAACATACCAAGTATTAGGTGCAATGTTGATTTTCCCTTCTATTCCTATTGCGATTTGGTTTAGCGTACTTTATCACTACCATGAAGCGGGCATCCCAACTCAAGGTATTAAAAACTTCGCTATGGTATTTGTAGGTATTGTATTTGTAATTAACTCACTTGATTCGTTAGTGCGTTTATATACAGATAACCTAAACTTTACCGTAAAGCGTTTTGGCAAAATGAAATACATAATCGGAAATGTTGTTGGTCTATCATTACTTACACTATTGTTTAAATTAGAATTTTTACAAATTCAGTGGGTAGGCGCATTAGTTATCGGCTTGTTCTTTATCTGTGCAGCATTTATTGGTTACAGTAAATTTAAAACAGTAACAAATATAGATAGCTCACCAAAAGCAAACGCAATTGATTACACAAAAATAGACACAGTACACTAGGGATTAATAATGAATAACAAACTAAAACAACTTGTAGTAGCACTACCATTTGCACTTTTATCAACAACTGCAGCAGCTGATTGGTCAACAACAATCACTGCAGCGTCTGACTACACTTTTAATGGTGTAACACAGACCGATAGCGACCCTGCAATTCAAGGCAGCTTAGATTATGCCTTTGATAGTGGTGTTTACGCTGGTGTTTGGGCCTCAAACGTAGATTTTGGTGACGACACTGATTTTGAGCTTGATGCTTACTTAGGTAAATATGTACAACTTGATGAGCAATTCAGCGTTGATTACGGTATCGCTTATTACACTTATCAAGGTAATAACAGTGACGGTAACTACGCTGAAGCTTACACTAAGTTTGGTTATGCAAGTGAATACGGCCAAACTGAGCTTAACTTTTGGTATAGCTGGGATTACTTTGGAACAGGTGCGGGTCATGTAATTTCAATGGTTGCTCACACTTATGAACTAGCTCCAAATCACGCACTACGTGCAAGTTTTGATATTTCAAACTCACTTGATGGTGAAAAGTGGGCTTGGGATACAAACCAGAAAAAATCGTACAAGCACTACCGCTTAGCTTATCAAACAAGCTACGAAGGTTTTGGTATTGAAGTGGCTGCTGAAAACACTAGCTTAGATTACGATTATGCTGATGAGCGTATTGTACTTGCTGTTTCACGCACATTTGATCTTTAATACATTAATTACTGATTAAACAAAAAATGCCACTCTATTTAGAGTGGCATTTTTATTTGTAAAATAACTAACTAACTAACTAACTAACTAACTAACTAACTAACTAACTAACTAACTAACTAACAATATCCCACGCACTTGTACCCGATGCAGAAAGATTGCTGGTGTTATTACGTAATACTTTATTGCCTACATTAACTGATGACTCAGGACGGCTCACTAAATACCCCTGAACTGAACTCACACCCATTTTTTTAACAAGCTCAAACTGCCCTATTTCTTCAACGCCTTCAGCTACAATTTTAAGGCCCAGCTTTTGTCCAAGCTCACTAATTGTATTTAATATATCGTTATATTTTTGACTTTTATTGGCTTGAGCTATGAACGAGCGATCAATTTTAATAACATCAATTGGTAAATCCGCTAATGTACTTAACGAGCTAAAACCTGTACCAAAGTCATCAATTGCAATAGTGATGCCTTCTTCTCTTAATCTACTTAGCTCTTTAATTATTCTAGGGCTGGCTTGAATAAATGTTGATTCGGTAATTTCAAGCATTAGAGACGTCGCCGGTAAGCCGGTTTTTTTTAGCTTCTTCATTATCCAATCATAAATATCACGGTGCTTTAACTGAATGCCCGAAACGTTAACTGATATTTTTACTTTGCGCATACCTGCATTATGCCATGCAGCCATTTGCCGACACGATTCAAGCATAATCCAATCGCCAAGCTCTAATATTAAATTCGACTCTTCTGCTATTGGAATAAATTCTGAAGGTGGGATCATACCTTCAACTGGGTGGTCCCAACGTGTAAGCGCTTCAAAATAATCAATCATACAATCTTCAACATGTACAATTGGCTGAAAAGACAAGTAAAAATCTTTACACGCGAGCGCTAAACGCAATTCTTCGAGTAAATAATGATAACGGCGCATTTTGTTACCCATTTCCGGCGAGTAAACTTTAAATATTCCCTTACCATCACTCTTAGCTCTGTACATAGCAACATCAGCTAATTGTAAAAGTGCTTGTGGGGTTGACGCGCTTTCTGGGTAAGCAGCAATACCAATACTGGCACTAATTTTTACTATTTTATTGCCAAGCACAAAGTCTTTTTCAAGCTCACTTAGCACGTGCTTCGCTATGTCAACAACTCTGTCGCTATCATCAAGTAGTTCTATAAATATGGAGAATTCGTCTCCTCCTAATCTTGATAAGTTTTGCTCTAATTGATTAGCGCTATTAATATTACTTAACTTATGGTGACGTAAAACATTTGCAAGTCGACTGGCCACTTGAACTAATATTTCATCACCAAAACTATGGCCAAACGAATCATTTACTTGTTTAAAGCCATCCAAGTCGATAAATAGAAGCGCACACTTGAGATCTTCCTGATTAGCATGATTTATTTGTCTGTCTATGTGTTCAATATATGCATGGCGGTCAATTAACAGCGTCAGTTTGTCTTGACAAATACTTGTTTGAGTTTGTTTAACATAATTAACTACGTGTGAATTTAAGCTATTTATAGATTGACTTAAGCTGCTTACACCTAATGGGTTCTCTGCCGGTTTAACTTGTAAATTAAATGCAGTAAGTAAGCTATTGGCTTGGCGGTTGAGTTCCGCTATTTGATTTTTATAATGACGTTTTCTACGTTCTCTACGTAAGTAGATACCTGAGCCAAATATCAATATACATAAAAATAAAAAGTTCATGGGTGATGCGAGCGTCATCATGATTAACTTGTTAGAATCAGCGGCTACAAATTGGGTATCAGTGGTTTTAATAAGTAAAAAATCAGCTGTTGGCTGCTTAATTATATAATGGCCATTTAAAATGGGATTATACCAAGGAGCCATATCAAGGGAGGTATTCGTGATCTCGAAACTTCGTATATCAATATTAGTCTGAAATAGATTTATACGGTTGATCTGATTAGTTAACTCTATGTTTATGCAGAAACAAAATAGAACTATGATTAAGAAAATAAAACCGAGCGGCTTAAGTTTATTCATAAAAAAAATCCATCTATTTTGCTTCTCCTATCAAACCCATTACCAAAAGCGGATTATATCGCTTGCATTTAGTACTACGCAAGCATTGATATAACCCTAAGCCATTAGAATAACAAAAAATTGTAACGATAATGGATTAACTAACTGTATCTACATATAGTATAGGTGGGATTAATAAAAATAAACAAAAACGTTTCAATTGTTTAAAATTTAATACATGCCGTCAATAAGCTCTATAATTTTTTCTTCCGCATTAATCTATGCCTCACCACTTCAGCTTTAAGTACTTATATTTACTCAACCTTAATCGCATTTGCTCCGCTGTCGTACATCATTTAAAAATTATTCTTGCGCATTATGCATTGCTACTCAAACTAGTAAAAATCATCGCTAGTACTGTTATTATTAAAATTTAAAGCTGCCATGCATAGCTAACTTTTGTAAATAAGGTACGTTGATCCCGCTCAATATTTTTAAGTGAATCGTCTTGGTAACCTCTATCTGAGTAACCCAAATAAAACAGTGTTTGCGCATTAATTTTATATGAGTAAACAAGCTGACTACCATAGTCTTTGTTAATTTGGCTAACTTGATAAAAGTAGGCATTTTCGTCTCTATCAATATCTTCAAATTGTAAAATAAGCTTAAGAATTGAACGCATACTAAATTTATAATGAAGCCTAAAATCAACTAAGTTAGCTGTAAATACACGCTCCCCTTGTGGGTTATCTAATTGGCTGTAGTTATGTTTTACATCGAGCTGCCAATGGTCGTTAATGTCCCACACCATTTGGGTTTGGGTGTCAAACGCATCGCCTAATTGCTCATTTGCATAATCAATGCGGCTTGCGTATTCAACATATAATGATAACTTTAAATCTTTAGTGGGTTTAAAGCCCGTATAAATGTAACCAATATTTTGATTATAAAAATTGTCATTATAATTTTCATAACGGTGTACTAAACCAATTTCAAAAATAGATTGTTTTTGACCTTTAAAACTCAAAAAGCCTTCGTATTCTTCTTCAAGTAAGTCGCCATTTTGTGCCCACGTTTTATCCCAGTCAGCTTCGTATGACCATGAGGTAAGTAAATCAGATTCATCTCTGTACCATGTTTGTCCGCCACCAAAGCCTACTTTTTCATAATCGACTTTAGCTTGATAACCTAAATCAGTGCGGTAGTCCTGCCCAATATTTTCATAAGATGCAAATAATTTGTAATCACGTTTATCGCGGGTAAGTTCTAGAGCATAAGCTTCATCTGATTGAGTTTGAGATAAGTTATAGTTTTGAATTAAAAATTCAGAGTTACGAGTATCAGCAGATGACACTTGATACAAAAGAGTATCCGATTGATTAAACCAGTAGCTACCATCCACTGATAATACAGTGTTGTGATAGTCATCACTTTCTCTGTGCGTGCTTGAAATACCAATAGTACCTTGCTGACCTAAGTCATATTGATAACGCCCTGCGGCTGCATTCGTTTTTTCGTTTAAGCTTGCAAAGCCAGAGCCCTGATTCGTTGGCAGTAAAATATTACTATTGTCGTCATCAGCTAGCATTAGCGCATAACTATGATCGCCCGTTTTACCCGTCAGCTTTGCACCTAAAGTAGGCTCTGCAATTGTACGTGTATATAAAAGCTCAAATAAACTACTTTTAAAGTAAGAAGCACCATCTAAAAAGAAAGGACGTTTTTCAGCGTAATAAATTGAAAAGGTTGTATTTACATCAAGCTCTAAAGAGTCAGTTTCTACTTGCGAAAAATCAGGATTAATTGTCGCGTTTAAAACAGCATCTTTTGTTAAACCCCAGCGTAAATCTAAGCCCACTTCAGTATCTATATCACCCTTATCCCAATCACCTGGCAACGCAGATTTATTATCGTTACGCAGTGTGGTTAATGTAGGTGTTAATTGGATATTTTTACTTGATTCAATGTCACTAAATCCAACTAACTTATCAAACTGGCAAAGGCTGCATTTCACGTTTCTATCAAACCCCATGTTTGATAGCTGATATAGCACATCACGTTGGTAGTTTCTCATTACAGAAAAACCCCACGTTAGCTCATTTTTATTTTCAGGAAAACGCAGTGCTTTAAAAGGAATACGCATTTCAACAACATAACCTTTGTCGTTAATTTGTCCTGCGCTATCCCAAATAGCATTCCATGAGGTATCAGAGCTCCAGCCATCGGTGTCGGTCATTCGTATATCGCCTTGCGCGCCCAGCGGGTTAACATGGAATTCATAACCACTGCGTTCATCATTAAATGTATCAATAACAAGAATAACGACGTCGTCTTCCCATAGCGTATCGCGGTCACGAAGTGATGCACGAATTTGCGTAGGGTCTGGGTCTTGTGCAACATAGGCAACATATAAGTTAGTGCCATCTTCGTAAATAAAGGCATCAGTTTTTACAGGGGGTGTGCCTTTTTCGTTAGGCTCATCTTGGTAAAGTAAAGATATACGTGTTGCATTTTGCCAGTGCGCTTCATCCATAACACCATCAACGGTGATATTTGAATTAATACGGGACAAGGATACTTGCTGTTTTTTAGCCGCTACATCAAGGCTTGAAAGTAATAAAGCAAAACTTAAAAATAGGAAGGTAAACTTTTTTATTATAGTTATAAAGTACTGCATAAACATCCATTTAGACTGTAATTACTCATAAGGAGCAACTTAAGCTGAGGATTGTAATTTATCCAGGTACATTTGTTAATACTTTGAAATGAAAAATTAACTATTTAATGATAAAGGAGTAACTAATTGTTATGTATTATGTTTCGAGTAGTTTAAGCTTATCGTCTATGCCATTCCATACATCAGCGTCCTCTGGTGCAGGTTTAACCTCTGTAATGCGCGGCCAGACCAGTGCAAGTTCAGCATTTAATTCAGTAAACTCTTTTTGAGACTCTGGTAGCTCATCTTCTTGGTATATCGCATCAGCTGAACACTCAGGGACACATAAGCCACAATCAATACAATCAATCGGGCTAATTGCTAAAAAATTAGGGCCTTCAAAAAATGCATCTGCTGGGCACACTGATACGCAATCGGTGTACTTACATTTTATACAATTTTCGGTGACAACAAACGCCATACTATTTTAATACCTAAGATTTTGAACAACAGTTGTGGATCATACCCATCCACCCCAAAAATACAATAAATAAGTGCCATATCAGGCTATTTTAACGTAAAATGCGCGCCTAATGTTTGCACACTCGTTGTGTCCTGCATCCCCTTATTGTGAGCGGTAATAATACCCCGCTATGACACCTAAAAGAGATATAAATGATACGTTTAACCGAAATTAAGCTGCCACTTGATCATGACGAAGACGCAATTGGTCAAGCAATTGTAAATAAACTAAAAATCCTACCTGAACAATTGCACAGTTTTAATGTGTTTAAACGTGGTTATGATGCACGTAAAAAATC
This sequence comes from Pseudoalteromonas sp. Z1A2, assembly GCF_011378755.1. Lineage (NCBI taxonomy): Bacteria > Pseudomonadati > Pseudomonadota > Gammaproteobacteria > Alteromonadales > Pseudoalteromonadaceae > Pseudoalteromonas > Pseudoalteromonas sp. Z1A2. Next base: position 14,905 of record NZ_WTKX01000024.1, on the reverse strand, counting down.
AGCTATTTTACTTATTTATACACTCGATATAGAAGTTGATAACGAAGCCGAGCTACTCGCAGCATTTGAAAAAGACCAACATGTAAAAGTAGCACCAGACACAAGTTATAAATTTGTAGCCCAAGCTAACAATAATATCAAAGAGCGCCCTGTCGTGATTGGTTTTGGTCCTTGTGGTTTATTTGCGGGCTTATTACTTGCTCAAATGGGCTTTAAACCCATTATATTAGAGCGCGGTAAAGAAGTACGTGAACGTACAAAAGACACGTTTGGCTTTTGGCGTAAACGCACACTTAATACAGAATCAAATGTACAATTTGGTGAAGGTGGCGCAGGTACTTTCTCAGACGGTAAGTTATACAGCCAAGTAAAAGATCCAAAGCATTATGGCCGAAAAGTCATTACTGAATTTGTAGAAGCAGGCGCACCCGATGAAATTTTATACGTAAGTAAGCCACACATTGGTACGTTTAAACTTGTCACCATGATTGAAAAAATGCGCGCTCGTATAATAGAGCTTGGCGGCGAAATTCGCTTTAGCACACGTGTTGACGATATTCATTTAGACGACGGGCAAGTAACAGGTTTAACGCTTTCAAATGGCGAGCAACTAAACACTCGACATGTTGTATTAGCCGTTGGCCATAGCGCACGTGACACGTTTGATATGATCCATAAAAAAGGGATTTATGTTGAAGCAAAGCCATTCTCAGTCGGTTTTAGAATCGAACATAAACAATCAATGATCGATGAATGTCGTTTTGGCACAAATGCAGGAAACCCAATTTTAGGCTCTGCCGATTATAAACTTGTTCATCACTGCGACAATGGCCGCACGGTTTACAGCTTTTGTATGTGCCCAGGTGGCACAGTAGTCGCGGCAACCTCTGAAGAAGGCCGTGTTGTTACCAATGGTATGAGTCAATATTCACGAAGTGAGCGCAACGCTAACAGCGCTATTGTGGTAGGTATATCACCAGAGCAAGATTTCCCTGGTAATCCACTTGCCGGAATAGACTTACAACGCAAACTTGAAGAGCAAGCGTATGAGCTTGGTGGTAGCAACTACGATGCACCAGCACAGTTAATTGGAGATTTCTTAAAAGGTAAATCATCTGCAGACTTAGGTGAAGTACAACCCTCTTACACACCTGGTATTAAGTTAACTGACTTGAGTAAAGTGTTACCACAATTTGCAATTGATGCCCTTCGCGAAGCGATACCAGCGTTTAATAAACAAATTCGTGGCTTTTCAACTAACGACGGTTTATTAACCGGTGTGGAAACACGTACTTCGTCGCCTATTAGTATTAAGCGTGATAAAACATTCCAAAGTATTAACACCAAAGGGCTTTACCCTGCTGGTGAAGGCGCAGGTTACGCTGGCGGTATTTTATCAGCGGGTATTGATGGTATTAAAGCAGCTGAAGCAGTCGCACTGTCTATGTTAGAAAACGCTTAAACCTCTTTTTTAAGCTGTTTATCGAAAAGCCTCACTTTGTGAGGTTTTTTTGTGCTAAATGTATAGAAAATAATGACAACTCAAGCACCTCAACAATGATCAAAACATTTACCTTTTCGTTGCTTAGTGTATTAGCAATTTTTAACGCTAAAGCACAAGAGCTAAAAACCATCGATGAAATCCACACTGCATATAAAAATAATTCTATTAATGCACAGCAACTCACCCAAAGTTATATAAAGCGAATTAATAAACTTAATCCACAATATAATGCGGTTATTAGTTTAGAGCCTACAGCACTTGCTCAAGCTAAAACGTTAGATGAACTTGCCACTAAAGGAACTTGGGCTGGACCATTACATGGAATACCTGTACTTCTTAAAGATAATATTGAGACTAAAGGCACACTTCCCACAACGGCTGGCTCTTTAGCACTTAAAAATAACGTTACTAATAATGATGCTTTTGTTGTTAAACAACTACGTAATGCAGGCGCTATAATTTTAGGCAAAGCTAATTTAAGTGAATGGGCAAATTTTCGTTCATCCTATTCATCGTCAGGCTGGAGTGCCGTAGGCGGACAAACACATAATGCGCACGATGTAACACGTAATCCATGTGGTTCTAGTGCAGGCTCTGCTGTGGCAGTCGCACTTAACTTTGCGCCCATAGCATTAGGGACTGAAACAGACGGTTCAATTACGTGCCCTGCCTCAGTAAATGGAGTTTATGCAATAAAACCGAGTATGGGCCAAGTATCACGCTCAGGCGTTATACCTCTTTCAAGTAGCCAAGATTCAGTAGGGCCGATGGCGCATTCACTTAAAGATGCATTGCTGGTTTTATCAGTTTTGCAAGGTGAAGGCTCCCTTGATGCAACAACTACAGGGTTTGAATTAAAAACAGGTAATCTAAAATCAAAATCGTCACTTATTATTGGTGCACTGCCTAGCGACAAATTTACAATTGAAACGCAGCGCCTTTATGCCAAGCAGTTACAAGCATTAAAACAGGCTGGGCACACTATTATTAATGTAGATATTACTGATAACTTAGATACGCTATTTGTTGATGAATACTATATTTTACTTTACGACTTTAAAGCCGAAATTAATCACTACCTCGCAAGCACTCCAGCACAAGTGGGTGTAAAAAGCCTAAAAGCACTTATTAATTTTAATATTCAAAATAAAAATACAGAAATGCCCTACTTTGAGCAAGATATCCTAGTTCAATCTCAGGCTATTGATTTAACTAACAAACAAAAATACCAAGAGACTAAAGAACGCTATCGCACTTTAGCAACGACAGCCATTGTTAATGTATATAAAAACAACAAGCTTGATATTGTTATAGCGCCTACAGTATCACCCGCCTGGAAGACAGACTTAGTTAATGGTGATAATTTTAATGGTAGTAGTAGTTCGTTATCTGCTATTGCAGGCACAACGCACATAACTCTGCCGGTAGGCAAAGTAAGTGGTTTACCAGTTGGTTTGTCCATAATAGCAAATAAAGAGGGCGAGCAAGCGGCTTATGTATACGCAAATATTATTGATGAGGTGTTATCATCAGGCACAAAAAAACCTGAGTAAACTCAGGTTTTTTTAAACTAAACGGCGTTAACTATGACTTTTTAAGTGACAGTTTTTCGCCTTTTAAGCTTTTACGAACGCTTGAAATACGTGAGCGATTTACTGCTCTCGCTTCACCGGTTGCTTGTCCTGATAACTTGTTAGAACGTGTACGGCGTAAATGCGCTGGTTTTTTACCAATTTTATCAATTAGTACTTCACGGTTACTTACTTCGTAACCTTCTAAATATACACGTTTGATTTTTTGACCGATTAACGTTTCAATTTCAAACAAAGTGTTTTCTTCTTCGCGGCTAACAAATGAGATTGCTTGACCTTGGCGACCAGCACGACCTGTACGGCCAATACGGTGAACGTAATCTTCTGCAAGCCATGGTAAATCAATATTAATTACACGAGGTAAGCCATCAATATCAATACCACGAGCAGCCACTTCTGTAGCCACTAATACACGTACTTTGCCTTCTTTAAACTCACGTAAAGCACGACGACGGTTACCTTGAGATTTGTCACCGTGGCAAACGCCTGCCGGAATACCATCAAGGTTAAGCTCTTTAACAAGCTCATCAGCCGTTTCTTTCATGTTTACGAATACAAGCACTTGTTGCCAGTTTTTCTTACCAATCAATTCAGAAAGTAGCTCTTGCTTACGACGCTCTTCAACAGGATAAACAACATGCTCAACAGTACTTGCTGTACTGTTAGTTTGATCAACACGCACTATTTCAGCTTGTTTTAATACTTTAGATGCAAACTGTTTAATTGCTGCAGGGAATGTAGCTGAGAAAAGTAAAATCTGGCGCTCTTCTGCACAGCTTTTAATCACGTTTTGCATGTCTTCAATAAAGCCCATATCAAGCATACGGTCAGCTTCATCAAGAACAAGGTGCTTAACACTTGCAAGGCTTAAGTTACCTAAACGAATATGATCAAATAAACGACCTGGGGTTGCAACAACAATATCAACACCTTCTTTTAAAGCGTTTGCTTGGCCGGCGGTACTAACACCACCAAATAAACTAACAACTTTAAGTGATGTATGCTTTGCAAAATCTCTAAAATTATTTGCAATTTGTTCTGCAAGTTCACGCGTTGGAGCAAGTACTAACGCATGAGGTGCATTCGTTGTGCTGAGTTCAGACTCAACCAATTTTTGGATGATAGGTAAAGCAAACGCGGCAGTTTTGCCGGTACCAGTTTGTGCACTGGCTAAAACGTCTTTACCTTTACGAACAGCAGGGATTGCTGCGCGCTGAATGGGCGTAAGAGTGTGATAGTTAAGTTCGTCCAACGCCTGGATGATTTCAGGAGCGAAACTAAAAGATTTAAAATTCATGCTGTATAACCTACGGCCACATTATCAAGGGTCGCAAATTATACAGCAAAAACGAGTCAACAGTTAGCTTTAAACTGGATTAAAAGCTAAAAATTAGTTTGTTAAGTCATTAAAATATTGATTATCAACTCAAGAAAGCGTTAATACCTCATTTTGTTTTAATAACTGTGCTTTACCACCGACAACTTCACGTTCGTTAAGCTCATTTATTAATGGCAAACCTACTTTTTGTTGCTCATCACTAAGCGGTAAATACGGTAATCTAAATACTGGATTTACTGCACCTGTCATCATCATCGCAGTGTTAATAGCAATAGGGTTTGGCTCACAGAACAACCAGCTCATTAATGGTTGTAATGACGTATTTAACTCATCATTTTTAGTATCCATTAATTGGCGAAACAACCCAGGAATAAGGTTAGAAGTAACCGAAATAACACCGTGAGCTTTGTGTACATGACGAGCATCATGTGCTTCATCGTCGTTACCCGACCAACACGCAATGCCTTGCTGCTCATACTGTGCAATGCGCTCATTGCCGCCACATTCTTTAATACCAATTAGGTTCGAGTGCTGTGCTAATGGTTCAATAATATCAGGTGTTAGGTCTTGACCTGTGCGACCGGCTACGTTGTAAATAAAGGCAGGTCCAATATCAAGTACGCGTTTAAAGTGCTCTTTAACACCCGCGATTGACGTACGTCCGTAATATGGGTTAATTTGCAGTGCTGCATCCATACCGCTGGCAAAGCCATATTTAGTTGCTTTAATCGCTTCACGGGTGTTGTTACTACCGGTATTACCAACAATAATCAGTTTGTCACCATATTTGTTTGCACTGTGCGCTATAAGCATTAAATGCTCTTCCCAGTTCATTAACTGGCCTTCGCCTGTTGTGCCACCGACTACAATGCCATCAACGCCCGCTGCAATTTGTATTTCAACGAGTTCATCGTACTTTGCGAGATCAATTTCACCGTTTGCTAAATATGGCGTTTTAATAGCTGTAATAAGGCTTGCTTGTTTAATTTTCTCTAGGGTGCGCATAAAAATTCATTATTTATAAAACTTGCGCTATTTGTAACATACTTGCCGGTATTTTTGGAGGTATAAGCGCACATTTAATTATAAAATCGCTTGTGTTATTGAGTTTGGTAATACAAAATGAATAACTGTATATATGAACAGTATTTTATTTTTAACGATACCAGAGGCTTTATGCGTTTATCTGACTACTTAGCAACTCATTTTTATAACACCGATGAACTGTGCCAAGCATTAAACATAGATGCAGATACACTTTTAGCTTGGCAAGAGCGAAGTGTGTTCCCCAAACCAAGTTACTGTATTAAAAGTCAACTTAGCTGCAGCTCATATTCGGGTTTGTATGAATGCGAAGAATATGACGACTATTATCCGCGCGGCTGTGTTAATTGGGGGCAAGGTCTTTTAAAACAAAAAATAGAATCATCAAGCCATGCTTTTAATTATTTTGCGCAGCAATATACTGCAAGCCTAACTAAACTCGCTCAGCAAGGATTTACGTTTAGCGAAGAGCTATTTGGCTGTGAAATAGACGAGCACTTACAGCAAGTTTGGCAACAGTTTTTATGCAGTAAATATGGCGTACTTACTCAAAATGGATTAATAGACGAAATAGTCTCGGTAGACATTGGCAGGCTATTAGTTGACGACATTACAGAACTGCGCAGTAAAGCGAGTTTAAACCAAGAAGAAAGAGCGCTATTACACCCCGCCATAAAGCTTTTAAACAAAGCGCTAGGGCATGGCGCCGATCATGAAAAACAACACACATTACGCACCCGCTATATAGATGCGCTTATTTTAAAATATGATTTATCTATTAAGTAACGCTAAATTTACTTTGATAAAAACGTAGTGCTAACAGACCCTAAGTCTTCGTAACTAACCGTGGTTAACTGATCTGTATTAAGCTCAACAACACCACAATAAGAGCCTGTTATAAACACTTGCCCAGTTTTTAAATTAATTCCCTTTGCTGATAAGTAATTAACCGCCCAATAAAGTGGAAGCTGCGCAAGTTCTGCAGGATGCACACCTGCAAAGTTTAACTCCAGCTCAGTTTGCTTAACGTTAATATTTACAGTATTTGCGTTATACGCTTTGGCTTTATCTATTTGTGGGCCTAAATACACGCCTTGATTAGATAGGCCATCAGCCAGCTTTTCAATGTGAGTGCTTGGAGTGCCTTCATCAAACCTTTTTTGAATAAGCTCAAGTGCTAAATGGGCGCTGGCAAATGCAGTATCTACGTCTTCATTTGTATAGGTTTTATTACTTGGTAAATCGCTTTGTAAAATAAATGCAATTTCTGGTTCTATCAGCGCTTTGTTATTTGTTGTATACAGTGGGCAATTTTCAGCTTGTTTTATAGGTGCATGTAAAAGAGGCGCTAATATAATTGAGCCATCATCTAAAGGCAGCATACACTTCCAGCCATATACAGTTTGATCATTTAAATAAATCATCAACTTTTGTACTTCTATCGCATCGTCAGTCGAGTCTAGTACTAACTCTTTAGGAAAGTTTGAACGTGCTGGGTTTTCTTCTCTTTGTGCTAATAAGTGAGTAGCAATTAGTTTTAGCTGTATTGAGTTGTTCACATAAATCTCTTTAAAATACGTTACTGGTTAAGCAGTAAATAGGAAGGATTACATTATTAATGTATTAGCTTAGGCATTGGAACATCATGTTAAATGCCTATAATTAAAATTGTATTGAAAACAAAGCGTGGCAATTATTTAAGTATCAATAGATTTGAGAGAGCGTAAAAATAGCCCTAAGCCACCAAACGCTAAAATTATAATAACAATCAAATCAAACGACGTCATAGTTCGCATACTAAATCGAACACTCGATATAACACCAAATATTAGTGCGGTTAACGAGCCAAGAGATAGCACCCAGCCTAAAATATTTTTAGAATTATAAAAAATCAGACCCACACCGAAAATAAATGGGATCATAACCATGCCGCCTGTAACGCCAAAGCCACCTAAAGCATTAACACTATAAATGCGAGAACTTAGTCCAAAATTAGAGGTCACCGAAATTGCGTTTAGCAGCATATAAAAGCCACCGCACATCATAATTAAACCAATAAAAAAATGCCCAATACCACCAGAGCTTCCACCAGCACCTTTCATTATTAATTATTCCTTTTATATTTTTGACTTAATAGTTTTAGATGGTAATTGCTCGAGTATTAACATTGACCGCAATCTACATAATCAATCAGTGCAAACGCGAAAACACTTATCGCGTAATTACATGCCAAATAACATAAAACCAAGATAAAAAACCGTGCAAAATTGCCCATAACACAGACTCATTAGCACTCCATGAAATAGCAATTGCTAGGGCCGTACCAAAAGAGACTCCATATTTTACTATCTCATTTTTTGAATTTCTCATTAATTATATTCCTAGTTTTTAACTTATACCAATCTGCTTATATATGGGGTCTATTTAACGTTAAGAAAATTACGCTAGAACTAGGCAAAAATTTTTATATCTAGTTGTTCTAAATAAAAAATTTTTAACGACGTTATAGTGCAATTTAATTCGTTAAATTGATCAAAGATTTATGCAGGCTGGTATTATTAACTGCTTGATTTACTTACTAAAACTGACAACTCTTTACCATCAACATTAATACTTGCTTCTTTGCCTAGTTCAACAACTAAAGAGGGAGCCATATGTTTTCCACCTAGTTTTAGGTCAGTTGCTAAACTAACAGTAGAATCATCAATTGGCGTTACTGTAAGAGCAAAACTATACGAATTATCAACTGAAACTGACGCCTCTTCATTTGAATTGACTACTAAAGTAGGTGAGCCAATTAAGTTTTTATTATCATAAAATTTAGCATTCACTACAAAACTATCATTAGCTTGTGCAAATGAGGCAAAGCCTAACAACGCTATTATTGCGATTAATTTTTTCATTATTATCTCTATATAAATTATACAGTTTAAAGCTGTTAAGGCTTTATTGGCTGTGATTTTTTAGCTAGCAATTTACCAGCTAATGATTAAAAACTTATGTTTTAGCTCTGATGACATAACCAACGCCCAGCGAACTAATATAGAACAACACTCCAAATACACTAATATCAATGAGTAGCTTTAGAATGTCAAAAGTATCTGTAAACACAAGATACTCAAAAGCAAATAAGTGAAATATGACTTTTGATCCGAAATACGCAGCTAATAAAGGGATTACAAAAATAAGGATAGATTGATTAGATTGATTAGATTTATTAATTTCCATACCCATGTCTCCATTATTAGTTTAATTAACTCAGCTCTAAAAATATAACACACAAAAAATATATAAATAGTTTGCTATTTTGAGTCTCTTATTCAGTACCACTCGAACTATTTACGGCTGACTAAAATGCCATGTTATATTTCTATAATTTACACCAGAGAATTTTAATGTAAACAACAAATTAAATAGGCTATATATTAGAGTGGATTGTGATACCAAAACGACTTTTAATAGTTTTATAAACCTCTTTTGATTTTGACGCACTACGCATTAACAAAAAAAGGGTCCTAATAGGTTTCATTGGTATATTGGGGAAGTAGAGTATTTAGGCAGGTTAGAGTGTAAGAATAAAAGGTGATGTAAGTTAACAGCACCTATTTGAGTATTTACTTAGTTATGTAGTTTAGCTAAGTGGTATAAAGCTGCTTAACCAATTGATTTATATACATCAATACTACTATTGGTTAAAAGCCCAGTAACTTGCGTACCAAATGCTTTAAAGTGTGGCTCGTTTTTATGCGCTTCAAAGTGCTCGTCAGACGCCCACTGTTCGCTAACAACGTAATCGGTATGTTCATTATCACTTTTTACCGATAGTTCATAACGTAAGCACCCTACTTCTTGGCGCGATGACTTTTGTAAGTTTTCAAGTGCTGTAAGCATTACATCTGCATCAATATTTTTGCACGACAGTGCCGCTATAACCGTTAACATGTGTATTCCTTTTTAAAAGTTAAGGTGTAGATAATCTACACCTTAAAATATTTAGTTTAACTTTGCGTTTGAGGTAAGTTTACTGATCCCACTGCGGCGCAAAGTCCGGTGTTGCTTGGCGGTCGCCGCAATCAAGACCATCAATGCGGGCTATGTCTTCATCATCTAACTTAACGTGGTCGTTAAAGTTATCTTCTAAGTTTTTGCGCTTAGTTGATGATGGAATTGTCGTCATGCCGCTTGCGTTAACCCATGCTAAAACAACTTGTGCTGGACTTGCATCGTGCTTGTTAGCAATGTCGATAATGGTTTGATCTTTAAGTACTTTACCTACTACAAATGGCATGTACGCAGTTACATGTATATCGTGCTGAGCACAAAATGCACGCAATTTAGTATTAGTTAAATATGGGTGAACCTCAACCTGATTGGTAAATATTTCACGCGAGTCAAGTGTTTGCATTGCTTCATTTAAGTTTGCAATGGTGAAGTTTGATACACCAATGTGCTTAGTTAAACCAAGCTGCTTCGCTTTTAGTAATTCAGTGAGGTATTCACTCATTGGCTCGTCGTTAGCAGGCGATGGCCAATGAACTAGCAGTAAGTCGACCGAATCAACTTGTAGCTTTTCAAGTGACTTTTTAACGCTTGGGATAAAGTCGCTTTTATTTAATTTGTTATTCCACACTTTGGTGGTTAAGAATATTTCACTGCGCGGAATATTACTATCTTTTATGGCTTGACCTACTTGCTCTTCGTTGCCATAAATTTGTGCGGTATCAATATGGCGAAACCCAACTTCGAGTGCCATTTTTACTGAGTTATAGGCAGTGTCGCCCTCTAAGCGGAATGTTCCCATACCTAGTTCTGGCATTTCTATTACACGTTTTGTCATGGTTTATCCTTATAAAATAATCGGTTTTGAAATACAAACTTTTAAAAGTTTTACGAAATACACCTTTTACTTCTTATTACGACTGTCACTTAAAAATCTATGACCTCATAACAGGTATGAGGTCATTAATTTTAGTTTCAAGGTTAGGGTCTGTTAATCTTTAGAGATTACATTTGCAGCAGTGTATTTGGTATTTAGGCAAGGCAGAGCCTATGCAGTGTGGTTGTTCCACATTAATAGGCGATAACGCAGCATAAATGCCAAATACGCGCTGCCTGCAGGTTCTTCCTAGGGTGGATTTACTCTTTGTCCCTCGATTTTTACTTAGCCCACTAGGTTACAAACCTCGCTCCGTGATTAAATCATCCCTAGATTGAACAAATTTAATCCAAAAAGGTCAACAGACCCTACTAAGGCTTTATGCTTGCTGAATTTCACGTTTATCAAGCATACCGCTGTAGCGTGTAACACCAAGTGCTAAAACAGAGTTAACGGCGCCTATCCATGCTGTATCTTGCAGGGTCATGTTCTCTACTACGCTACCGCCAATAATTGAGCCAAGTGCAATACCAATATTAAATGCGGCTATGTTCAAACCTGATGCAACATCCACCGCATTTGGCGTGTGCTTTTGTGCTTGCTTTACAACATAAAGTTGCAAGCCTGGCACATTGCCAAAAGCAAATGCGCCCCATACTAAAATAGTAAGTACAGCGGCAATTTTTGATTCCATCGTAAAGGTAAATATCAGTAAAATAATACTCAAAGCGCTGAATATAATGCTCAGTGCACTAATTGGGCCGCGTTTGTCGGCCAACTTTCCACCCCAAATATTACCTATCGCTACCGATACACCGTAAACAAGCATTATTAAGGCAATAGCCGAAGGCGCAAAACCTGTTTGTTGCTCTAAAATAGGTGCTAAATAAGTAAACGCTGTAAACGTGCCGCCATAGCCCAATATCGTCATTAAATACACCAGTAATAAACGCGGTTTTACGATTACTTGTAGTTGCTCTTTAAACGTCGCTGGTATTGATTGTTTTAAGTTTTTTGGTACTAAAATAGAGCTGCCGATTAATGCAATTAAACCTAATACCGACACAACTAAAAACGTTGCACGCCAACCAAAGTGTTGTCCAATCCATGTACCTAGTGGCACACCAGTTACTAGTGCTACAGTAAGCCCGGTAAACATAATGGCTATTGCACTGGCTTCTTTGTCTTTGCTTACTAGACTTGTGGCAATCATCGATCCGATTGAAAAAAACACACCATGGGCAAGCCCCGTTAAAATGCGCGCAAGTATTAATGTTTCGTAACTTGGCGCTTGCCAAGCAAGTAAGTTACCTAAAACAAATAAGCCCATTAAGCTTATTAGTACCACTTTACGATTCCAACGACCCGTTAAAGCTGTTAGCACCGGCGCACCAATGGCAACGCCAACCGCATATAAACTTACAAGCAAACCTGCTGAAGGTAGGCTTACGCCTAAGTCGTTTGCAATGGTGGGTACTAATCCCACTATTACAAACTCAGTTGTTCCTATTGCAAATGCGCTTAAGGTAAGCGCCCACAAAGCCAATGGCATAGTTATATCCTCATTAATATTTGAAGAATGTAGTTTGGCTAAAATATCATTTGCAAAAAATAGCATTAGTGACAAAATACTTTTGTTAATAATGCAAAGATGGTGTTGGTATACTTATGGCAGTTCATTCAAAAACTGAAGATTTAGAAACGTTTATAACGGTAGTAGATTGTGGAAGCTTTTCGGGAGCGGCTAATTTGCTCGATCAACAGGTGGCTAAAGTGTCGCGAGCTGTATCACGCCTTGAAAATACACTGCAATGCACTTTACTAAACAGAACAACGCGCCGATTAGAGCTTACCGAAGAAGGCCATACTTTTATAAAATATGCGCGCGAAGGGTTAAATACGCTTTATACTGGTGAAGAAGCCATAAAGCTTTTAAAACACGCGCCAAGTGGCAAGCTGCGAATAGATGCGGCCAGCCCTTTTGTATTGCACCAACTTACGCCTTTAATTGGCGAATTTGCCAAGCAATACCCCCACATAACGCTTGATATAACCTCACACGACAGCATTATTGATTTACTTGAACATAAAACCGATTTAGCCATACGCATTGGTGATTTAAAAGACTCAAATTTACATGCTCGTAAACTTGGCAGCAGCCAGTTACGTATTGTAGCCAGCCCAGAATATATAAAAAACAACGCAACAATTACGCAAATAGATGACTTACAAAATCACAAAATAATTGGTTTTAGTGACTCCCCTAAATTAAACACTTGGCCGTTAGTAAGGCCCGCTTTATTTACGTTTTCGCTTAGCGCAAGCAGCGGCGAAACAGTGCGCCAACTATGTATTGCAAATCAAGGTGTGGCACTACTTTCTCACTTTATGATTGGCAATGACCTAAAAACAGGTAAATTAGTTGAAGTGTTACCCAGTGCAGTTAGCTCTCCTAATAACCGAGAGGTTGTACAAGCCGTGTATTATAAAAACAGTGCGGTATCGTCTCGAATTGTGGCTTTTTTAGATTTTATAAAGCCACGACTAAGCTTATAACTATATTAAAAAGCAAGTTAAATTATGCTTGGTTATTAAAAAGCAAACCTGAATTTTTATTATCTGAAGATGATGAAAACATTGAATCCATTAAAGTAGATACATTTTTTCGCACTGTCAATTGTATCGACGATAGCTCACTATCGAGTTGCTTTTTAAGTTCGCTTAGCTCTTCTATCGCTTCCCCTGTGGGCGTATCAGAACTATTGGTCATTTCTCTTATTTTACTCTGTAAATCTTTAATTGACTCGATCGCTTTATTCATTTGAACTGCTGAATTGTCACTCGAATCTTCTGTTTCGCTGCTAATGATAGACTTTGCGTCTTCAGTAGCTGCAGTAGAGCTCGTAGTTTTTTCGGCGTCTTTATTTAAAGAAGAGTCTGCTTTAGCCTCTGGACTTTTACTAGGATCATCCGTTTTTACAGTGTTTTTCTTTAAATTACTTAGATTCGAATAGCTATTGTCATTGTATAACTGTGAAGAAAGAGTTCCAAAATTCATTTTTGCCTCATGTGTCTAAAAATTGACGACTTTATTTTTATAATTAGAAGCAATTATCATTCCAAACATGGTAACAAATTGACCGTCCGCACTTTAAACGGCAACAGGATTTATAAGTCGCCACGGGGTATTATTTTGCTTAATTTAAAATGCTAGGAAAGCTATACTTTTAAAATACGCCTGCGAAAGGCTAAATATTTTATGCACAGATGAAAACGCCATAAAGCTTTAAAACAATCGCCAAATGGCAAGCAGCTAATAGATTCGGCAAACCCTTTTGTATTGCATCAACTTACGCCTTTAATTGGTGAATTCGCTAAGTAATACTCTCACATAACGCTTGATATAACCTCACACGGCAGTACTATTAATTTACTCGAGCATAAAACAGACTTAGCCATACGTATTGGTGATTTATAAGATTCGAACTTACATGCTCGTAAATTTGGCCGTTAGTAAAACTCATTTTATTTACGTTTTCGCTTAGCGCAAGCAGCGGCGAAAAAATGCGGTATCACCGCGAATTGTGGCGTTTTTAGATTTTATAAGGCCTAGGCTTAGTTTATAAGTTCTGCGTATTAATATTGATATTGATATGCTTATTAAACGCGGATTCAAACCTGAAGTGCATAACGTTTAGGCGGCTTTAGCCGCCAAGTGATCCTGCATCAATTTTGCAGGCGTTTCAAATCCAAGTGTCTTCCTCGGACGATTATTAAGTTGCTCAAGTACTGGTATAACTTGCGCTGGTGTTACCGCCTTAAAATCTGTGCTCTTCGGCCAATACTGACGTAGTAATCCATTCGTGTTTTCATTCAATCCGCGCTCCCATGAGTGATAAGGGTGAGCAAAATAAACAGGTACACTTAAAGCCTCTGTGATTTGCTCGTGATAAGCGAACTCTTTTCCATTGTCAGCCGTGATGGTATGAAGCGCTGACCTATATGGCCTTAATAGTTCTATCGTCGCCGCAGTGACGGCTTGTGCTGTTTTGCCTGCCACCTGAGTTGATACAGTGAATTGGGTAACCCGCTCTACAATGGTAACAAGGGCGCCTCGATGACCTTTGCCTATGACGGTATCTATTTTCCAATCTCCGATACGGCCTTTCTCATCAACTATTTGTGGGCGCTCTTCAATGCTAACGCGATTTTTTATTTGCCCTCGGTTTGTTTTACCATGACTGCGCTTGTGATATTTCTTACCGTGTCGGCGCAGATGTAGGTATAAATCACCACCTGCTTTTTTATCTTCCCAGATATACAGATAAATGCATTCATGGCTGACAGACTGTTCACTTTCTTTGCGTAACCATCCCGTTATTTGTTCAGGACTCCACTTCTCATTAAGCTTCTGGGTAATTAAAGCTATCATTTCAGGTGTCATCTTAAGCGGTTTTCTTGCACTTCTTCGGCGAAACAAAGCCCGCTCATGAGCTTGTTTGTGTCTGTAACCTCGCTTACCTGTATTTCTAGAAAGCTCTCTTGAAATC
>NZ_WTKX01000023.1:0-83844 GCF_011378755.1 Pseudoalteromonas sp. Z1A2 | reverse complement strand
CTCAAGTTAGATTTTACTGAGGTCTACTGACAGACAAAAAAGTGATCGGCTTGAATGGTATTGAGCGATCGGCATCATGGTATTACGCAGCTGTCATTATCTAAACTTGCAAAGTCACTGTCTATTTTTTCAAGACCTTGATTAGATGAACAAGCCGCTAGGCTTAATGATGCTAAAATAGTGGCTGCTAATGTTAACTTTTTCATAAGACGTATCCTTCGTAATTAATTAAATGTCACTTTAACTAATACAAATCCAATGCCAATAATAGTTAACTTATAAGAATCAACAACTTAATCTTGGTTGGTGCATTTATTGAACAGTTTCAACAAGTTAAGCTTGCAAGCTTTGCAAACAACCTTGTAATTTTTGCAAAAAAATACCCGGTAAAAAACCAGGTATCTCAATTTTAGTTATATAGTTCAGCTAATAATTAGATTGCTGCGTTTTGGTAGCGTTTAACAAACTCAGTAACGTTTTGACCATTACATTTTAATGAGTTTAAGTTACCAATTTTTTGGCGAACAGGTGCTAAACCTTGTTTTAAAGCCGTCATACATAATTGAGTTTCTTGTTGAGCATCTTTTGCAAATACTTCTACTTTCTCAACTGATGCGTTGCTTAATGCCGTTTTTTTAGCAATATCGCGAATATCTTCACCATTACATAAAATGCTTTTAGAAAAACGAGATAAGTAAACACCGTGCTGAGCAGCTTCTTTACGAGCAACACTAAAGCCTTCGTTTGCGCTTAGTACACATAACTTAGACTCAATTTTATTATCTTGACTGAAGTAAGTATTGCTTTGTGCTGAAGCAGTTGCAGATGCTAATAAAGCAGTAGCTAAAAGTAGTTGTGTTTTCATGAGAGATCCTATTTGAACGAGCTAAACAAGTGTATTTCGCGCATTATATATTCAATAAAGTTAAGTTCAATTGAATTTTTTATTTATTTAAAAAATTAATACTGCATTTACAATGTTTAAACTTTACTCACCAATTGATCAACATTTGTGCAGCTATTTTCTCATTTCAGTCATGTTATGTACGCGTATTTACTGATACAATTTAATTCATTAAATAGATCCAATTTTAAGGTAAATTTTATGAAAGTGATTTCTTTCAATATCAATGGTCTGCGTGCTCGTCTCCACCAATTACAAGCAATTATCGACAAACATCAACCAGACGTTATTGGCTTGCAAGAGATTAAAGTTCATGACGAAGCATTCCCACTAGAAGATGTACAAAAAATGGGATATCACGTCTACTTTCATGGCCAAAAAGCCCATTATGGCGTAGCTATGTTATGCAAAAAAGAGCCTAAATCGGTCTTAAAAGGCTTTGCTACCGATACAGAGGAATCGCAAAAACGCATGATAAGCGTCACTGTTGAACAAGATAACGGTCGCGACCTTACAGTCATGAATGGCTATTTCCCACAAGGTGATAATATTAATCACGAAACTAAATTCCCTTATAAACGACAATTTTATAAAGATTTAATGACACACCTTGAAACCAACCACACCCCCGATCAAGACGTCATTGTTATGGGCGATATCAACATATCACCCACCGATTTAGATATTGGTATTGGCGAAGTTAATGCAAAGCGTTGGTTAAAAACGGGTAAATGTTCTTTCCAACTGGTAGAGCGTGAATGGCTTGTAACATTACTTAATTGGGGCTTTAAAGACACCTTTAGAGAACAAAACCCAGAAACAGACGATCAATATTCGTGGTTTGACTATCGCTCTAAAGGGTTTGTAGATAACCGAGGGCTTCGAATAGATGTAGTACTTGCAACTAATGAGCTTGCAGCACGCTGTATAGATACTGGTATTGACTACGAACTGCGCGGTATTGAAAAACCCTCAGATCATGCCCCTATATGGTCAACATTTAAGTAATTACTATGCTCAGCATAACAATACAAGGGCTACTTTGGGCCCTTGTAATTATTATTGCCCTACTAAGCTTTGATAAAAAAACATATAAAACATTGCTTAATACGCCAGCCCGTCAAACTGGAGTTCTTGCATGTGCGTTAGTGTTTGCAGTGCTTTGGCGAATAAAGGCTGGCATTTTAACTGGCCTTGATTTACACATCCTAGGTGTTACGGCTGCTACATTAATTTTAGGCTGGCGATTGACTATTTTAAGTAGCTTACTTGCCACAGCGCTACTCGCTCCCTTTGGTCAAATTGAACTTGAGCTGTTACCAGTACAACTGTTTATTGGTGCGTTTATTCCTATTTTACTAAGCTACCTTGGCTTTATAATTAGTTACCAATATTTACCTCGTCATTTTTTTGTTTATATATTTGTTTGTGCGTTTATAACCGCAGGATTTATAGCCTGTATAAAAATAGGCCTAGGTGCTTTATTTTACTTAGCTATAGGGCAATACAATTGGCAAGAACTTGCAGATAACTACGTTTATTTAAGTGCCATAATTTGGTTTCCTGAAGCAATGCTCAACGGCATGGCTATAACAATTATGATCACCTATCGCCCGCATTGGGTAAAAACTTTTTACGATAAGGACTACCTAGACTCATGAGTCTACAATATCAATGCCCGCTATGTAACCTCGCACTTTTGAAAGCTGATTCAACACTTCGTTGTGCTAATAACCACAGCTTTGATTTTGCAAAAGAAGGGTATGTTAATTTACTGCCTGTGCAACAAAAAAATTCAAAACAACCAGGCGACTCCCTTGAAATGGTACAAGCTAGACGCGCATTTTTAGAGCGTGGATACTACCGCTTTTTACAACAAAATCTTAGCGATTTAGTCGGTCGAATAAGTGCGAATACGGTTATAGATTTAGGATGCGGTGAAGGGTTTTATACCCAAGCAATAGCAAGTAAAACAGACGCTATAGTGTACGGCGTCGATATTTCAAAATCTGCCGTGAAATATGCGGCAAAGCGCTACCCTAATTGCTATTTTAGTGTTGCATCAATTAGCCAAGCGCCTTTTAAAAGTCAATTTGCTGATGTACTTATTAGCGTATTTGCACCTTTGTTTGAGGAAGAGATTGAACGTCTTGCTAATAAAAACGCAACATTAGTAGTAGCAAGCCCAGGCCCTTATCATTTAAAAGAGCTAAAATCGTATATATATTCAGAAGTAAACGAACATACTGAAATAGCCACGCCAAAAGGGTTTCAAAAAGCAGAACAGACTCTTTTAACAGAGCATGTAGCGCTTAGCTTTACTGATATTAAAAACTTAATAATGATGACGCCATTTGCATGGAAATTTAGACCCGAGCACTGGACAGCACTCGAACAAAAAGGTGAACACAATGTCACCTTATCATTTTATATTACTCAGTTTACCAAAATAGATGATGGTATAACCCGCTAAAACTGCTCTTTAGTAAATGCTCTATCCATTTTTTCAAACATATCTTTAAGTAAGTTAGCAAGCTCCATATAACGGGGCTTGTTCTCACTTAACTGCGTTTGATATCCATTAGCCGCCATTTTAGTGTACAGCTCGTTGTACCATTTTTGCATCGCAGGATCTAAAGGCGTTTGCGCTCGTTTACCTAACCAAAATAAACCTTGTAAAGGTAACGATATAAAAAATAATGCACTCGCAATAGCTTGCGGTAAAAAATCAGAACCTAAGTAATTAAGCTGAAAAAACAACGTTAGCATAGCCAAGATTGGCATTACTGTAATGGCAAGCTCAGTCGCTCTAATCACTCTAAACTCTAAAAACAAAGGCGCAAGCTCTTTACGCATTGGCCATTTTTTACCATACAAACGGCCTGTTTGTAGTTGTGACATCACACTTTTTTGCATCATGACTCCTCACAGATACTGCTTTTAAATACAATAGAAAACGAGCTATACCAAAGTGTAACACAAAATGAGGGAGTTACACTTTCTCAGTAAAAGAGCTTAAATTTCCCCTTTAATGGCGAACAATCCTAACTTAAACATCATAAATAAGGTAAAATATTTAACATTGAGTTAACCACTTTGCAGTTGAACATTTAATTGTTTTAGCTTTATTTAATACCGTAAGTGTAACTATCACGTATTAACGTTCACTTACTAAATTTGTTTATGGAAATTGAATCTATGCCAACAACCGCCCCTGAATCCCAACATGTTTTAGTTTTAAACTGTGGTAGCTCTAGTTTAAAGTTTGCCATTATTGATGCAAACGACGGTCACGAAATTATATCAGGCCTTGCTGAACGCTTGGGCGCCAAAGCCCCCTCCATTAAATACAAATTTAATGGAACTAAGACGGTTATCGACTTAGCGGCTAATCAAGCACATGCTGAGGCTATAAATACGCTTGTAAGCTTAATAAAGGATCATAACCTTGATGAGCACCTTATTGCTGTTGGGCACCGTGTTGTTCATGGCGGAGAGCATTTCACAAGGTCAGTCTTAATTGATGAAGATGTAATTAACGGTATTACTAAAGCGTCTTCTTTAGCGCCGCTACATGGTCATGCGAACTTGTTAGGTATTTCATCTGCACAAGCTTCATTTATAGGTTTACCGCAAGTAGCAGTATTTGACACAGCATTTCATCAAACTATGGATGAAGTTGCCTACCTTTACGCCCTACCCTATAAGCTTTATACAGGCTACGGTGTAAGACGCTATGGTATGCACGGCACAAGTCATTACTATGTAGCAGGACAAACTGCTAAATTATTAAATCAGCCTATAGAGAAGAGTAATTTCATTAGTGCTCATTTAGGTAATGGCTGCTCTGTTACTGCAATAAAAAATGGTAAAAGTGTTGATACCAGTATGGGTTTAACGCCATTGGCTGGTATTGTTATGGGTACTCGCAGTGGAGATATTGACCCCGGTTTATTTAATTTTTTAACCACACAGCTTAGTTACAACGCTCAGCAAATAGATAATTTATTAAACCAAGAAAGCGGCCTACTAGGTATTAGCGAACTCTCTAACGATTGCCGAACGATTGAAGAAGCCGCTGTTGCCGGACATAAACAGGCACGTTTAGCGCTGGATATTTTTTGCTACCGACTAGCCAAACAAATTGCAGCTTACATGGTACCATTACAACGTTTAGATGCACTTATATTCACTGGCGGCATTGGCGAAAACTCCGATATCATACGTGAAAATGTCATTAATCAATTAGCTTTTTTAGGGTTCAGTTGTGACCAGAAGAGCAATCTTGATGCACGTTTTGGTAATCAAGGTATTATTAGTTCAGCCAATACTTCACCCAAAGTGGTAGTAATGCCGACCAACGAAGAGTGGGTTATTGCACTTGATGCCGCTAACATCGTAAAGGAGCTTTAATATGGCACGTCGTATTATGTTAATTCCTGTGTCTACCGGTGTGGGTTTAACGTCGGTATCAGTTGGTTTAGTTCGCGCTCTTGAGCAAAAAACAGTTAAAGTTAACTTTTTTAAACCCATCGCTCAGCCTCGTTCAGGCGAAACAGGTCCTGAAAAATCAACACAAATAGTCACTCAAGGTTCACCTATTAACCCACCCACCCCTTTTGCTCTTGATTATGCTGAGCAAATGATTGGCGACGGTAAAGGTGATGATCTACTAGAGGAAATTGTTGAACGCTTTGAAAGTAAAATAAACGACGATGAAGTCGCTATTATTGAAGGTATGGTGCCTACTCGTCGCCAACCTTATGCTGGGCGTGTAAACCGCGAAATTGCGCAAACACTCGGCGCTGAAATTGTATTTGTACTTACCCCTGGTAATTACACCATTACTCAAATAGAAGACCGCTTAGAAATTGCAGCAGGTAATTACGGTGGAATCGATCATCCTCGTGTACTGGGCTGTATTTTTAATAAAGTAAATGCGCCACTTGATGAAGAAGGCCGGGCACGCGCCGATTTAGTCGACGCTTACAAACCCGAAGAGCTTGAAAACGAGTTAAATCGTTTAGCGTCTTTACCTATTTTTAAAAAAAATCCGTTTATGTTGCTTGGCGCAATCCCGTGGGATTTTGACTTAGTAGCGCCACGCGTAAAAGACTTAAGCGCGTATTTGAAAGCAACAATAATTAACGAAGGCGATATGCTTCATCGTCGCCTGCGTCGTATTACTTTTTGTGCTCGTACGGTTTCTAATATTTTAAATTATTTTACGCCAGGGGCTTTATTAGTAACACCAGGCGATCGCTCAGACATACTTGTTGCTGCGTGTTTATCTGCTATGAACGGCACTAAACTTGGCGCTATATTACTCACCGGTGGCTTTGAGCCAGAGCCACGCATTATGGCTTTGTGTGAACAAGCCATGCAAACCGGTTTACCAATACTCGCAACCGATGCCGACACATGGCGCACATCACTATTACTGCATAACTTTAATATGGAAGTACCAAATGATGATGACCAACGCATTGAAAAAGTAAAAGATCACAACGCAGAACATATCAATTCAAGCTGGCTCGATACTCTAGCTCAAAGTGTAGGCAAAACGCGTAAGTTATCACCACCTGCATTTCGTTATTTATTAACCGATAAAGCACGTAAAGCAGATAAAACCGTAGTATTACCAGAAGGGAATGAACCTCGTACAATTAAAGCGGCTGCTATTTGTGGTCAACGTGGCATTGCTAAAACTATATTGCTTGGCGATCGCGAAGAAATAATGCGTATTGCACAGCAGCAAGGTATTGAGCTAAACGAACATGTAAGTATCATCGAGCCAAAAAGTATTATAAATGATTATATTGCGCCTATGGTCGAAATTCGTAAAAGCAAAGGCCTAACTGCTGTAGTAGCACAAGAGCAACTACAAGATAACGTCGTACTTGGCACAATGATGCTTGAGCAAGGTAAAGTAGATGGTTTAGTATCGGGCGCGGTAAATACCACTGCCAATACAATTCGCCCGCCCCTGCAGTTAATTAAAACAGCGCCAGGATCATCACTAGTATCATCCGTATTTTTTATGCTGCTACCTGATCAAGTGTTAGTTTACGGCGACTGTGCTATAAACCCCGACCCTAATGCTGAACAACTTGCTGATATAGCGATTCAATCTGCCGACTCTGCAGCTGCATTTGGCATAGAGCCACGTGTAGCAATGATAAGCTATAGCACGGGTACATCAGGTACGGGTGCCGATGTTGAAAAGGTACGTGAAGCCACAAAAATAGCAAAACAAAAACGTCCTGATTTAATTATCGACGGCCCACTACAATACGATGCCGCTATAATGGAAAATGTAGCACTTAAAAAAGCACCTAACAGCCCTGTAGCTGGTAAAGCGACTGTATTTATATTCCCAGATTTAAATACAGGTAATACAACATATAAAGCAGTACAACGCAGTGCCGACTTAATAAGTATCGGCCCTATGCTTCAAGGTATGCGCAAACCCGTAAACGACTTGAGCCGTGGTGCATTAGTTGATGATATTGTGTATACAATCGCCTTAACTGCAATTCAGGCAGCCCAAGCAGAAGCGCTAATAGCACATTAAACACAACGTGTGCTTTTTATAGCCTAGCTATTATTTATTTAATAATTAACTAGTTAGGCTATTTATACCCTGCAACCCCCATACTTATCCACAGAAATTGTGGGTAAGTTTTTAATCTCTATTAAAACCCACTTCCAAATGCTCATTTTAGTCACGCTTACACCTTTAACTTGAAGGCAATAATCTATACTATAAAGCTATCAATAATGCTGTATCGCAGGCGTTTAATGTCAAAACAAACATTACAATTACACAGCACGGTTTTATCTATTCACAGTTTAGATGTTGACGCCGATATACCTGCGGCGCTACTAAAGCTTCCTTTATTTTTTATATCTAAAACCCAGGATGAACTATCTATCGTTTGCCCTAGTAGCTTTGAAATAGAGAGTTTAGATACCGAATCTGATTGGCAAGCACTTGAGGTGGTTGGCCCACTTGGTTTTTCGCTGACCGGAATAATGGCTAATATATCGGGTGTATTAGCACGCGCTAAAATTTCTATTTTTTCAATCTCAACCTACGATACCGATTATATTTTAGTAAAAAAGCAAACGGCCTCACTAGCACTTAATGCCTTAAAAAAAGATGGTTACAACGTGGTGGCCCAATAGCATATGAAAGCACAAACAATTGAATATCTAGCACTCAATAAAACGCCCCGCAATGCCATCCTTATTACAAGCCCATTTACAGGTAAAGTAATACCGCTTCAAGAACACCCCGAGCCTATTTTTAGGTTTGGTATTCTCGGTCCTGGTATTACTGTAAAGCTCAGTAGCCACAAAATTTTAGCGCCGTTTGATGGCACGTTATTACAAGTAAAAAACGCAGGTACTGAGTTTATTTTACAGGCTAAAAATGGTTTAAAAGTTTTAATCAACTTAACTATTACCGGTTCGCAATCAATTACACATACTCATATTGCACAATTAAATGGTAGTGAAATAAGTAAAGGCCAGCGCCTCGCTTATTTTGATTTACGCGAACTAGAAACGCCTATGCTGGCCAGTTTAATCTTACTTAACGGCCATAATCTCGGCACATTTCATTACTCACATTCGCATGTAAATGCGGATGTAGATACCTTATTAACTATTATTAAGAAGAACTAAATTTATGATCACTCTATACGGTATTAGCAATTGCGACACGATAAAAAAAGCAAAAAAATACTTAGCCGACAACAACATCGAATTTACGTTTCATGATTACCGCAAAGATGGCGTAAATGAGCAAATGGTAAGTGATTTTGCAGATAAACTCGATTGGGAACAGCTTGTTAATAAACGTGGCACAACTTATCGCGCACTAACTGATGAGCAAAAACAGAGTTTGACTAAAGAAAGTGCTATCCCATTGTTAGTTGACCAACCTGCAATGATCAAACGCCCAGTACTTATTAACAATGGCAGTTACCATTTAGGTTTTAAAGCAGCTCAATACGATGAGATATTTAAATCATGAAAGATGATGTAATTGCACTCGCCCAAGCACTAATACAACGTGAGTCAGTAACGCCCGAGGATGCTGGCTGCCAACAGATGATGAACGACCGCCTTGCTGCGGTTGGTTTTAATATTGAGTCATTATTTTTTACCGACACATTAAATACATGGGCTCGAAAAGGCACACAATCACCGCACTTTTGTTTTGCAGGCCACACTGATGTTGTGCCAACAGGCCCTGAAAAAAATTGGCAACACCCGCCGTTTTCAGGATTAATAAAAGACGGTTTATTACATGGGCGCGGCGCTGCCGATATGAAAGGCTCGTTAGCTGCAATGCTTGTTGCAACCGAGCGGTTTGTTACTAAACATCCAGATCATAAAGGCTCAATTTCTTTTTTAATAACCTCTGACGAAGAAGGCCCGTTTATAAACGGGACTACCCGTGTAATTGATACGCTAGAGGCGCGCGGTGAAAAAATTGATATGTGCCTAGTAGGCGAGCCTTCATCACGAGATGTATTAGGTGATGTTGTTAAAAATGGCCGCAGAGGTTCACTTACCGCTTTTTTAACCGTTAAGGGTGTACAAGGGCATGTCGCCTATCCACATTTAGCACAAAACCCAATTCACCTAGCAACCCCTGCCCTTACTGAGCTTAGCCAAACGGTGTGGGATAACGGAAATGAATACTTCCCTGCTACCAGCTTTCAAATTTCAAATATTAATGGCGGCACAGGTGCAGGCAACGTGATCCCGGGTGAGCTAGAAGTACAGTTTAACTTTAGATTTAGCACGCAAGTAACACATGAGCAATTACAACAACGTGTAAATGACATACTACAAAAGCATAACTTAAATTATGAATTAAGCTGGATAGTAAATGGCTTACCTTTTATTACCGAGCACGGCCCACTTGTTGATGCCACAGTAAAAGCGATTAAATCAGTAACCGGTTTAACCACAAACCTAGAAACTACCGGCGGCACATCAGATGGTCGCTTTATTGCACAAACAGGTGCTAAAGTAATTGAACTTGGCCCACGTAACGAAACTATTCATAAAGTAGATGAATGCGTAAGTACCGATGATTTAATAGCCCTTACCGACATTTACGAGCAAATACTAGAGCAACTTTTAGCATAATGGATGTAACTAAACCAACATCGATAATGTGTATCACAGGGCAAAGTGATACACATTTAACTGACATACAAAATCATCGCTTGCACAGCGCTATTATTAGCGACTTTTTAGCGCTGCAAAGTGCAGCTCAAAAAGCGGGATTTGATCTTACTATTGCCTCAAGTTTTCGCGACTTTGAACGCCAGTCAATTATTTGGAATAATAAGTTTTTAGGTATTCGACCTGTTTATAATAAACAACAAAAGGTTGTAAATTTAACTAAATTAAATGATGTAGATAAATGCATAGCAATAATGCTCTACTCTGCACTACCTGGCGCAAGCAGACACCATTTAGGGACTGACTTAGATGTGTTTGATAAAGCTGCGGTCAGTGATGATTATAAGCTACAGCTAACACCTGATGAATACCTGCAAGGTGGGCCGTTTGCACCTTTAAGTAATTGGCTTGATACTAACTTAGTTAAATTTGGTTTTTATCGCCCTTACCAGCATGATTTAGGTGGCGTAGCACCTGAGCTTTGGCATATAAGCCATATTAAGCAATCACAATTATTAGTGAATAAACTTAGCGAGCAAGTACTTTTTGAATGCATAAAAAACAGTGAACTACAGGGTAAGCAGGCAATACTTGATAACTTACCTGCTATTTATAAACGCTTTGTAACAAACGTAAGCCCACACCTAAAAGAAGGTTAGGTTTTATTAAGCCTTCTTTTTATTTAAAATAAACACCAGCACGGCCCCTAATATTAACGAGCTTGCTACTATAAACTCAATTGTTACCTGCTCTGATAAAAACATAACACCAGCAATGGCAGCAAGTACCGGCACACAAAGTTGCACAACCGCAGCTTGGGTACTTTTAAGTAGTGGCATTGCTACATACCAAACACTATAACCAACTCCAGACGCTATTGCCCCTGAGGCACACGCAAGTAACACCCCTTCAATACTCATATTTTTTAAATAACTCATACCTACAAGTAATAAAACAGGGATAGCAACTAAGCTTCTTATAAAGTTAAACCCAGTAGTACGCAGTGGCGATACGCACACTTTACCGCGAATACTGTAAATACCCCATGCCACACCACTGAGTGCCATAAGTGATGCACCTAATAATGAAGGCACCGCTGCAGATGGCAGCATTAAATATACAAAACCAGATAACGCCACTATAAATGCACACCACTGGAGTACGCTTAATTGCTCTTTTTGATAAATACCCCAGCCAATCATAGTAAGTTGCACAGCAGAAAATAAAATTAGTGCACCGGTACCGGTATCTAGCTCTACGTAGGCAATCGAAAAACAAAGCGCGTAAACAAGCAGGCTAATACTGCTTCGCCAGCTTCCTCTGTCACTTAAAATAGCGGGATTGAATGTGCCTTTACGTTTTAAATTATGGGTATAAATAGCCATTATAATGCCCAAACATGCAGCCCCGCTAAGTAAGCGAATAACAGTAAAGTTCCAAGCATCTATATAACCTTCTGCTAAGGCCATTCTGCAAAAAAGAGAATTTGCGGCAAACGCAATTAAAGCAATTAATGTGTATATGGTGGCTTTCAAAAAAATTCCTTCGCAACGAAAAATAACTATATTGTTTTAACTCACTCGCTAATTAACCAACCACGTTCAAGCCATTGATTAATTTTAGTAATTAAAAACCCAGCGATTTTCTCGCCTGGGAGTTCATTTAAACAGGATTGACATAACTGTGCAAAGGGTGTGTTTTGTTTTAATAAACTCAGTAAGCGGTATTCTTGTGCATCAACGCTTAAATATTGTGTACGCCTTTGAGCATCACGTGCTACAACCCAAAAGCGAGGTTCTGAGACTCTTGGCTCTGGCGGTGTTTGCTTTTGTTTTATTGCCTGCCAACTTTCAACCGCCAACGTATTAAACACAACTAACTGAACACTTGGATGTAATTTTAATAGTAAAGTTGGCCATTGCTGAGGTTCAATACTTTCAAGCTCTGATACATTAAGTAATGTTTTATCGCTTGCATCAAAAGTACTTAGTAATAGTCGTTCAAATTTTGCTATATCTGCAAGTATGGGGTAATCACTAAAAGGAGTATTAGCGGCTAAATAATCTGGTAGCTTCTCTGCAAAAATTCGTAGTGACGTATGAGTTGAAGGATATAAAGCTAAATAACCATCAACCATCATCTCAAATAAATCATCACCTAAGTAAATGCCCAACTGTTCGTGATCTTGCTCAATCACGGCTCTTAAGCGAATTTTATAAGCGCTTTGATAAATAGAGAGTCGCTGTTGTGTATTTAACTGCCCTTGCTGCGCAATTTGCTCGCTAATATCCGAACTTTCTCCTTGCAGTAAATCCATAAACTGTTGTTGCAGCTTTGCTAAACCACTCATGACCTTATATCCCAAAACGGTTTCACTAGCGCTTTGGCATGCTCAAGCTCAGTAATTAAATCATCAAGGGAGCCAATATTATCATCGCGTTCAATCATGGTACTTACCGGATTTAATGTTTTTGCATACTGAGCATATAAGTCCCATACCGCATCGGGAACATCTTCATCGTGCGTATCTATAATATGCGTACCAAAGTCTTGATGTCCTGCTAAGTGAATTTGTGCAATAGCTGTACTCGGAATAGCTGATAAATAATCCATTGCATTAAAGTCGTGATTACGCGCACTTACATAAACATTATTTACATCCATTAAAAACTTACAGCCTGTTTGCTTATGTAATTGCGCTAAGAATTCCCACTCACTCATTTGTGAATCGTTATAGGTTAAATAGCTCGATACATTTTCAAAAATCATTTCGCGCCCTAGGTAGTCCTGAACTTGCGAAATTTTATTTGCTAAATGATCAAGCGCCTCTGAGGTGTAAGGCATTGGTAGTAAATCGTGGCTATTAATACCGCCCACTTGGGTAAAACATAAATGATCAGACACCCAATGCGGCTCAACCCTCGCAATTGTGTTTTTTAACTGATTTAAGTAGTCCTTATCAATAGGGTCAATACTACCAATCGACATTGATACCCCATGCATAACAATCGGATAATCTGCTCTTATTTTATTTAAATAATGCCAAGGTTTTCCACCGGCTACAAAATAGTTTTCTGAAATAATTTCAAACCAATCTACAGCTGGTTTATCTGCAATAATTTGCTCAAAATGCGGGGCTCTTAGTCCTAAACCAAAACCTAAAAAACGATTTGTCATAAACTTCCTTAATAAGCCTGAATAATAAACACATCGTTCAAGCTTATTTTATGCGTTCGATAAATTGGTATTAGCTACCTACAGAACCACCAATATCACCACATGCTTTTGCAGGCATTGATACAAAACCGGTGCCTTTACATGATGCATGTCCAGCACAAGCATTATTAGCAGTCTTACAATCGTTATGACCGCCACACACATTTACATCGTTACAATGTACTAAATCTGCTTTAGCTACACTGCCAACCCATTTATCTTTTACTGTACCGCCAACGTCAGCACATGATTTTGCAGGCATTGCTACAAAACCAGTCCCTTTACATGACGCTTGACCTGCACATGCATTCTCAGCTGTTTTACAATCGTTATGGCCACCACATACATTCGCATCATAACAATGAACTAAATCAGTTGTTGCGCCATTACTAGCAACTGCACTTGATGTTGCCGTTTCTGCCTCTGTTGCATTACAACCAACTAAACCTGCTACCATTACAGCCATTGCTGCACCTGTAAACTTTTTCATTTTTTAATTCCTCTAAGTGATATAACTCTTAGCAAGACCGCTAAAGCGAAAATACTATTTCAGTGGAGTGATAATAAACCAAAAAAATTCACACTTTGTTCACTAATGTCACTTTATATTTCTTTATTAGCAGGCAGTTTTACTCTACGATTTTTTACAATATTTCACACATTTAGCTAAAAATAGTATGTTAATGTATACAGGTAAATTAAGAGGAGTGCTCAGTGCGCCGCAGTATAATTTTAAGCTTTTGTTTTATTTTAAGTGGGTGTAGCACAATGGGTTTTAATGACCTATTTAATGACTATGCCACACAAATGACACCAATAAGAAATGCGATCGAGAAAAACAACATCGAAGAAGCGCAATCCCTTATTGCTAATAATAGCACCCTGCACAGCAGCTACTTACTCAACCAACTTGAGCAAGCTCGTTTAAACGACTTAGCTAATACACCAGATGATGCACAAAGCAAATTTGAGAACGTGTATACGCAAATGCAAAAAAAACGTGAAGCCGCCAAAATACAAGTTAGTGCGGGCCTTGAACAAAGTAACGCTTTATTTACCAACGACTCAGCAATAACTTATGTGCCACCCGCTTACGAAATGAGCATGCTTCATAGTTATAAAGCACTTAACTACGTGTATAAAAATGATGTTGAAGGCGCATTGGTCGAAATTCGCCGAGCTAATAAAGTACAAGTTGATGCGCTTAGCGAGAATGAAGCAGAAGTAGACTCAACCGTTAAAGAAGCTCAGCAACACTACCCAAGCATGAGCAATGTAACCAGAAACATAAAAAATGGCTTTCAAAATGCCTACACATTTTACTTATCTGCTTTGCTTTACCAAAGTGCTAAACAATACGACGACGCCTATATCGATTATAAAAAAGCATTGGCTATACAACCTAACAATATTTATTTACAGCAAGATGTAATGCGCCTTGCTAAAAAACAAGGGTTTGACCAAGATCTAAATGAATTTAAAAAACGCTTTGGCGATACGCCCACTATTTCTTCATCACAAGGCGAAGTAATTGTTTTATTTGAACAAGGATTAGTACCAAAACAAGATGAATTTAAGCTGCGCTTGCCAATTTATTCATCACGTGGCGATGCACGCTTTTACAGCTTGGCGATGCCGGTATATAAAGATAATGCCTATGTGCGCCGCCTTAACAATATAAATATAGATGCACAAAGCTTGGCGCTTAGCCCACTGGTACACATTGAGGCACTTGCAGCTAAAACTCTAGAAGATCAAATACCTGCAAAAGTCGCTCGCCAAGTACTCAGATTAGTAGCCAAAGAGAAAGTACGGGCAGAACTTGCTCGCAGTGCCGGTGATGTAGGTAACATACTTGCTAATATTTATAATTTGGCGTCTGAGCAAGCTGATACACGCAGCTGGCTTACACTTCCAAATCAAATAAGTGTCGCAAGGCAAAGCCTAAATACAGGTGAGCATTCTGTGCATATAGGCACACAAGCACCCATAAATTTTACCATTAGTAAGCAAGGGTTAACGTTAATTTACTTAACCTCTATTAATAACTACTTTAATTACCACGTAGTTCAACTTTAGGAGCCATCATGAAATACATAGCGCCATTATTAGCAGCCTTAATGCTCAGTGCATGTTCCAGCCAACCGGTTACATCGGGTATTTCTGTTGAACAAAATAAAAACCAGTTTAATGAGCAATTACGTGTAGATAACCCAGAGCTTGGTAAAAAGCTGGCCATTACTGATGTGAAAACACGTCAAACCAACCAGTTAACCGATGTGGTAGTGACACTTTCGAGCCAGTATAAAAAATCACAGTATTTACAGTATCAATTTAATTGGTTTGATAAAGACGGCTTTGTTATTAAAGGCAACCACTCACCTTGGCAAGCACTCACCTTATTTGGTTTTGCAAAAACACAATTACCGGGCTTAGCACCGAGCTCTGATGCGGTTACCTTTTCTTTAGCAGTAAGAGAAGTGTCTACCGAATCACAAGAATTTAAAGATTAAAGGAAACAACCATGATCATCAGTAACAAATTTAAAACAGCATCAACTTACGCTTTAGTTGGCCTGAGCGCTTTAGTATTAAGTGGCTGTGCTAATAAAGCCGTAGTAAGTTATGGCGACGCACAAGCAGTAGAAACAACCGATATTAATTTTGGCTCTACCGACTTACAAAAAGTAGCGAGCCAAATGACCGATTCATTACTCAGCTCACCCGTTGTTGGCACAATGACCGCTAATAAACGCCCCGTAGTGTTTGTTGAGCGTATTAAAAATAAAACTAGTGAGCACATTGATACTGAATCAATCACCGATTCAATCTCAACGCAAATGCTACGCAGTGGTAAGTTCCGTTTTGTAGATATGACGCGTGTTGAGTCAGTACGTGAGCAATTAACGTTTCAAAACGAAGATGCCCTGGTTAACCCTGCAACAGCCGTTGCATTTGGTAAACAAATTGGCGCGCAATATATGTTATACGGAAATTTATCGAGCATAGTTAAATCAAATGCCGATAAATCAGACGTATACTATAAATTTACGATGCGTTTAATGGATATGGAAAGCGGCCTAGTTGAATGGGCTGACGAAACTGAAATTCGTAAAACTAAAGAAAAATCGACATTTGGTTGGTAGTTACTAAGCCTTTACGGGCTAATAAGCCCATAAAGGCTACCAATAGGAGATTATTATGAAAGCTATAATATTAATAATGTGTGCCCTACTTAGTGTGAGCGCGCCAACTTTTGCTCAATACGAGCGCAATAAAGCAGTCCCTGTGCAGCAAGTTTTATTTGGTGACGTAAAATCGGTACGCAATATTACCGAACAAGAAATCATTCAAGACAAAAACAACGGCTGGAAAACCTTCGGCGGTGCATTACTTGGTGGTGTTGTAGGCAACCAGTTTGGTGGCGGTAGCGGCCGCACAGTAGCAACAATATTAGGCTCGGTAATTGGCGGCAGTGTTGCACACAATAGGCAGCAGCAAAGTCATTATCAGCAAAATCATTTTGTAGAGTTATTAATACAAGTTGAAAACGGCGACCAGTTTATGGTTGTTCAAGATCAAGACCAATCAATGCGCTTTAGCAAAGGCGATAACGTAAGATTAGTGTACTTGAACGACAACACGGTGCGTGTAGATAAAGCGTATTAGCCAATATATTCATGACTAAAGTAAAAAACGAGCCAAATTTGGCTCGTTTTTTTATTTTTTAAATAACTATACTTGACGATAGTCTTTAAAAAAACGCTTCATTTTTAACATCGCATCCGATAAATCATCTTTGCTTGGTAAAAATACCAATCTAAAATGATCCGGCTCGGGCCAATTAAACGCCCTGCCATGTACAAGTAATATTTTTTCGGCTTTTAGCAAATCGTACATCATCTTTTCATCATCTTTAACGTTAAAAAGTGCTGTATCTACTTTGGCAAACGCATAGAGCGCGCCTTTTGGTTTTTTACAACTAATACCTTCAATAGCGTTTAACCCGCGCCATGCAATATCGCGCTGCTCGTATAAGCGCCCACCTGGGTTAATTAAATTATCAATTGATTGCACGCCGCCCAACGCTTGTTGAATTGCATATTGCGCAGGTACATTTGCGCACAAACGCATAGATGAAAGTATTTCAAGACCTTTGCGTAAATCATCCATTACCGAGGTACGACCGCTTAGAACCATCCACCCCATTCTTAGCCCCGCTGCACGGTAGGTTTTTGCTAAACCATTAAAAGTAATGATTGGTACATCATCACACAGTGAGCCGATTGAAGTATGCGTTATACCATCGTATAAAATCTTTTCGTAAATCTCATCGCTCAATAACAGCAGTTTATGTTCACGCGCTATATCAATTAATTGCATTAACAAATCGTCACTGTAAACCGCACCTGTCGGATTATTAGGATTAATTAATACCAAAGCTTTAGTTTTAGACGTTATTTTGCTTTTTATATCGGCAATATCCGGAAACCAATCTTGCTCTTCATCACATAAATAATGCACCGGATTACCACCCGATAATGTTACAGAAGCAGTCCAAAGTGGATAATCTGGAGCTGGAATAAGCACTTCATCGCCATTATTTAATAGCGCTTGGGTGATCATCTGAATAAGTTCGCTTACGCCATTACCAATATATATGCTATCTACATCTAAATTATGTAATCCACGTTGTTGATAGTGCTGATAAATAGCCACGCGGGCTGAATAGAGGCCTTTAGAGTCACAGTAACCTTGGGCTGAATATAAGTTGCGGATAATATCGCGGTGCATATCTTCTGGCATATCAAAACCAAAAGCAGCCGGATTACCTATATTCAATTTTAATACTTTTTGACCTTCGTCTTCCATTTTTTTAGCTTGTGCTAAAACCGGCCCACGAATGTCATAACATACACCTTCTAATTTGTGACTCTTTTTAATATCAGACATTTTTACCTCTTTAGGGCGTATTGACTTTATGGATTAAATTTGTTCAACCTAGGGGCGATTTAATCGCGGCGCGAGATTTGTAACCTAGTGGGCTAAGTAAAAATTGAGTAACAAAGAGAAAATAGCCCCTAGGAAGAACCCTCTGGGCAATGCGTGTTTGGATTTTATGTGTTGTTATCGCCTATTTATGTGGAAAAACCACACTGCATAGGCTCTGCCTAACCTAAAAACCAGACACTCGTTGCAAATTCAATCCCGAAAGATCAACACGCCCTAGTGAATCTTTAGACTAACCTAGTAAAGGCGTAAAATGCCAGTCAATTTAGGTGCTTAATACTGAAATAAATTCACGTTTCAGCTTCAATAATTAACGAGATGCTAACCATTCATTTAGCTTAGCTTGAGAGCCTGTTACTTGAGCCATTAAGCTATTAGATGCGTCGATAGCTTCAGCTAAGTTATCTAGGTTTAAATTTTGTTCAATAACACGCGATACTTCAGCAAGGCTTGAAGCACCAAACTGCGCCGCATTCGATTTTAAGCTATGGGAGTGGCGAATAGCTGCTTCTTTATCTTTACCAATGGTTGCTAACACTTCTGAGCCTAAACGTTCAAACTCTGAGCAGCAAAAATCAAGTGTATCAGCAAACTGCTCACCCAATAACGATTCCATACTCTCTAATGCTGATGTATCAATATTTATTTCTGTCATATTTTAAGCCCTTAAAACAATCCATGTAAGTTACAGTTTAATAGTACTACTTTATATTGATGCGTAAAAAAAACCAACTTAATTACCTTATAAATGTATAATTGCGAGGAACATACTGGCAACAAAAAGTTTATTAAATGGCACGCACACTTTGTAATCATTGTAACTTTTCAATAAACACCTGTATTTGCAACGCAATTACAAATATAAACAACAAAGTTACGGTTATTATTCTACAGCACCCGAGTGAAGAAAAAATAGCAAAAAATACCGCTAAACTACTCAATTTATGCCTAACTGATTGCCAAATAATCAAAGGCGAAAATAATGATGACTTTTCCATACTAAAAACACTGCCAGTAAGCTCAACTGTTTTACTCTACCCTAACGAACACGCTGTAAATTTAGACGATATCACTGAGCAGCCAAATGTAAAAAACATCACCCATTTAATCGTGGTTGATGGTACATGGAAAAAAGTCTACAAAATTTTGCAGCTCACCACATTACTAAATCAATTTAAAACGGTCAGTTTTAAACAGCTACCTAAAAATCGTTATGCTATTCGTAAAGCTCCTCGGGCCGACAGCCTATCCACACTTGAAGCTGTAGCGCATAGTTTGTTTTTAATAGAGCAGCTAAATCCCGCACCACTTTATAATGCGCTAAATGAATTAATACAAAAACAAACCCAACACATGCCTGAGCACGTAAAAGCACGTTACTTAGATTAAATTCGTTACTATATGAAACTTGCAATGCGTAACTACCCTAACAGACTAAAACGTGGCTTTACTCGCCAAGGACCCGACTATCGCTTTGACGACCAAGTCGACTTTAGCGATATAAGAGATACCTTCGGCTTTAGGTCAATGGTCGTTGGTAAATGGGTAACTAAAGAAGAGCGCTACATTAGCGCCAATTTAATTTACGATGCACTGGCCGACCTTGCGCAAATACTGCATTTACCGCCCAAAGCTATTGGCCTGCGCGGGAAGCTTAACTTTGCATTTGGCCATGGTGGTCAAAAAGGCGTGCAAGCGCATTATAATGCAGCCTCTCAAACACTTGCTCTTGCAAAAAATGCAGGCGGTGGTGCACTTGCTCACGAATGGTTCCATGCGTTTGACCATCATATAAGCGAGCATTTATTTGCAGCAAAACCCCGGTTTGGCTTTGCCTCAAAATTGTGGCTTTCAAACACGCCTAATTTATCGCATCCACTTAATAATGCTTTGAACAGTTTTTATAAACATGTGTTTTTAGATGAAGATGGTATTGATGCAAATAACTTTGTACAAACGTGTATAGAACACGATAAAGCCCACAATATGAATTATATGAGCATGCCCGAAGAGCTTGCAGCACGGTGTTTTGAAGCCTGTATTGAAGGCCACACATATATAAAAAATAGCTTTTTGGTGGGAGGCTTAAAAAGTAGTAATTTAATATACCCAAATAGTGAGCATATTAATAAAGCAAATGAAGCGCTTAACCAGTACTTTGAACTACTGGGTTATGCGCTTCATAAAATGGACGAGTAATGCCTATATTTGGTGATTATTTATCGTCACTAATACGACTTGCTACTGCGCTGCTTTGATCTTTATATTTTGCATCTTTACGAATATTGTATGGGTTTTCACACGGGCCCGATAACATTTCAAAGCTCATAGCACCAATTTTCATCAGTGGGCGTAGTGCCAGTGGTAATTTACCTGAGTTGTAAAACTCTAAAACAATATTGCCGCTCCAGCCTGGGTCTATTCGATGCGCGGTTACATGCACCATTAAACCCAAACGCGCAAGCGATGAGCGTCCATCTAACCAACCTACTATATCTGCTGGTAGAGTTACTTTTTCATGGGTAATAGCTAGTGCAAGTTCACCTGGGTGTAAAAAGAATGCTTCACCTTCATCAAGCACTATTTCTTCACTCATGATCGATTCCATGGCCTTATTTAGCTGATCTTTTGGACCACTTAAATCGACGTATGCGGCGTTATGCGCATTAAACGTTCTAAATTTATTTCCCAAACGTAAATCGGCAGTCACGCCTGAAATCATCTCGCTCGTTGGCGCAGGCTCAATAACAATGCGGCCATCGCTTAAGTATTCTTTAATATGTGTGTCTGAAAGTCTCATTATTTATTAATCTTCCGTAATCACAATTTCAATTGCATTGTGATGCTGTTGATAATAAAGCGTGCTGGCTATTAGCCTTGCTGCTGCGCTGTATGTTTTGCTTATTGTAGCGTCCTTATCGCTTGCAATAAGTTTACCTTGCTCAGAATACTCGCGTATATCTATTGCAAGTGGAATATGGCTAAGTACAGGCACGCCGTGCTTATGCGCCAGTTTTTGTGCACCGTCTTTACCAAAAACGTGGTTAGCTTCACCACAGTGAGTGCAAATGTAGTGGCTCATATTTTCTATTAAGCCAAGCACCGGTACGTTTACTTTATTAAACATAGCAATGCCTTTTTGCGCATCGGCTAGCGCTAAATCTTGCGGTGTAGTGACAATAACAGTGCCGCTAGCGGGTACTTTTTGGCTCATTGTAAGCTGAATATCACCGGTGCCCGGTGGCATATCAACAATTAAATAGTCAAGCTCGCCCCAATCGGTTTCGTTAAGTAACTGGCTCAGTGCGCCTGACGCCATTGGTCCACGCCATACCGTGGCATCATCGCTTGGAACTAAAAAGCCAATTGACTGCGCTTTAATGCCATTTGCATCAAAAGGCTGTAGCTGTTTGTTATCTTTAGTGACGGGCTCTGCGCCCACTAATCCTAAAAGCATTGGGATAGATGGGCCATAAATGTCAGCATCTAAAATACCCACCTTTGCGCCTTCATTTTTAAGCGCGCCTGCCAAGTTAACAGCAGTAGTCGACTTACCTACCCCACCTTTGCCTGAGGCAATAAGTACAATATGTTTAATCGCTTTAAACTTAGCCGCCTCTTTAATGATAACCTTGGCGCTAATTGTTACAGGCACATTTAAGCTTTCACTTACGTGTTG
The DNA here is from genome assembly GCF_011378755.1 of Pseudoalteromonas sp. Z1A2. Lineage (NCBI taxonomy): Bacteria > Pseudomonadati > Pseudomonadota > Gammaproteobacteria > Alteromonadales > Pseudoalteromonadaceae > Pseudoalteromonas > Pseudoalteromonas sp. Z1A2. The sequence goes on along the minus strand of NZ_WTKX01000023.1, from coordinate 61,829 downwards.
CTCAACTAAAGGCATTTCTGATTGCCCAGCAAATGGCAGAGTTAATTTAATGTGTAGTGATTTATCGTCATTTTGAGTAATAGTATCAATGAAGCTTTCGGCAATACCGACGGCAAAAGCCGCACTACGATATGCCGCTAAGGCAGTTATAATCGGTTGTTTTTGCACCGATTTAGAAGAGAATAGTTTCGACAGTCCAAACATAGCAATTAAATAGCGTTTCTTTGATGAAAAGTGCCACGGAATTATGTAACATTCAGGGCATTAACACCAGTCAATTAATAAAAATCCATAAGCTGTGCGCACTCTAAGCAGATAGCTTGTAGATAAATTAATGATAATTGCCGTTTGTATAATAAAAACGGCGTTTTATCCTCAATTCGGAATGATTATGACGCAGCGAAAGATCCTGATTACCAGCGCATTACCTTATGCAAATGGCCCTACTCACCTAGGTCATTTATTGGAATATATTCAAACTGATATTTGGTCACGTTTTCAAAAACTACAAGGCCACGAAGCTTATTATGTTTGCGCAGACGATGCCCACGGCACGCCAATTATGCTTAATGCGCAAAAGCAAGGGATCACGCCTGAAGAAATGGTAAAACAAGTGAGCATAGAGCGCCAACGCGACTTTGCTGACTTTAATATCAAATTTGATAACTACCACAGCACCCACAGCCAAGAAAACAAAGAATTAAGCGAACTTATTTATAACCGCCTAAACGATGCCGGTCATATTAAAAAGCACACTATTTCGCAATTATTTGATCCTGAAAAAGGTATTTTCTTACCAGACCGCTTTGTAACAGGTACTTGCCCGACGTGTAAGTCTGAAAACCAAAACGGCGATAGCTGTGATTCGTGTGGTGCTACATACAGCCCTACCGAACTTATTAACCCGCGTTCTGTAATGTCAGGTGCTGAGCCTGTACTTAAAGATTCTGAGCATTACTTTTTTGACCTGCCAGCATTTGAAGGCATGCTAAAAGAGTGGTTACACTCGGGAACTATTCAACAAGAAATGGCTAACAAGCTAGACGAATGGTTTACCGATGGCTTGCAACAGTGGGATATTAGCCGTGACGCACCTTATTTTGGTTTTGAAATCCCAAATGCACCAGGCAAATATTTTTACGTTTGGTTAGATGCACCTATTGGTTACATGGCGAGTTTTAAAAACCTATGTGACGAAAAAGGCCTCGACTTTGATGCGTTTTGGGCTGAAGGTTCAGACGCAGAGCTTTATCACTTTATTGGTAAAGACATTATCTACTTCCACAGCTTATTTTGGCCAGCAATGCTAGAAGGCGCTAATTTTAGAAAGCCAACTAACGTATTCGCTCATGGTTTTGTAACTGTGAATGGCGAAAAAATGTCTAAATCAAAGGGTACGTTTATTAAAGCGCGTACTTATTTAGATAACTTAAACCCAGAATACTTACGTTACTACTACGCAGCAAAATTAAGCAGCGGTATTGTTGATCTGGATTTAAACCTAGAAGACTTTGCACAGCGCGTAAATTCAGACCTAGTAGGTAAAGTAGTCAACATAGCGAGCCGTTGTGCTGGCTTTATTACTAAAAAGTTTGATGGCAAGCTAAGCAACACTATTATGCAACCAGAGCTGTTAGCAGAGTTTCAAGCTGCTGCACCGAGCATTACAACACACTACGAGAACCGCGATTACAGCCGCGCAATTCGCGAAATAATGGCGCTTGCCGACAAAGCAAACCAATTTATTGATGGCGCAGCGCCTTGGGTATTAATTAAAGACGAAACTAAGCAACAAGAAGCACACGAAGTGTGTTCTCTTGGTCTTAACTTGTTCCGCGTTTTAATTACTTACTTAAAACCCGTGCTACCAGGAATGGCAGACAACGTACAAGCGTTTTTAAATGACGACCTTGCATGGGACGGCGTTCAAAATGCACTAGTAAGCCACCCTATCAATAAATTTAAACCGTTAATGCAACGTGTTGAAATGGATAAAGTGAACAAAATGGTTGAAGAATCTAAAGAAAGCTTAGCACCAAAAGTAACAATTGACCCTAACAGCCCACTTGCAAAAGAGCCAATTAGCGACGAGATTGAGTTCGATGATTTTGCAAAAGTAGACCTACGCGTAGCTAAAATTGCTAAAGCAGAGCACGTAGAAGGCGCAGATAAACTACTTAAGCTAACACTTGATTTAGGCGGCGAAACTCGCCAAGTGTTTGCGGGTATTAAATCGGCTTATGCACCTGAGGATATCGAAGGCAAGCTAACCGTTATGGTTGCTAACCTTAAGCCTCGTAAAATGCGCTTTGGTATGTCTGAAGGCATGGTATTGGCAGCAGGCCCTGGCGGAAAAGAAATTTATATTCTTAACCCAGATGACGGCTCAGAGCCTGGTATGCGCGTAATGTAATATTATTCATACAATAAAAAAACCGCTGATATGTCAGCGGTTTTTTTATGGGCTAAAGTAATGTTTAGTCGTATATTAAATACCGAACAAGAGCGTAGTGTTCTTACCAAGCTTGTAAAAAAATATATAAGTAAACTGCCTAAATAGGCAGTTATATTTTAACTCTAAAATTAATTATCTTATTTAATTGAGCTTTTTCAATACGCGGTCTTTTCTTGGTAAGTAATAGTTATCGTAATCAAGAGACACTATAACGCGCTCTGCTTTTCCTAATAACTCATTACGCGGAATTAAACCTATTACACGCGAGTCAGCGCTATTGTCGCGGTTATCGCCCATTGCTAAATAATAATCATCAGGAATTGTAATTGCGTCAAAGCCCGATAAACGTGAAGGAATATTTGCCACTCTTATCGAATGCGCTAACCCGTTTAAATCTTCGATTTTATCAAGCGAGTCTATGTTGCTTTGCTGATCTGCATAATTAAGTTTTTTACCATTAATAATGAGCTCATTATTTTCAAGCGCAACGGTGTCTCCTGGCACACCAATTACACGTTTAATTAAACGGTTATCGGCAGCTTGTGAGTCAAAAACAATAATATCACCGGTTTGTGGGTCCGCTAGTTTAAGTAGTTTTATATGCGTAAATGGGACACGAATATCGTAGGCCATTTTATCGGTAAGTATTCTGTCACCTTCTTGAATTGTTGGCTTCATAGAGCCTGTTGGCACTTCGTACCAATCGGCTACAGCGCTTCTAAATACGCTCATTAGTGCAATAAATACGATAAGAGAGCGGTTGTTTTTCCAAAACTTATAAACTAATTTCATGCCTATTCCCTTCAATTGAACAAGTCTTTAATTAAGTAACTGTTTATATGACTTTGCTATTTAGCTGCAGTTCAATCAATGATGTAACAAAACATGTTGACTACTAATTTTAATTGATCGATTAAATTTAGAGCGTCGTAACATTTAACGAAACCAACGGGTATTAACTTAAAGGAAAAATAAAATGTTTAAGAAAATTACTACTGCATTATTGTTTACAACTGCAAGCCTTGGATTTACTACAATGGCTTATGCTGATCATCATGGTATGAAAAAAGACGTTGTTGAAGTAGCCGTTGAAAATGGTTCGTTCACTACTCTTGTTGCTGCTGTTAAAGCCGCAGGTTTAGTTGATACACTGCAAGGTAAAGGACCCTTTACTATTTTTGCACCAACAGATGCTGCATTTTCTAAATTACCTGAAGGCACTGTAGAAATGTTACTCAAGCCTGAAAACAAAGATAAGCTAACGGCGGTATTAACTTATCACGTAGTGTCTGGAAAAGTGATGGCAGCCGATGTAATGAAGGTAGATAGTGCGAAAACACTACAAGGCCAATCAGTTATGGTTAAAGCCGACAGCATGGGCGTAATGATAAATGACGCTAAAGTTGTAAAAGCTGATGTAAAAGCAAGCAACGGCGTAATTCATGTTATCGACACAGTACTACTTCCAAAAGAGTAGTCATAAAAGAATAAGCCAACTAAAAAAGCATAAGTAAATACTTATGCTTTTTTATTTATTTTTGTTTCATGACATAACAAATTATTGATTTAGTTTTTCTTTCGCTTCTTTTACTTTTTCAAAATCTAAACCAAGTTCGTCAGTCGCTTCTTTAATAAGATGCGGTTGAGTCATCACGACTGCCATTAGTTGCTGTAGCTTTTCTGGCGGAATACCAAGCTCTTGAACAAGCGCCATTGCCATCATTGGGTTTTGAGTAAACGCTTCAAACAATGCTTTTACTTTTTCGTCGCTTACATTGTGCTCTTTAAGTATTGCTAGTATTGGATTCATTATTAAACCTTAAGTGTTTTTTATAGGGCTTAGTATATGGGCTAAACCCTAAAATTAAAGAGTTACTCTACAAGTAAAACCACTTTTCCTGCGTTTTCATTACGCTCTAAAATAGCATGGGCTTCGTTTGCGTCGCTCCAAGGCAATGTTTTATACAAGTTAAAGTCGTACTTTTTAGTGGCAATATCGTTGTAAAAACGCGCTACAAAGTCGTCGCGCACCTGACGTTTAAACTCAATACTACGATTTCTAAGCGTTGAGGCATGAAACGAAATACGCTTTTGTAAAAGCGCGGCAAAATCAACCTCTGCAAAACGTCCATCTAAAAATGCAAGCATTACAATTTGGCAATCCATGGCTGCAATAGCGGCATTTTTATTTAAGTAACTCCCCGAAACAGGATCTACAATTGCATTTGCTGTTAACTCATTTGCTTTCATATATTCTACAAAGTCGGTGGTTTTGTAGTTAATTGCATGATCGGCACCGAGTTCTTTTGCGTGTTGGCATTTATCATCCGTACCAGCGGTAATAACTACGGTAGCACCTGCGCTTTTAGCCATTTGAATTGCTGCACCGCCCACGCCACTAGCACCTGCATGAATAAGCGCTGTTTGCCCTTTTTGTAATTTACCAAGCTCAAATAACGCGCCAAATGCCGTTAAATACACTTCGCTTATTGCGGCGCCCTCAGCCATTGTTACATCATCGGGTAATTCCATAAGCTGTTTTGCATCAACTGCTACATATTCGCTATAAGCACCACCAGAGCACAATGTAAAAATACGCTTGTTTAGCCAGCTTTTATCTACATCTTTTCCAAGCTCAGTAACTGTACCCGCACATTCTAAACCTAAAATCGGGCTATCTCCCGCAGGGGCCGGGTATTTACCTTGGCGCTGCATACTGTCTGCACGGTTTACACCTATTGCTGCAACTTTAACAAGTACCTCATGGCTCTTTAAAACCGGCTTTTCGGTTTCACTAAATGCAAGATTGCCATCTTCATGAGAAATATATTTCATTGTTGCTCCAAGTTTAAAAACTGTAATAACATATAGATGGGGATGAACACAGATTCAAACAACCTCAAAAGCGCCAACTTTGTTTATAAGGATAAACATCGGGTAGATAACCATTATGAACTTGTTGCTGACAATCCTGCCAGAACGTCGCTAAAAACAAGTTACTGTGCTCATTATTAAAATAGTTAAACGCAATATCGTTGGCACTAAAAAACACCTTAAATTGGCTCGGAAATATATCGTTTTCAGCTATATCAAAATACGAGTTACTACTTAGCTCTTCGAGTGCATTTTGGGTTTGTGGAACGTCTCTAAAGTTGCAATCGGTTAGTGGGCAAATTTCGTCAAAATCGTAAAACACCACTCGCCCCCATCGCGTTACGCCAAAGTTTTTCATTAGCATGTCGCCCGGAAATATATTAGCGCCCGCTAACTCTTTAATTGCTTTACCGTAGTCATGCATCACGCTCTCTAAGATTTTGTTATCGCATTGGTTAATATATAAATTAAGCGGGGTCATTTTACGCTCAACATAAACGTGCTTTAAAATGAGTGCCTTACCCGATATAACCATACTGCTACCAATTTGGTTTTTCATCTGCTCAAGCAATTCATCACTAAAACGGCTTAAATCAAACGCTAAATATCTAAATTCGTGTGTGTCTACCAAACGCCCAACCCTATCGGCTTGTTTTACAAAGTTATACTTGTCTATCACTTGTGCTTTGGTGGCTGTTTTTGGCGCACTAAATTTGTCTTTAATTACTTTATAAACGTAATCTAGCCCTTCAATAGTAAATACCAGCATTACCATACCTGGCGTCCCTGGTGCTGTGACATACTTGAAGTTGGCTGGGCTATTTTTAGTCGTATCGACCTTATACCGATAAAACTCAGTTTTGGCGTGCTTTATAAAACCAATGGCGTTAAATAACTCAAAGCGTTGTTTGTGTGGCATTAACACACTTAAGTAATCTACATAACGAGCGGGCTTATCGGTATCAACCATAAAATAGGTGCGTGCAAAGCCAAATAATAAACTTAATTGATCGGCGCCCATCATTACAGCATCAAGCTTTAGTCCCTCATCGGTATTTAAAATAGCGATAGCAAAAGGCATATTGTCGCCATTTTTAGCAATGCAGCGCCCAATTAAATAACAGGCTTTGTTTCTAAAAAATAATGAGTTGGCGTATTCAATATAACCGTCGTTTAAATTTATAAGTTCGTACACCTGTTTGCATTGCTGCTTAGCGCCTTGCATTAACGTACTTTGTAATGTGGCTACATCAAGTTCTAAATGACTAAACGGCACTCTAAATACTTGATTAGTGATAAGCGTTTTAACGGCGTTATTAAACCCATTATTTAGCGATACCCTGCTCACTAAGCTTTCATAAGAGCGTGGCTCACTACGATACTTTGCTTTTAATACAAACAAATGCACAGTACGAATTTTTTTATCGTCCCAAATTGCGCCAAACGTTGAATTAAAAAAAGTATGCGCAATAGGTTTGTTTTCGTGATTTTGTACCATATCGCCGTAAATATTTTTAGCTAACTGCCACGTTTGCGGGCAAGTAAGCTCAGCATAAGCAATAACTCTCACGGCTTCACTCACGTTTTTCACTTCGCGCTCATACACTTGTAAACGTTCACGCATAGCACTTTGCACACTATGGTACTGTCGTTGTTCAAAACGGCTTTGTGCACCCAGTGTAATATTTAAAAATTGCGAAAACATCGCCTCAAATCCAGCAAAAACAGATCGTGCAAGCTTACTGGCAATAACGTTTTGCAGCGTATTATTAGATTGATGTGTTAGCCTATTTTGCATAAATACAGCACTTATATTGATGCCAGTTATGGCGGTTATTTTTATTAATTGTTTACACCTTAGCAAGCAGGCTTTAATTTAGATAATTAATAAACCATATAAATAGAATTTATTGGGCGTATTGACCTTTCGAGGTTAATTTTGCAGCCGTGTATTTGGTTTATAAGCAAGGCAAAGTACATGTAGTGTGGTGGCTCCCCATAAATGTACTTTAACGCTGCATAAAGGCCAAATACACACTGCCCATAGGGTTCTTTCTAGGGACGATTAACTCTTTGTTGCTCGATTTTTACTTAGCCCACTAGGTGGCAAACCTCGCGCCGCGATTAAATCGCCCCTAGATTGAACAAATTTCAACCCTGAAAGGCCAACACGCCCATATGAATATAAGAAATGTCGATCTTAACCTTCTCGTTTATTTAAATGTGTTAATAGATGAAAAAAGTGTGTCGAAAGCTGCAAATAAACTCGCGCTTACGCAACCGGCTATGAGTAACGCATTAAAACGTTTGCGCGATTTATTTGACGACCCGCTACTTGTGCGTGCCGCAGGCTCTATGACGCCAACGGCAAAGGCACTTGCGTTAAAGCCTGAAGTTGAGGCGCTCTTAAAAATGGCCGAAGCTATTACGCAGCCTAGTGAGCAATTTAACCCTGCAACCGCTGAAGTTACCTTTAGAATAATGGCAAATGACTACATAGAGTCGACCTTAATAGCCCCTTTTATAACTGCGCAGCTTAGTAAAAATCCCGGTATTAATTTTGATGTATTAAGTCCAAGCGACATAAACCTGCAAGACATGGAAAAAGGCACTATAGATTTAGCAATAAATCGCTTTAATGGTTTGCCACGCTCGTTTCATCAAGCCAGTGTATGGCGCGATAATTACTGTTGTTTAACCCATCCTAAAAATACATTTTTACAACAATCAGGGTTAGACGACTACTTAAAAAAAGAGCATATTTGGGTAAATCGTGCCGGCTGGGGGCCTGAAGCCGCTGTTACTAATAAATCAGGAAAGCAAAAATTAGGCTGGGTAGATGAAGCGCTTTGGCAACTAGAACAAACCCGTAAAATACGTGTTTTTACTCGCCACTACATGGTCGCAAGCCTGCTTTGCCAATCAGAGCAACTTATTGCCACCCTACCGCGCAGGCAAGCTAAGTTATTAACCTCTCATACTGATTTGGTAATCAGCCCTGTACCATTTCAAATAGTGCCTATTGAAGTAAAAATGATATGGAGCCCACTGCTGCACCATGCAACGGCGCACCAATGGTTAAGGCGTGAGTTATTAGCGTTTGCTAAAACGATTGCAGATAGATAAGTTAAATACAGATATGCTGTGCTATGAGTTTCAAACAAGCTCGGTTTTAGACAATAACTTCAAATGGAGTAAAAATGGAGAGTGCATCAATAATTGCGTGGAGTGTTTTGTTTGGCGGCATTGGTATTGGCTACCTTACTTACGGGCGAAGAAAAAAAGCCGTAGTGCCACTTTGCATTGGTTTATCGCTATTGGTATTTCCGTATTTTATGAGCAGTGTGAGCATGCTGTTGATTGTAGGCGCTATTTTAGTGGCTATTCCCTACTTTATTAAAATTTAACATTACTATTGTTATTGCTACTGTAACGACTAAATAAAATAAATGCTCAAAATAAAAAAGCGCCGTGGTATTCAACTTTGGGAAAATACCATGGCGCTTTTGGAAATCGTCGATATAGGAGTCTACCTACAGTGTATGATTAGCAAGCTTAGTACCAACTTCATAAAACAATTAAAATTCAATAAAAACAATTAACTAAGCATCCACCTTAACTCATCAACTAATCCCCTTGTTCCAGTTTTGTGCACGTTTTTACCTCTCTGCACCAAATTAATTAGTATAATTTAGGTATGTTTTCTATTTTTTATTTAGTTTTAAAACTTACTATTGATGAAATCAATGTCAGTTATTGAAAACAACAATTTCATTAATAATACACTTAGCGCTAGAGTGAAGTTAAGCCAACAAACTAAGAGTAATAATTATGACAACATCAAGCTTCACACAACAAGACGGGTTATTTATTGATGCTAACTTACATCAGTTTATTGAAGAGCAGTTATGCGTAAAAACTAACACCACTGAAACTTACCAAGCATTAGCTACTTTAGTTGATGAGTTTGGTTGTAAATGCCGTAAAACAAAGCACCAACCAAATGATGTGTTAGAAGTGGATACATTGCTAAACGCATACCAACTTAAAAACCACCCACTTTGCCATGTTGATGCACAAACGACAGAAGCCGTTTTAGACGAATATTGCTGCCAGGTTCCTGCAATTATTGTTGTTGCGTTAATGGATACGCTTAGTGGTACGCAGTGCGATGAACCTCAAGCACATGAGATTTACCATCGTGCAGCGCAGTTAACCAACCGCCCTTGCATGCACAGAGTAAAAACTGCCTCAGCAGCTTAATAATGAATGTGTTTAAAAGTGCTCGATAACCTTCTTTGCAAAGCCAGTACAAGTTAAGGTTGTCGAGTTATGAATACTTGAGTTATCGCTCTGCTCTTGCGCTAAATCAAAGGTTACTTCACCGCTTTTAAATGTTTGCTCTAACGCATTTTCTATCAGTAATGCGGCCTCGTCCCATCCCATAAATTTAAGCATTAATACCGCACTTAAAATACTACTGCTGGGGTTTGCTTTGTTTTGCCCTGCTATACGTTCAAACGTGCCGTGTGTAGGCTCAAAAAATGCGACATCGTTATTTAAATTTGCAGCAGGCATTATGCCGACACCGCCAACTTGTGCGCTCAGCATATCCGCTAAAAAGTCACCATTTTGATTAGTCGTCACCACTACATCAAATTGCTCTGGGTGCATTAAACATTGCTGCAGCATGTTGTCGGCTATAACTTCTTTAATAATTAGAGGTGCTTGATTTACTCGCTCTATTTGCAGCCAACGCCCATTTTCATGTGCAGTGGCATTAAATTCGCTTTGTGCAAGTGCATACCCCCAACGCTTAAATGCCCCATCGGTAAATTTAAGTACATTGCCTTTATGCACTAGCGTTAATGATTCACTATCGTTTTTAAGTGCATAGTTAATGGCAAAGCGCATTAGTCGCTCAGAGCCTTCTTTAGATATATTTTTAATACCAATACCGCATTCTTGTGAAAACCTTAAGCGGGTTACGCCCATTTCCTCACATAAAAAATCGAGCATTTTTTCGCTTTCTACACTCCCTGCTTGCCACTCAATACCTGAGTACACGTCTTCGCTGCTATCACGAAGCACTGTTATGTTTGTTAAAAAAGGATTTTTTAAAGGAGAAGGAAGTGCGCTAAAGCCTTTTATAGTTCGCATATTTACAAACAAATCCATTTCTTGCCTGAGTGCAACATTAAGCGATCTAAAGCCACCACCCAGTGGTGTGGTTAACGGCCCTTTTATGGCAATTTTGCAGGCACGTACCGCGTTAATTGTTTCTTGTGGAAACCAGTCACCGTCATACAGCTTTGCGGCCTGCTCGCCATTATAAACTTGCATCCAATGAATTTTCCGTGCACTTTTATAACAATGCTCAATTGCACTATCAACAACGTGGCGCATCACCGGCATAACATCCAGCCCCACGCCATCGCCATCAATAAAAGCAATGATAGGTTCTAACGGTATTTGCCAATGTCCTTGTGCATCAATAGTGATATTTTGGCCGTGCTCAGGAACTTGAATATGCTGATACGTCATGGCTAAAACCTAACTTAAAATAACGATTAATTGATTAAACCATGCTTAGCTAGAGGTGTCTGTATTTGTACTTTTATAGTTACTATCATTTTAAAAAATAAAGAATTAGGCGTGATTATTTATCCATTTAGTTGGTCTTGTATATTAAGCCTGGCGTACCAGTTATTAAATTACAGTGGAGCATTTTAATGAAATACTTTTTTGTACTGCTACTATCAATCAGCTCTTTTAACGTATTAGCCGCTGAAGTAGTCATACATAACCTTAGCTCGCTCTCAAGTAATGCTCAAAATACGGTGTCTACATGGGTTAATCAAAGTGTTGAAAAAACACAAAATACACTGGGGCCTTTAAAGCAAACCACTTTGCCTATTTATTTAAAACCGCAATACTTTGCTTTTGAGCCTGTACCTTGGGCTACAGTTAAGCGAAATAACCCCGATGGGATTGAACTACATATAGATCGCTACGCCAGTTTAAATGCATTCACTAAAGATTGGACGCTATACCATGAACTTTCGCATTTATATTTGCCGCTACTTCCCTACTCCGGTTTTTGGCTAAGCGAGGGTTTTGCCAGTTATATGCAAAACGTAATAATGCGTGACAGCGGTATAATCACCCAGCCACAGTTTGTACAACGTTTAAATGCAGGATTTGATCGTGCCCGCCTGCAAACCAAAACTAAAACACAGCCACTTAATAAGCTCTCTGCCGATATGTGGAAACAACGCGCCCAGCAACGTGTTTATTGGACGGGTGCGGCTTTTTTTGCACAGGCCGACCTTAAGCTACAAAAACAAGGTTTATCTGTCGCGGGTATAATAAAACAGTATCAAACATGCTGTAGACCCGCTCGTTCTAGTGCTAAAACCTTTATAAAAGAGTTAGATAAGTTATCCGGCAGCAGCATTTTTACAACGCTGTATGCAAAATATAATACCCGTACTGATTTTCCTGATATTAATAAAAAGCAGCTAAACACGCTTTAACGGCTGCTCTGTTTTATATAGCTACTATATTCAACCAGCCCTTGCGCATTAAAATTGGTTGAGTACTCGTTCATAAAACCATGCAAAAAATTGGTTTTATAGCACTTAACACCCGCTTTGGTGCTTAAAGCTTTAATAACTTCATCGACATTAAAGTGACTCTCACTTTCTGGGAATATGAATTCACAGGGTACATTTGCATCTAACGCTAAATAATTACGAATTTGCGACGGATAAAAGCCAATTAACTTTTTAAGGTGTGTATTGCCTGTTAATAACTGTGCCCGCCATGCTGCACTTGCCCCTGCGCTAAACGCAATACATGTGGTCGGCACTTTTAAACTCTCAAAGCATTCTAGAAGTTTGTCCGTGTATTTGTCATGGCCACACTGCTGTATAAAATTATTATAACTATCTTGTTCACTTTCAATAGCTTGAATCTTGTTATTGTATGGGTCAAGAATCACTAAATTTGAACTAATTGCCTGTGATAACTTACTTAAAGCAGGGGTTAAACCATAAATATCACTCACTATTAGGTAATTCATACTTATCCTTTGGTAACTAAAAATGGGCTTTGTAAGCAGTTGATAAGATTTATTATAAATATTTTTATAATAAATAGCTTGCACACAATTTATATATAAGTTACCTTCCCTCTCTGGTTTAAAGAAACCGCCGCGGTTAACCATTTACCCTGATCCAGTAAGCCCCGCAAAACGTATATTTGAAAGCTAAGTTATTGTACGGCGAGAACCCCTTGAATAATACCGAGATGATTTTTTACTATCATCGCAAAAGTGTCATAAAGATCGTCAACACTGTAATGAAGCTAAACACAACATCGTTAATTTATTGACTGCAATTTGCTATACAAATATAGCGCAGAATAAATAACAAGAATAAAGTGAGTTTTATTATGTCTTATAAATATAACGGGTCTATGATCCAAATAGCACATCCAGTGCAATCAATTTCAGTAAACAAACATCGTGTAATCTTCAGTGATACACAAGGTTTAAAAAATGCATTATTTCAAAAAGCGAGTGATGCACGCCAGTTTGTTAAGTGGCTAAAAGCTAACTAAGCAACATATAACTTTAATTGCCATTCTATTATTGCAATTATTGATAAGATATTATGCCAGCCTTGTTGCTGGCATTTTACTTTTTAGCCCTTTATTGGTTACAATAGTTTTACAATAATAATTACTGGTAGCTGTTGTAATGCTCCGTATATTTTTAACTTTCTTACTTTTTTTCTGTCTGAGCTCAATAAGCAATGCTAGAACCATAAACTGGCTAGCGCACGATTTTGCACCCTATTATATTTTAAATGGTCAATATCAACACCAAGGCCGTGACGAAAGCATAATTTCTTTACTTGAAAAACAACTTCCTAATATCACCTTTAACCGCATGCTTATCCCCTCAGGTAAAGTAATTCAAGAGCTGTCCAATACTTCAAATAATGTTTGTGCGTTATCGCTTTATAAAAATGATTACAGAAAAGAGCATATTTATTTCACAGACGAAAGCTCAACAACGGGCCTCTCGCCTTCAATAGCAATGCATAAAAAGCTCGCCAAAGCGCTAAATATAGCGGAATCTAAAGAAGTATCACTACTCAATTTAATACAAGATAAAAAACTAACTCTTGGAGTTTCTATGAGCCGCTCTTACGGCCAAGAGATAGATACTTTAATAAACAGTACACCCAACATTGATTTAGTAATTAGACCCACACGCGATAGCCTAGCGAGCCTTACATATATGCTTAACCTAAAACGAATTGATATTTTGCTGGGTTACCCAAGCGAGCATTACTATTTAGCTAAATCAATGCACTTTGAAGAAAACTTAACGCAGCGTCCATTAACCGAATCTCCAGCGCTCAGTTATGGCTTTATTGGTTGTACTAAAAACGAGCAAGGCGCAAAAGACATCGCTATTCTTAATGAGCAGCTTAAAGTTATTAAAAAAACGCAGGCTTATAACGATTTACTTATGCGCTGGTTGCCTGAGGATTTAAGGCCTCTATTAAAGTCACGTATTAATAGCACAAAATAAACAAATTCAAAGTCGCTTAATTTGAGTTTCTGTTAAGCAAAAAAAACGCCACAGTAAGTGGCGTTTTTATATTCAATAACTGTATTACTTACGAACGCCTTCTATTGATAAAATAATATCAACATGAGTAGATGCAGGCCCTAAGTTGTAATCAATACCGTAGTCGGTAAGTTTAAGGCTGGTTTCGCCTTCAAAACCTACGCGGTATCCACCCCACGGATCTTTACCTTCACCCACTTTATCTATTTCAAAGGTAATAGTTTTAGTTACGCCATGCAGCGTAAATTCGCCGGTTACGTCGGCCTCTTCACCATCTTCATCAAATTTAATGCTGGTGCTTTTAAATGTCGCCTTTGGGTATTTATCCACATTTAAAAAATCTTTACCATGTAGGTGCTTATCACGCTCTGCATGGTTAGAATCAAGGCTTGTGGTGTCAATATTTACCATAATTTTTGATGCATCAGGATTTTTAGCATCGTAACTAAATGTGCCGTCAAAAGTATTAAAACGACCATATAACCAGCTGTAACCTAAGTGTTTAATTTTAAAGTTAACAGATGCGTGCCCACCTTTCGTATCAATTACATAATCAGCTGCATTAGCGGCTGTTGCCGATAACATCATTGCAGCCGAAACGGCTGTGCTTACTAATAATTTTTTCATTTTAATCATCCTTTAATGGTTTGATCATTCTGATTAAGGTTTTATCTTTATCGATAAAGTGATGTTTTAACGCCCCTAGTGCATGCAATACTGCAAACCCGATTAATGTGCACGCGCCATAATAATGTACTTTTCCTGCAATATCGGCTTGGTCATCAAATGCAAAATCAAGCGCTGATACGTTAAATAAGGTAAACACTTCTATTGGACGTCCGTCTGCGGTTGATATTAAATACCCTGCAACAACTATAACGGCCAAAATAATATACATAGCAATATGCGCAGTATGTGCTAATTGGTTCATGCCTTTACTTTCACCTAATGGTTTAGGTTGTGTAGATAAAGCACGCCATAAAATTCTAAATAAAAATACGGCCACAAGCGTAATACCAATACTTTTATGTAAATCGAGCGAGCCTTTATACCAGCTATCGTAATAAGTAAGCTCAACCATATATAAACCTAAACCAAACAGGCCAAAAATAGTCAACGCCATGAGCCAATGTAAAATAATGGCGACAAGTCCGTAAGATGAAGGTGTATTTTTAAACATGTGTAAAGTCCTATAATGCTATGACGTTACAATATAGTGCATAGCCCTAAATGAAAATAACATTTACAAACACTTTACGTGCATATACGCACAGAACTTTGATAATTAAAGTCAGTTTTTAAAAGTTGAGGATTAAACAGATAAGTTTATAGGGTGGATTGCTCGCTCAAGCTGACATAAATTAAGCTCTCTGGGCTTACTTGCAAACAAGTAACAAGTCCTTCTTTAATGAGCTCAAGCATGGCTATAAAACTAACCACCACACCACTACGCCCTTCATCAGGCGTAAAAAGCGCATTAAATACCACTGCTGAATTTGCTTTCGATAGCTGTTGTAATATTTGGCTCATTCTCTCTCGGGTTGAGAGTACTTCAGCAGTAATTTGATGATGTTCAAACGTTTTTGCTCGCGCCATAACATCACTCAACGCCAGCATTAAGTCTTTAAGTTCAATATCAGGGAGGTTATGACTTGTGTCTTCATTTATTGGCATAGCGGCATGCGCTATAAAAATATCACGCCCAACACGGGGGATATCATCGAGGTTTTCGGCGGCTTTTTTAAATAACTCATATTCTTGCAGGCGTTTAATAAGCTCAGCGCGAGGGTCTTCTTCCTCTTCAAGTTCTTCGTGAACAGGGAGTAATAAGCGCGACTTAATTTGTGCAAGTAACGCAGCCATTACTAAATATTCACCGGCAAGTTCGAGTTGAAACTCGGTCATCATTTCAACATAACTTACATACTGCTCTGTAATACTAAAAATAGAAAGATCGAGCACATCAAGCTTATGCTTTTTAATTAAATAAAGCAGTAAATCGAGCGGGCCTTCAAAGGTTTCTAATATTATTTCGAGCGCATCGGGCGGGATATATAAGTCTTCTGGTTTATCTACAACCGCTTTACCATGCAAAAAAGCCAGTGGCAGCTTCTGCTGCACTGGCTTTTCACTACTTTTTGTATCAGCAGTACTTTCGCTCACTTGTTATTACTCAAACGGGCTTGTATCACCACAGCCAACACGCAATATTTTAACTTCATCTTCCGACAAGTCGATTACTGTTGTTGCTTGCTCTGGCAAATAACCACCGTGAATAATTAAATCAACGTGTTTATCTAATCGCTCTAATATTTCATCCGGATCAGATTCAGTAAACTGCTGCCCGGGTAAAATTAAAGAACACGACATTAATGGCTCGCCAAGTTCGGCAAGTAACGCACAAGCAATTGGGTGTTCAATTACACGCATGCCAATGGTTTTTTTCTTGTCGTTTAATAAACGCTTAGGGACTTCTTTTGTGCCTTTAAAAATAAAGGTATAAGGCCCTGGCGTATTATTTTTAATTAATCTAAATAGCTGGTTATCTACACGTGCATAAGTAGATAGCTCCGATAAATCACGGCAAACTAGCGTGAAATTATCGTTTTTTTCAATACCACGAATACGCTCTATGCGCTCTTTGGCCTGCTTATTACCAATGTTACAGCCAATGGCATAGCCCGAATCTGTTGGGTAAACAACAACACCGCCTTGTTTAATAATATCAACGGCTTGACTAATCAATCTTGGTTGCGGGTTATCAGGATGAATATGGAATAATTGACTCATGTTAATGCCCCTTCTTGTCCTTCCCAAACTTGCCAAACACCTTGGCAGTCTTTCGGTAAGTATAAATTTTTGCCAAGCTCTAAATAGCTTGTCGGAAAATGAAAATCAGACCCTTGCGAGCAAAGTAGTTCGTACTCACGGCTGAGTTCACCTAAAAATTGACGTTCGCTTGGCGCCTGTTGAGGTTGTGCAACTTCCATTGCGTCTCCTCCTACACTTTTAAATTTTACTAATAATTTGCGTAGCCACTTGTTTGACATTTGATAGCTACTTGGGTGCGCAAGTACAGCAACACCACCAGCAGCATGTATTGCCTCTACAGCGGTTTGCATGGTGCACCAGCAACTAGGTACATAGCCTGTTTTGCCGCGCCCTAAGTACTTTTTAAAAACACCTGGGAAATTTTTAGCTACACCGCGCTCAATAAGGGCACGTGCAAAATGTGCGCGCGTAATTTGCGCGTCTTTTGCCAGCTCTTTAGCTTGCTCGTAAATGCCATCAAAACCATTTTTTGCAAGGCGTGCGCCAATTTCTAGTGCACGCTCTTCTCGCTTTTGCTGCTGAGCCGATAATAAAGAAGTAAGGTCAATATTATTAATATCAATATTTAAACCTACAATATGAATTTCGAAGCTTTCCCATTTGGTAGACACTTCGGTACCCGTTATTAATGAAAGCGGCAAGTTTTCTGCTTCAATAAATTGCTGAGCAGGCTTAATAGCCGCCACAGTGTCATGATCGGTAATAGCAAACACATCAATATTTTTATCAACAGCGCGATGCAATAATTCTTCAACCGTTAAACGCCCGTCTGAATGTGTAGTATGGCTATGTAAATCGTATTTTATCAAAAGAAAACTGCTTAAAATTAAGGGTTACTGGTGTTTATGTAAGTATAACAACTTTTTTGACTAAATTGTTTTAAATAAACACTTGACACAAAAGCATAAGATACGTTTTACTGTAGCCACTTTCAGACACATTAAGAATTAACAATAATGATCAATTCAAACTTAAACACTATTTGGTGGTGGCACTCGTAATTTTCGGGTGATGAATTGTCGTGTCTAGCAAAAATTCAAAACCCGCAACTATGCGGGTTTTTTTATAACTAAATTTTACGAAACATATACGTTAAAAATATTTAATAAATTTTGAGGCAGAAAAACATGAATAACGGTCTTACTCTTACACATCGTTGGTGGTGGCGCCTGATATAGCGGGACGGTAATGATCTGTTTGTAATTTAGATATCGTTATTCAAACCCCGCATTGCAAAAGCACTGCGGGGTTTAATTTTTTGAGGGAATGAGGTTTGATTTTTAGTCATATAACTACCACACCAGGCGAAGTAACAAGCATTACGCAAGTACGCGACTATATTAGTAGCCCTCTTGCATTATACGCGGCACTTGATAAGCCTAACTCACTACTGCTTGAATCGGCTGAGATTGATTCTAAAGACAGTGTAAAAAGTTTAATTTTAGTTGATAGCGCCCTGCGCATTGTATGTAAGGGTAAAACGGTAACTGTTAGCGCACAATCTAATAACGGCAAGCAATTATTAAGCTACTTACAAGCAAATGTTAAGAGCTGTGATTCACAATTAAACGACACAACGCTTACACTTAACTACCAAGACACCAGCAGCGATATAGACGAAGCAAGTAAGCTTGTTGCCGATAACGCCTTCAGCGCTCTTCGTACCTGTATTAACAGCATTCAAAGCACTACCGAAAATCCGTTTTCGGTATTTTTAGGCGGTGTGTTTGCCTACGATATGGTGGCAAACTTTGAGCAATTAAGTGATGTACCTGATGGCGAAAACACCTGCCCAGATTACGTATTTTACTTAGCCGAAACCTTAGTTGTTATTGATCATCAAAAGCAAACAACCGAACTCATTGGCAATGTATTTAATGGCCCAGACGTACACGCTAACTGCTTTGAAGTAGGTAAAGAGCTTGAGCGGTTAAATACGCTGTGCGATAACGCTGCAGAATTTAGTGCGGATATGCAAAGTGGCGAATGTGAAGTAAGCGTTGATATAAGCGACGAAACGTATTGCGAGCAAGTTGTTAAGCTTAAAAAGAACATTGTAGATGGCGATATTTTTCAGGTAGTGCCGTCGCGTACATTTTCACTACCTTGCCCTGATTCTTTACATGCGTATAGCCAGCTTAAAAAGCAAAACCCAAGCCCTTACATGTTTTATATGCGCGATGAAGACTTTGCATTATTTGGCGCGTCTCCTGAGTCGGCCCTTAAGTACGACGTAAGTAATCAGCAAGTAGAAGTTTACCCAATTGCTGGCACTCGCCCACGTGGCAAATTTGCTAATGGGCAAATAAACCCCGACTTAGACAGCCGCATTGAGCTGGAACTAAGAAACGATCAAAAAGAGCGCGCCGAGCATTTAATGCTTGTCGATTTAGCCCGTAACGACGTAGCCCGCATTAGTGTTGCAGGTACTCGTTTTGCCAAAGAGTTATTAAAAGTAGACCGCTATTCACAGGTAATGCATTTAGTTTCACGCGTTGTTGGCACACTAAAACCAGAACTTGATGCACTGCATGCTTACCAAGCGTGTATGAACATGGGCACCCTTGTTGGTGCACCAAAAGTACGTGCTGCTGAGCTTGTACGTCAAACAGAAGGTAAGCGCCGTGGCAGTTATGGCGGCGCAGTAGGTTACTTAACCGGTGATGGCGCAATGGATAGTTGTATTGTTATTCGCTCTGCTTTTGTTAAAAATAACATAGCCTACGTGCAAGCAGGTGCAGGTGTAGTGTTTGACTCAGATCCTATTTCAGAAGCAAACGAAACTCGCGCTAAAGCACAAGCGGTTATCACCGCCATAAAATCTACGTATAAGGCGGTATAAAATGAGTAAAGCGAATCCTATTAAAATCTATTTTTTAGATAACTTTGACTCATTTACATATAACTTAGTTGATGAGCTTACGATGCTTGGCTGCGAACTTGTTGTTTACAGAAACAACATTAGCGCTGAGGTTATTTTTAATAAAATGCGCCAAGAGCAAGGACAAGTGCTATTAGTACTTTCGCCAGGTCCTGGCACACCAAGCGATGCAGGCTGTTTAATGGAGCTTATTGAGCTCTCTAAAGGCCACTTCCCAATGCTAGGCATTTGTTTAGGCCAACAAGCGTTAACACAAAGCTATGGCGGAGTAATCGGTCACGCGGGTGAAACCGTACATGGTAAGTCTTCAATTATTAATTTAGGCGAACATCCTGTATTTGATGGTATGGGCAATACAATGCCTGTAGCACGTTACCATTCATTAATGGCAACAAAAGTGCCTGATAATATAAAGGTTATTGCCCAGTACAAAGATATCCCAATGGCTATTTATCATCATGATGACAACGCATTGGGTTATCAATTTCATCCAGAATCAATACTGACGCCAAACGGCGCAATGCTACTTCAGCAAAGTGTCGCTTACTTAACACGTGCCAAATAATAGAGGACATTATGAGTACACAACCAGAACAACCCATAAATGTTCAACACGCTATTGAACAACTAATTACAGGGCAATCATTAAGCTACGCAGACGCCAAAGCACTGTTTGATGAAATAATGCAAGGTAACATGAGCGAGATTGAGCTAACCGCCCTACTAATAAGCCTTAAAATTAAAGGCGAAGTAAGCGATGAAATAGCAGGTGCTGCAGCCTCAATGCGCGAAAACGCTGTTGCTTTTACTACCAGCAGTACACAACTTGCTGATAGCTGTGGCACTGGCGGCGATGGCTCAAACACAATTAATATAAGCACAACAGCAGCCATAGTTGCCGCTGCTGCCGGCATCAACATGGTAAAACATGGTAATCGCAGTGTATCGAGTAATTCAGGCTCTGCCGACTTACTAAAAGCGTTGGGCATTAATATAGATATGAGCCCAGAGCAGGCAGCAAAATGCCTTGAGCAAACCAATTTTACCTTTTTGTTTGCACCGCACTATCACAGTGGCGTACGCCATGCGATGGGCGTGCGTACAGCGCTTAAAACACGCACTATTTTTAATATTTTAGGCCCGCTTGCTAACCCAGCAGCACCTGATGTGCAATTGTTAGGTGTGTACAATGAAGCGTTATGTATGCCAATGGCACAAACACTTAAAACCCTTGGCACAAAGCGCGCTATGATTGTTCACGGCTCGGGCACTGACGAAATAGCTTTACACGGTCCAACAACGGTAGTTGAGCTGAATAATGGCGAGCTTACACAGTACACACTAAACCCAAGCGACTTTGACCTTGCAAACTATTCACTTGAACAACTCGCTGGTGAAGGCCCACAATACAACGCAAATGCTAGCCTTGAAATCTTACAAGGCAAAGGCACAGATGCACATAATGCTGCCATTGTGGTTAACGTAGCTGCCCTTTTATACCTAACAGGTAAAGCAGAAACGTTAAAAGAAGGGGCAAAGCAAGTACAAACATTATTAAGTTCAGGGCAAGCCATGAACACACTAAATGCAATTATTGAGGTAAGTAATGGCTAATGTATTAGACAAAATTGTTGCTGATAAAAAATTAGAACTAATTGAGCGTAAAGCCGCACGCCCGCTTGAAAGCTTTAAACACCTTGCAGTGCCTACAAGCCGTAGTTTTTACAAAGCATTAGCCGCCCCAGGCACACAGTTTATTTTAGAGTGTAAAAAAGCATCGCCTTCAAAAGGGCTAATTAGAGAGCCATTTGATTTAACCGAAATCACATCGGTTTATAAAAAATACGCTACCTGCATGAGCGTGTTAACTGATGCTAAATATTTTCAAGGCAGTTTTGACTATCTTGAATTTGTGCGCAGCCAAGTAGAACAACCGCTTATCTGTAAAGACTTTTTTATAGATGAGTACCAAGTGTATATGGCGCGTATTTATGGCGGTGACGCTATATTACTGATGCTTTCAGTACTCGATGACGAAAGCTATAAAGCACTGCACGCAGTTGCCGATTCTCTGAATATGTCGGTATTAACCGAAGTAAGTAATGAAGAAGAAGTACACCGTGCACTTGCGCTTGATGCACAAATTATTGGCATTAATAACCGTGATTTACGCGATTTAAGCACCGATTTAGCCACTACCGAAAAGCTACGCAAACTTATTCCGGCTGATAAAGTGGTTATTTCGGAATCGGGTATTTACACCCATCAAGACGTAAAACGTTTAGCTCCATTATGCGATGGTTTTTTAATTGGCAGCTCACTTATGGGCGAGCGTGATTTAGAGCAAGCATGTCGCCGCGTTATTTTAGGTGACAATAAAGTATGTGGTTTAACACGTACCAAAGATGCACAAGCGGCATATCAAAACGGTGCTATTTACGGGGGTTTAATTTTTCATCCTAAATCGCCACGCTATGTTGATTTAGATTGCGCAAAAGAGCTTAGCCAAAGTGCCCCGCTTAATTTTGTGGGTGTGTTTGTAGAGGCCCCAATTGATCAAGTTGCTCAATACGCAAGTGTGCTAAAATTGGCGGCAGTTCAATTACATGGTCAAGAAAGTGACGATTACATCGCTCAGTTGCGTACACAGTTACCTACCGGCTGCGAGATTTGGAAAGCCCAAGCAATAAAAGATGCATTGCCAACGCCTGTAAATGGCGTTGACCGACACCTTTACGATACACACAGCGATACACAAGCTGGCGGTACTGGTAAAGCATTTGATTGGTCGGTGCTTCATGATGCAACCACTCCGTTTATGCTCGCTGGAGGCTTAAATCCAGACAATATTAAAGATGCGCTTTTTAAAGGTGCCTTAGGCCTTGATTTAAACTCAGGCGTTGAAGAATCTGCGGGTAAAAAGTGCCCTAACAAATTACATAATGCTTTTACAAGCATCAGAAATTATTGAGGTTAAAATGCAAAATCCAGCTTATTTTGGCGAGTTTGGCGGTATGTTTGTACCCGAGTTACTTGTCCCTGCGCTTAAGCAGTTAGAAAACGAATTTAACAAAGCACAAAAAGATCCTGAGTTTCAGGCTGAGCTAAGTAAATTATTAAACGAGTATGCGGGTCGTCCTACCCCACTTACTTTAACGCGCAATTTAGTTAAAAACCCAAAAGTAAAACTGTATCTAAAGCGTGAAGACTTATTACACGGCGGCGCACATAAAACCAACCAAGTACTTGGCCAAGCGTTACTTACTAAGCGCATGGGTAAAAAACAAGTAATTGCTGAAACAGGCGCAGGCCAACACGGCGTTGCAACCGCGCTTGCATGTGCATTACTGGGTTTAAAATGTCGAATTTATATGGGCGCAAAAGACGTTGAACGTCAGCAACCTAACGTATTTAGAATGAAGTTAATGGGCGCAGAGGTTATTCCGGTAACAGCGGGTTCTGGCACATTAAAAGATGCAGTAAATGAAGCCCTGCGTGACTGGTCAGCTAATTATCAAGACGCGCACTACCTACTAGGCACAGCTGCTGGTCCTCACCCATTCCCAACAATTGTACGTGAGTATCAAAAAGTTATTGGTGAAGAAGCTAAGCAACAAGTACTTAAAGCAGAAGGTCGTTTACCTGACGCTGTAATTGCCTGTGTTGGTGGTGGTTCAAACGCAATTGGTATGTTCACCGACTTTATTGACGAGCCAGGCGTTAAATTAATTGGTGTTGAGCCTGCTGGGAAAGGGCTTGATACAAATGAGCACGGTGCAACAATTTGTAAAGGCACTAAAGGTATATTACACGGTACTTACACGTACATTATGCAAAACGACGATGGCCAAATTGAAGAGTCTTACTCTGTATCAGCGGGTCTTGATTACCCTGCGGTTGGTCCTCAGCACGCATTTTTACACGAAACCGGTCGAGCGCAATACGTGGGTATCACAGATACAGAAGCGCTTGATGCGTTTCAATCACTTGCTAAAAACGAAGGGATCATTCCGGCGCTTGAATCAAGCCATGCGCTTGCTTATGCACTTAAGTATGCAGAAGAGCAAACCGAGGAAAGCGTTTTAGTTATTAATTTAAGTGGTCGTGGCGATAAAGATTTAGCACACGTTCACAATGTACTATCTGAAAGAGGTCAGCTATGAGCCAAGTAAAAACGGATCGTTACGGCAAAATGTTTGCAGCGCTTAACGAGAAAAAACAAGGTGCGTTTGTACCATTTGTAACAATTGGCGACCCAGGTAAAGAGCAAAGTGTTGCGATTATTAAAAGCCTAATTGACGGCGGCGCTGATGCACTTGAGCTTGGTATTCCGTTTTCTGATCCGATTGCGGATGGTCCTGTAATTCAAAAAGCTAATATTCGCGCACTTGATGTGCACATTAACACGCAAGATTGCTTTGATGTTATTAAAGAGATACGCGAGTATAACGCCGATATTCCAATTGGATTATTGCTTTACTCAAACCTAGTTTTTAAGCGCGGCATAGAAGCATTTTATAAAGATGCAAAAGCGGTAGGTGTAGACTCTATTTTAGTGGCTGACGTGCCTCTGCATGAATCTAAAATATTTAGAAAATCGGCAATGGATAACGGTGTAGACCCAATTTTTATAGCAACACCTAATGCGGATGACGACACACTTCGCCAATGCGCCTCTTACGGTCGTGGTTATACGTATTTACTATCGCGCGCAGGTGTTACCGGTACCGATACAAAAGCACAAATGCCAGCGGGTAATATTGTTACTAAATTAAAAGAATACCATGCAGCTCCTGCTCTTTTAGGATTTGGTATTTCAACGCCAGATGATGTAAAAGCGGCACTTAATGCAGGCGCAGCAGGTGCTATTTCAGGCTCTGCTGTAGTTAAAATTATTGAAGCTAACCTTAACGATTTAGACGCAATGACAACGCAGTTAAAAGCATTTGTTAGTGAAATGAAAGCGGCAACCGCATTATAAAAAGTGTAAATTTAGGCATTAAAAAAGGGCATTTAAATGCCCTTTTTTGTTTTTGAAAAGCAAATTAGTGAGCTTGGTGTTTACCCTCTAAAATCTCTTCAATAAACTTAGCATTAAATGCTTCTAAATCAGCTGGGCTTCGGCTTGTTACCAAACCTTGGTCTACACATACTTCTTGGTCAACCCAATTAGCACCTGCATTAATTAAATCGCTTTTAATACTAGGAAAAGAAGTAATGGTACGGTCGCGCAATTTATTAATTTCAGCTAACAACCACGGTGCGTGGCAAATAGCAGCAACGGGTTTGTTTTTTTCTGCACCAAAAAATCCATCAATAAATGCTTTAGCATCTTTATCTTGGCGTAAACTGTCTGGATTAAATAAACCACCAGGAAGCATAAGCGCGTCGTAATCAGCAGGATCCGCGTTTGTAACTAGTTTATCTACTGTTACTTTATCGCCCCACTTGTCTTCATCCCAGCCAGTAATTTGGCCTTCTTTAATTGATACTATTTCGATGTTTGCACCAGCATCAAGTAATGCGCTGCGTGGAGATAAAAGCTCACTTTGCTCAAATCCATCAGTGGCTAAAATTGCGATTTTTTTGCCTTGTAAACGTGTGCTTGTTTGTAATGTACTCATTGAGATCTCCTTATTTTCTTAAAAGGTATATTTAAAATACACAATCAAAAAAGCACGATGCGTGCCGATAACAAGCAATTGAAAATAAAGGATTTAATCTAAGTAGGATTTATAATGCCATGTAAATTATTTAGAGATTATGAATAATGTACATAGAGGAGATATAAATACGGCTTTGATACTCGGTGATTTAAATACAGAAGCTTCGCTTCTCGCGTGAGCAAGCTCAACGCCTACAACTAACGCTCGGCATTATGTTTATTTTGTAGACGCACAACTTGTTGGCGTGATGGGCAAAGCCCATAATTTTATGTTTAATAACTCCACGCAAAGCTCAATCAACGACCAAGCTAAGTAATGCTATTTAAAGCAGATCTTTTAACGCCTTAGCTGGTTTAAAAACCGCTTTATTTGCGCCTTCTATTTCAATTGCAGCCCCTGTTTGTGGGTTACGCCCAGTACGCGCTGGGTAATAACTTAGCGCAAAGGTACCAAAGCCATTAATTTGAACTTGATCGCCCTCAGAAAGCGATTTAGTAATGACTTTTTGCAAGCTTGAAAGTGCCGCTTGAGAATCTTTTTTTGTTAATTCACTTTTGTGTGCAATGGCAGCAACGAGTTCTGCTTTATTCATTTTAGGCTCCTAAATACACGCCAAATCAGTGTTGGTTAAGCGTGGGAATATGATGATATGAAAAATACCAAACCAAATTGGTAATAAAGCCACGCAGGCTAAGGGTTACAGGGCAACAAGTCAACCTTGTAGTTGCTAAGCTTTATGTGGTAAAAAGCCTTAGACTCTTTTTTGTATAATTTAGGTAGTATATGCACGCATTAATTGAATACATTCCACTCATACTGTTTTTTGCAGTGTTTAAACTCGTCGATATTTATTGGGCTACCGGTTTATTAATGGCCACTACGCTTATTCAAGTTGCTTATAGCTACTTTAAACATGGCAATGTGCCTACTCGTCATTGGATATTTTTTAGCATTGCTGCCGTGTTTGGTACGCTAACGCTGGTACTTCATGATGAGCAATACATTAAATGGAAAGCAACACTGATATATGCAGGTTTAAGTTTAACGTTACTTGTTAGCCGTTATGTACTTAATAAAAATCTCGTTAAAAAAGCGCTTAGCTCAATCCTCGAAAACGCTAATGATACAAAACAAGCCATTGTTGTCCCAGAACCATTATGGGATAAGCTTAACCTAATGTGGGTTGTTATAACTGCTGGTATAGCGGCACTAAACATTTATATTGCATACAATTTTTCGCTCGACTTTTGGGTTAACTTTAAAGTGTTTGGTTTAATGGGTATTACTTTTGTAAGCATTTTTGCCACCATTATTGCCTTGTACAAATACCTCCCTGATGAAGAGGAAACAGCAAAGTAAGCCCCCTCGTCATAAAAGTGTCGTCTTAGCTTGTTAGCTTATTAAAAAAAGCAAGTTGAGACGACCTTGAACGCTAATCAATACCGCTGGTTTGAATTTACCCTCATTTTTATATTGCTGCCCTTGTTGGGTTTTGGATTACGCGAGCATTTAGCTAATTGGCTTATCCCTGCGCTTATTATACTTATGAGTGTGTGTTGTATGTTGCTACTAGGCGATCCCCATTTTAAACGGTTTAGACTCACAAGCCTTGGGCAATTTTCTGCTGTTAAAAGGCGTGTGTTTAGCTTCTTTTTTTTAGGTGCGCTGTTCTCAGGCATGTTTTACGGGATTATTCATCAAGGCAACTGGTTTACCCTTCCCCGTAACTCGTTTAATGATTGGCTTTTACTGTTGGTGCTGTATCCAATACTGTCGGTTATTCCTCAAGAATTAATATTCCGAACGTATTTTTTTCATCGTTATAAACGCATCATGCCAAAAAAAGCAGTGCGTATTGTAGTCAGTGCGAGTGTATTTGCGCTGGCGCATATTGTGTATGCAAATTGGATTGCAGTAGCCTTAGCCTTTTTGGGCGGTTTACTGTTTGCGTATACCTACGCACAAAGCCGCTCAACGGTCGTGTGTGTTATTGAACACAGCTTATGGGGGCTATGGATGTTTACACTCGGGATTGGCAGCTACCTCGATTCAGGCGCATTTAACTAATATAACAAACATTAAAAAATCCGATACTAGAAAACTAATACCGGATTTCGAATAGTTATAAAAACACTTCACTCATCGCAAAAAGCGCTGAGCTGTAAGGCATATGCTGAGTTTTTAATTATTTAATCTAATGGTTAAAATAACGACTCAAACTCACCATTTGGAAATAAAACACCAGGAATACCACGCACTGCAGTAACATCAGCTAGTTTAGTATCACCAACATATAAACCGCCACTGTAATTACGGCCCTTTTGCTTTACATCTAACCAACGTCCATTTTCGCCTTTCGCTATTAGATTAATGTTGCCACTAACATCACGAATACGTAAATCTAACGCGCGATTTTGTATGCTAACAAATATATCTGTAGAAGTAAGTTCTGATAAGTTTTCCACATCGCCTACGTACGCAAATTTAAAATCGCTTGCACCACTCAATGGAAAATCTAATTCAAAAGTAAATGCTAAATCGTCATTATCTTCACCAACAAAAGGCGAAGCCTCTACTGCTGTGATATGAAATGCAGTGCTTTGAATGTCACTTACGTAATCACCATTAAAATCAAAAGTAGATAACGTGGTTGACTCCTCACCTAGTGAATTAACAAAACGATTTAAGTTTACTGATAAATCACCTTCGAGTTTACCCGCTGCTTTATTGATAATTACGTTGGTCGTTACCTGTGTAATACCCGTATCGGCTTCTGGGTTTAATTCACTTTGAGCATCTATGCCATCAAACTCAATCAGCAACTCACTTACATCCACACTTAATACCGTAGTACCATTTGTGACCGTTGCGCTCATTACACCTTCGATTTTATTACCTAATACACCACTTACTCTGAAAGTTGGAATTGATAAATCAATGGTTATAGGTAACTCATCATATGTGCCAGTAATAGCCCAAGTATAAGGTGATTGGTTGTAATCAATATCTAAATCACGAAGCTTATATTGCCCTGATGGTGTAGAGCCATCAGCTAGTGGTGAATAATTTGTGATAACTTCGTTTAAAGCATTACTAAGTGCATCAAGGGTTCTTTGTGTATCTTCATCAAACGCACCTTCAAGCTCAGTAAATTTTGCGTCTAATTCATCTGAATAGCTTTTTTCTTGAAGTCTTGCAACACCAATTATATTTCGCGTATCAACAAGTAACTCTCTTGAGTCTAAGCTTTGCACTTCTGCTGAGCGAGCCTGCCAATTTGCAAATGTAGTTACACTTGCAATCGTTTGCTTAACTTGACCAGCTACATTTTTCAGCAAAGCATTACCTTGGTCGCTAAATAAGTTGTCTGTAACATACTGCGCTGCTAAGTCGCTGTAATCTTGCCAAGCTTGCTGGTCAGTCTCCAAGTTAGTAAATGCATTAAAAGCACTTTCAACACTAAACGAACTATCAGCAACACCAGCTAAAATTGCCGCGTAGGTGAAGGCATTTGTCACCATTTCTGCTTCAACACTTGCATTTAAATTACTGTGCGTTAAATGATAAAAAGGCGTGGCTGATAAACTCGCCTGTGTAGCACTAAAGCCTTCTTCTGTAATTGCTTTACTCAATGGCGATAAATAAACCTTATTTACACCCGGTGCACTAAATGCATCCGCTTTGTAATTAAGGGTAACGGTTGTCAATTCTTGGTAGTCGATTAACCGGTTTGCGTTTAAGTCATTTACATCACCACGCACAGTTCTGCCACACCCTGTAAATCGCGGACAAGGTAGAGCTGTATCGCTAGGTATAAACTCAAAACTATTAAAAGTAAGTGGAGTTACACTTACACTCGCAGTATTGATGTTTTCGACTTCAATTGATTCTTGCACCACCCCATCGCTATCTAAAACATTAAGCGTGCCCTGTGGTGATTGCCAATTAGATACATAAAAACTCACAGAAGAAGATGTAGCAATTTCACTCACTGCAACAGATTCTGAACTGTCACTGTCTGATGAAGAACCACAACCTGCCAATGCAATAGCGACCCCTAAAGGTATAATTTGTTTTAACATCTTCATTCCTTAAAACTTAATGTTCACGTACCAATTCACATTCGCATAATAGGCTTTATCTAAATCTAGGCTATCAGTTTGTAAATTAAGACCAAAATATTCGTTTTCTATACCAACTAAAAATGCTTCGCTTTTTGTTTCGTAGCCTGCTTGTACTCGCCAATGATCCCAAAAGTGAATACGGCCTTTTAATTGGCTAAACGTGTCTTTATCGTAACGTTTTAAAGTTAACTGAGTCGAAAATCGGTCGTTTATTCTGTAATCGGCAAATGCTTGTAGTCGCATTTCCATTTCGAAATCATGAGATACCGTATTTCCAAATGCAGATGTTTTTAATGAAACTGTTGGCTGAGTAATAATATCGCCGTTGTCATCTTCGCTAAATGGAATTTCAGTCGTTTGACCCTTTACAGAGCCGCTGTCTTCGTACTGAGTTTTATAGAGCAAATCTTTTACGCTAAAACCAACTTTAAGCTCATCATTTACTTGCCAATCGGCAAAAATATCTAGGCTATAGCCTAGCCCTTCTGGCTTTTGTGAAGGTGTAAATTCTTTAAATAAAATATCTTTTGAAAAGTTGTAATCGACAGTTACAGCACCTTCAACTTCATCACTAAAAATCTCACCATTTACTGTCGCATCTTGATAGTGTGAGCTGGCAAAAACAGAAAGCTTAGGTGTTATTGTTAATGCATTTTTATCTAAAAATTTAAAATCATAAGATACAAATACACCATTAGACGTTGCTTGTTTAGCATCGAGGTAATAGGTATAAAATCTATCTTCAAACTCTAAATCATTCTTTTCGGTATGAGTATATTTAGCTGTATCAGGATCAAAGTTAAGAACATAGTCATAACGACTTTGTAAACCCACTTTAAAATTACCGTAGCCAACACCCACTTCAAAAATATTATAGGTAAATGCACTGTCACCCGATTTTAATGGTGCATCAAAATCATCTACAAAGGCTTGTACTGGTTGTGCTTCAGTATAAATTTCTGCGTCAAAATGAGTAAATATTTGAAATTGGTTATCTGCGGAAGCAAGAGGAGAAATAAAAGCTGTTGAAAATCCTAACAAGAGAATTTTTTTTTTCATAATTTAATCGCTTTCTATAAAAAAAGGGAAAAGCGCTGCTTTCCCCTTTTATAGTTTAAATATTACTTAGATGAATCAATTAAATCAACATCAGTGTAAGGCACTACATCACCATCGATGTAAGTGATAGATACACCGTTAGTAACTTTAGAAGCAGTACCAAATGACATCATTTCGCCATTGTACATAGCTTTAACATCACCAGTGTAACCTGTAGATTCCATACCAGTTAGAGATAATGTGTAACCCATTGCTGCGTCACCTTTAACCATAACTTCTAATGTACTTTCATCTTCATCACCACTACTGTCAACCATACCCATTACTTTAAAGTCTAAGTCGCCAGACATACCTTCAAGTGTAATACTTGAAGAATCTGATTCTTCAGTTGCAGTAAGGTTTAGCATACCAGTGAAACCAGAATCACCGTCCATAATTTCAACGTGGTTCCAAGCTTGCGTATCGATAATTTCAGCATCATCAATTGTGTCAGCATTTACTGCACCGTCAAATGTGAATATTAAACATGAATCAATTTGAGTAGCATCAATTGTGCCTGCAGCAAAATCAACACAATCTTCAAGTGCTTGTGCTTGTGTATCAGCAGTAACAAGTGAAACAGTTGCGTCATTTTCACCCATTAATGTAGCGCCCCAAGCAACAACTAATTGCTCGCCTTGGTATGAAGCTGAAGCACTGATCATTTCACCGGTAGTTTCGTTCTCTAATTCTAAAACTAACGCATCTAAGTCATAGTTATATGACCAATCAGGTTGACGAGTAGAAGTACCTTCACCTGAGTTACCCATTTCAGCTAATTCATCAATTACGTCAGCAAGAACATCTGCTGCATCGATAACCGCTTGACCGCCAGTGTTAGTAAGGACAGTCATAGTCGATAATGACTCTGATGTAGCTTTAACAGAAGTTAGTACTTCAAGTTTAGCAACCGCCGCTTCAGCAACAAGTTGTAGGTTATAAGCTGTTACAAATTGGTCGCTAGCTAGTTCACCTTGAGCTTCAGCAGCTGTTTGCATAGCTGTAAGCGCATCAATCATTGCTTGTGCGCCTTCGCCTTCAAGGTCTAGGTAAGCATTAGCAGCAACAAGTGCTTGCTCAATAGCAATTTCAAGTGCATCAACAGCAGCAGCAAAATCAGACGCAGCAGTAACAGCAGTCATTGCAAGCTCAAGAGCTTCAGTTGCGTTTGCGGCTGTATCTACCATTGCACCTTCTGCGTTAGCAAGTGCGCTTGTAGAAGCTGCTTCAGCTGTGTCTGCTGCTGATTTTTTCTCATCAGCAACGTCTGCAGTGTCTTCAGCAACTAGTTTTGCTGCAGCAAGAGCAATATCAAACGTTTCAATCGCTGCTTCTGCTTCCGCTACTAGTGCAGCTAATGCAGCGTCGTATGCAACGGTGTCAGTTACAGCAACACCTGCATCTGTTTGTAAAGACGTTGCAGAATCAAGAATCTGTTGGTAATCAGAGCTTTGAGTAACTAACGCTTTTGCAGCAGTTACATAACCTTGTGATTTAACAAAAATAGAACCCGCTTTAGCTGTTAAACCAGCAGTAGCAGCTTCATTTTTCAGTAATGTTACAGCGCTTACAAATGCAGCTGCGTTATCAGCTGTAAGAGCATCGCCACCCATTGCTTGAACATCAGCAAGTGAACTTTGAGCTGTTTCAATATCCATTTCTAATGCAGTAAGTGCAGTTTGTGAAGCTGTAACTTCTACTGTTAAAGCAGCTGCTAGAGCTGTATAAAAATCATCTCCAACTGTACACTCTGCACCAGTACAACCAATTACTTCTAGTGCTTTTTTAACTTTTACTGCAGCGGCTGCAAGGCCGGCATCAGTTGCTGCACCATTTTTAACAGCTTTGTCTTTAGCTGCTTTTGCTTTTTTAGCAATACCTACTGAATTAGCGGCAAACGCATCAATTTGTGCTTGTGTTGCATTAGGGTTGTTAATAGAGAATGCCGCTTTTAAAGCGTTTTCAATTGCAGTTTCATCACCCGTTGCTACAGCAACAAAAATGTTTGCAGTATTTGTAATTGCTGTTTGTAACATTGTAGCTATTGCAGCAATGCCAGCGTCAGTATTACCTTTAAACTGGCCTGATTTAATACCAGCTTTAATGCTGCTCATTACATCACCAATTGAAGGTAAACCTTGAATTGAAGATGAAAGCTGTGCAATTGCTAAAATACCGTCAGTAAGTTCTTCTTCGCCATCAACATTGCTTAAATCTACAGCGCCGCCGTTAGATAAATCGCCAATAATAGCAGAAAGTAAAAGTGCTGCGTCTTGACCCATTACTTGTACAACAGTGTTTAAGCTAGCTGTAGCAATAGCGTCTTCATCTACACTTGAACCTGAGTCAAGAAGAAGACCTGCCACTAACGATGTTAAAAAAGTAACATTAGCTTTATAAGAACCTATAACATTATCGTCGCCAGCTGCACCGCTCGCTCCAGATGTATCTGCTTCAACAGCTGGAATAAACTTAACAACAGAAAGCTCTAGGTCAGTTTTGTACCATTCGCCAAACTCAATATCAGTATCGCCATCATTTTCGTCGTCAACTTCTGGCGCTTCATCGTAAGTGCCACAACCTACGTAAGCATCACAACGTAAAAAGCTATCATCGCCTTCTTCAGACGTTTTAACAGTAATGTAAACAGGTCCAGTAAAATCATCATCTAGGTAGATGCTGTAACGACCGTTTTCATCAGTTAGCACTTCAGGGTTAGCGGCAATTTTACTTGCTTCTACCGCTGCATCTGCAGCATCTTGTGATAGTGCTTCTTCAGAAAAAGACTCAGCCTCTGCTGAAGCAGCTGAGCGAAATGCAACAGGAACGCTTTGACCAGATGCATCTAAAGTCATTACAGTTACTACTGCACTTTTCATTGAACCTTTAACTGCTTTACCTGTTACTTCAATGTTAAATTGTGCATCGCCCGTTGCAGTGAAAGATTCTACAGGTGTAACAGGAATATTTCTGTCGTTATCAGAACCACATGCTGTTAAGCCTAATGTAAGTGCAACTGAAGCTGCAATAGGTGTAAATTTGATCGTACGCTTTACCATTTATTTCTCCTTGATAGCCTGGAATGAGTATCAGAAATTAGTTTAGTTGATAGTGATTTATGTAAGCTTTTATATTCAAAAAGCATCAAAAAAGTACACAATCATAACTTTTGTTACTAGAACATTAAAAATACCATTAAGCTATATAGTTATGCTACATATTTATACGTTTTATAGAAGTATTTATCTTTATTCTATGAGCTACTTCTTTATCAGCATCTCTATTATTCAATAACCTATAGACACTCATAAAGAACCAGCACATATTGATACAATATATTCACTTTATTAAATGAATATTACATATAATCTAGTTTGTTAATTATATTCTTCAAGTAAATGCGGTGGATGAGAGCGAAAAAAGACGATAATTCGAAAAATTAATGAAAAAGGATTATTTCTACCGAGTGTGAGTAGGTTTTACTTTAGCTAAGCAAACGTTTATAAAATTTGTTTGCTTAACTAAAATAAATGTTTAGTTACGCTTAACTTCACCTGTGATTAGTAAGGGACTCTTACAACTCCTTCCATTAATACACGTGCACTTCGGCTCATACTTGCTTTGGTAACTAGCCAGTTGCCAGCATTATTTTTAGCCTCAGCACCTACTTTTAGCGTGCCCGACGGATGACCAAAGTTAACTTCACTCAATGCGCCGCCACCAGCGGCTATATTAACAAGTGTGCCCTCAATAGCCGCAGCCGTGCCAATAGCTACAGCGGCTGTGCCCATCATGGCGTGGTGCAGTTTACCCATCGACATTGCGCGCACGAGTAAGTTAATGTTGGCAGCCTCAATAACTTTACCGCTAGATGCAGTGTAATCTAAAGGCGCTGCAACAAACGCAACCTTTGGCGTATGTTGACGAGCCTGTGCTTCACTAATATTAGTGATTAAGCCCATTTTAACGGCGCCATAAGCACGAATGGTTTCAAGCTTTTTAAGCGCTGCAACATCGTTATTTATATCGTCTTGCAGCTCTGTGCCGGTATAACCAATATCAGCGGCGTTAATAAATACAGTAGGAATACCTGCATTTATCATCGTGGCTTTTAAAGTACCAACACCTGGTACTTCTAAGTCATCAACTACGTTACCTGTTGGGAATAACGCGCCATCGCCATCAGCCGGGTCTATAAATTCAAGTTTTACTTCAGCTGCAGCAAATGTAACGCCATCGAGCTCAAAGTCGCCGGTTTCTTGTACTTCGCCATTGGTCATAGAGACATGCACTAATATGCTTTTTTTAATATTAGCCTGCCACACACGCACAATAGCAACACCGTTATTAGGTACTCGGTTTTTATCGACCAAACCATTATTAATGGCAAAAGCTCCGACTGCTGACGTTAAGTTGCCGCAGTTACCGCTCCAATCCACAAAAGGTCTATCTATCGCCACTTGACCAAACAAGTAATCAACATCGTGCTCGGCTTGCTCACTTTTACTTAGGATTACGGTTTTACTGGTGCTTGATGTAGCGCCGCCCATTCCATCCGTTTGTTTGCCGTACGGATCTGGGCTGCCAATAACACGCAGTAATAAATTATCGCGCGCCTCGCCTGCTACTTGAGCAGGCTTTGGCAAATCAGTTAAATTAAAAAACACACCTTTACTGGTGCCGCCACGCATATAGGTTGCAGGCACTTTAATTTGCGGTTTAAACATAGTGTTTGCCCTTATGCAGATTGCGTTGCTTCTAAAAAGTCTTGAGCAAAGCGTTGTAACACACCACCAGCCGCGTAAATAGAAAGCTCTTCTTGGGTATCTATACGGCACTTCATAGGCACAGTAAGCACTTCACCATCTTTAAGGGTAATACTTAAATTAACGGTGGCGCCTGGTTTTAAATCACCCGTTACATTGTACGTTTCACTGCCATCCAGCTTTAGGGTTTTACGCGTTGTGCCTGCTTTAAACTCAAGCGGTAAAACCCCCATACCAATTAAGTTAGTACGGTGAATACGCTCAAAGCCCTCAGCTGCGATTACTTCAACGCCTGCAAGTCTTACGCCTTTTGCAGCCCAATCGCGCGACGAACCTTGACCGTAATCGGCACCGGCTACAATAATAAGCGGTTGTTTACGCTCCATATAGGCTTCGATTGCTTCCCACATACGTGTGTTAGTGCCTTGTGGCTCTAAGCGTGCGTAAGAACCTTGCTTAACGTCGCCGTTTTCATCAAGCACCATTTCATTAAGTAGTTTTGGGTTTGCAAATGTTGCGCGCTGCGCTGTTAAATGATCGCCCCGGTGCGTTGCGTACGAGTTATAGTCTTCCTCTGGCACATTCATTTTGGTCAGGTATTCGCCAGCAGCACTACTTGCCATAATTGCATTTGATGGCGATAAATGATCCGTTGTAATGTTATCGCCAAGTACTGCAAGCGCACGCATACCAGTCATTGTGCGCTCACCCGCAAGTGCACCTTCCCAATAAGGAGGGCGACGGATGTAGGTGCTTTCTGGGCGCCAATCGTAGAGTGGATCGTTATCTTCACCGTAATCTACGGTTAAATTAAACATAGGCTCGTATACTTTTCTAAATTGCTCTGGCTTAACGCTTTGCTTAATTACTGCGTCAATCTCTTCATCTGATGGCCATAAATCTTTAAGCGTAATGTCGTTGCCTTGTTGATCTTGCCCAAGTACCCCTTTTTCAATATCAAAGCGAATAGTACCTGCAATGGCGTACGCAACAACTAAAGGAGGTGACGCTAAAAATGCTTGCTTAGCATAAGGATGAATGCGTCCATCAAAGTTACGATTGCCAGAAAGTACAGCCGTTGCGTATAAATCACGTTCGATTACTTCTTTTTGAATAACAGGGTCAAGCGCCCCGCTCATACCATTACAGGTAGTACACGCAAAACCAACAATGCCAAAGCCCAGTTGCTCGAGCTCTGTTAGTAGGTTTGCATCTTCAAGGTATGATTGCACCGCTTTTGAGCCCGGTGCTAATGAGGTTTTAACCCAAGGTTTACGCATTAAACCCTTAGCATTTGCGTTACGGGCAAGCAGTGCAGCGGCAATTACATTACGTGGGTTACTGGTATTAGTACAGCTAGTAATAGCAGCAATAATACATGCGCCGTCTGGCATTAAGCCTTCTTCATTTTCAACAACGCCCGAAATACCCTCTTTAGCTAAATCGCTTGTCGATACACGGCGGTGCGGATTAGATGGACCCGCAATATTGCGCCCCACGCTTGATAAATCAAACTTAAGTACACGCTCATATTTTGCAGTTTTTAAGCTATCGCTCCAAAGGCCTGCTGTTTTAGCGTAGTTTTCTACAAGGGCAATTTGCTCTTCTTCACGACCTGTTAAACGCAAGTAATCTATTGTTTTATCATCAATATAAAACATAGCTGCAGTTGCGCCAAATTCAGGTGTCATGTTCGAAATGGTTGCTCTGTCGCCAAGAGTAAGCGCATCGGCACCTTCACCGTAAAACTCTAAATAAGTAGATACAACACGTTGTTCGCGTAAAAATTCAGTAATGGCCAACACAATATCGGTTGCGGTAATACCTGGTTGGCGCTTACCTGTTAGCTCAACACCAACAATATCAGGCAAGCGAATATATGAAGCACGGCCAAGCATAACGCTTTCAGCTTCAAGCCCGCCTACACCCACAGCAATAACACCTAGCGCATCAACATGTGGCGTGTGGCTGTCGGTGCCAACTAAAGTATCTGGGAATGCAATGCCATCTCGGTTTTGAATAACCGGCGACATTTTTTCAAGATTAATTTGATGCATAATGCCGTTACCCGGTGGAATAACGTCAATATTTTTAAACGCAGTTTTAGTCCAGTTTATAAAGTGAAAACGGTCATCATTTCGTCTGTCTTCAATCGCGCGGTTTTTTTCAAATGCGTCAGGATCAAAACCGGCATGCTCTACCGCTAGTGAATGATCCACTATTAACTGTGTGGGTACCACTGGGTTCACTTTTGCCGGGTCGCCGCCTTTTGCTGCAATTGCATCACGAAGCCCAGCTAAATCAACAAGTGCTGTTTGCCCTAAAATATCGTGGCAGACCACGCGCGCCGGATACCACGGAAAATCTAAATCTTGCTTTCGCTCAATTAGCTGGTTAAGTGCATCGGTTAACATGGCAGGATCGCATCGGCGTACTAGGTTTTCGGCAAATACACGCGATGTATAAGGTAGCGTGGCGTATGCACCTGGCTTAATTGCATCTACGGCTTCTTGCGTATCGTAGTAGTCGACATTTGAGCCCGGTAGAGGTCTACGGTATTGGGTATTATTAATTATGGTCATGGTAAGGGTTCGCTAATTTGGTGACGGATGTAATACCAATTTTATTGAGAGTGCAATTGGTATTTTTCAAGAAAGGCTTTAGGTTTGTAGTTGTTTTTATTATATAAAGCATTAAAGCCGTAAAAGGTGAGCCATTGGCTCACCTTAGTTAAAAATAATTAACTTCTTGATTCGATTGGAGTGTAACTGCGTGCATCAGGCCCTGTGTAATCGGCACTTGGGCGAATAATACGGTTGTTAGCGCGTTGCTCTTTTACATGTGCAGTCCAACCAGTGATGCGGCTCATTACAAATATTGGCGTAAATAACTTAGTCGGAATATCCATAAAGTGATAAGCAGATGCATGGAAAAAATCGGCATTACAAAACAGTTTTTTCTCGCGCCACATAATCTCTTCACAACGAACAGACACAGGGTAAAGCACCGTATCGCCCACCTCTGCCGCTAGTTTTTCAGACCATTTTTTAATAATTACATTGCGTGGATCAGATTCGCGATAAATCGCATGACCAAAGCCCATTATTTTGTCTTTACGTTCAAGCATGCCCATGACTTCTTGCTCAGCATGCTCTGCACTTGTAAAACCTTGAATCATATCCATAGCCGCTTCGTTGGCGCCGCCATGTAATGGCCCACGTAACGTACCAATTGCACCTGTTACACAAGAGTGAATATCAGAAAGCGTTGATGCACACACACGCCCTGTAAAAGTAGAAGCGTTAAACTCGTGCTCTGCGTATAAAATTAGTGATACGTTCATCACTTGTGCAAATAACTCACTAGGTGCTTTGTCGTGTAACAGCGTTAAAAAATGTGCGCCAACAGAGTCGTCATCTGTTTGTGTTTCAATGCGTACGCCGTCGTGTGTAAAGCGGTACCAGTAACAAATAATACTTGGGAACACAGCAACCATACGGTCGATTGCATCATTGGCTTCGCTAAAATCATTTTCCATTTCAAGGTTACCCAACATTGAGCAGCCCGTGCGCATTACATCCATTGGATGCGCGTCTTTAGGAATATTTTCAAGCACGGTTTTAAGTGCATCTGGTAAGCCGCGTAAACTTTTAAGTTTAGCTTTATATTCTGCCAATTCGCTTGTGGTTGGTAACTCACCGCGTGAAAGTAAAAAAGACACTTCTTCAAACTGCGCTTTTTCGGCAAGTTCGCTAATATCATAACCACAATACGTTAAACCAGAACCACTTTGTCCAACAGTACACAATGCTGTTTGACCAGCCACTTGTCCGCGTAAACCCGCGCCGCCTAATGCTTTATCTACCATGATCTTCTCCTATCTATAATTTGTGTGTGGTATCTATTTTAATAGTTATTATTTGTCAGATTTTGATGAAAAAAGGGTATCGAGTGTGTTCTCGTACGTGTGGTAATCTAAAAAGTCGTAAAGCTCAGAACGCGTTTGCATATTTTCGATTTGGCTTTGTTGCGAGCCTTCATTCAAAATTGCTGAATACACGTTTAATGCCGCTTTGTTCATCGCTCTAAATGCACTTAGTGGGTAAAGCACCATTTCAACGCCTACATCGCTTAACTGCTCTTTTGTGTAAATTGGTGTTTGGCCAAACTCAGTAATGTTTGCCAAAATTGGAACGTTAATCGCTTTTGCAAATGCTTGGTAATCAGCAAGGTCGTGTACGGCTTCTGCAAAAATAGCGTCAGCACCTGCTTCAACACAGGCAGCTGCACGGTCTATCGCGGCGTTTAGACCTTCTTTTTGAAATGCATCGGTACGAGCCATAATATAAAAATCGCTATCGGTTTTTGCATCCACCGCCGCTTTAATGCGGTCAACCATTTCACCTTGGCTTACAATTTCTTTATTAGGGCGATGACCACAGCGTTTTTGCGCTACTTGGTCTTCTATATGTAAACCCGCCGCACCCGCTTTAGTCATTTCTTTTACTGTGCGTGCAATATTAAATGCCCCACCCCAACCGGTATCGGCATCAACAAGTAATGGTAAGTCGCTCGCACCAGTAATACGGCGAATATCTTCAAGCACGTTATCAAGGCTTGTCATACCTAAATCAGGCATACCAAACGAGGCGTTTGCAACACCGGCACCTGAGAGGTAAATAGCTTGGTGACCCATTTTTTCTGCCATCATCGCGGTGTAGGCGTTAATAGTACCTACCACTTGTAACGGGCGATTATTGGCAATAGCGTGTTTAAATTTTAATCCTGCTGACATTACTTTCTCCTCACTTTGAACGGTTGCTACGTGGAGTAACTTGTAGTTTTAATCTGTAATTGTGACTGTTTAACTGCTCTGCTTAGCTTTTAGCTTTTAGCTTTTAGCTTTTAGCAGCTTATGCTTTTTGCTTAGCTAATAAGTCGAATTTGGTTTGGATATTTGCTTGCGATGCACTGATATGGCGCTTCATGAGCATTTCGGCCAGTTCACCGTCGTGGTTTTCAATGGCGTTAATAATCGCTAAATGCTCATCAAACGCTTTTGATACACGCGGCCCCACCATGCCCATTTGTACACGGTACATGCGTATTAATTGATAGAGCTCATTACACAGTAAATGAATTAAATGCGCGTTTTTACTGCCTTGAATAATACGGTAATGAAAATCTAAATCGCCGGCTTCTTGATAATAAGATTCGCCCTCTTTAACACGCTGTGTTTGTAGGTGCTGATTAAGTAATTGCTTTAAGCCTTTTACTTCTTCGGGTTCCATATTGTCGGCAGCAAGTCTACATGCCAAGCCTTCAAGCGAACTACGAACTTGGTAAACTTCAATCAAGCGCTCAGCGGTAAGGGCAACTACTCGGCAACCTACGTTAGCTTTACGCTCAACAAGGTAGCAACTTTCTAGGCGATTTAACGCCTCTCTAAGCGTTGCACGGCTTACACCATAACGTTTGGCAAGCTCAGGCTCTGATATTTTACTCCCTTGAACTATACTGCCTTCAACAATCTCACGGCGCATATCTACAAATACTTGATCTGATGCGGTAGTTATAGGCGCTTCGTTTAAAAATGTGTGTGTCATAAGTTATTTTTTAGATTGTCGACAATTAGTGTGGTTACTATGAGCTTATTAAAAAATCATGTCAACCCTCAAACCTATCAAAATGGCTAAAAAACACACTCATTGTCGACACTATTAACCTAAAGTCGCATAAAATGGTTTTAAAATGGACTAAAACAATGAAGTGTCGACAGGGCAATAAATCAGATGTTACGTCTTTAAGCGCTGAAAATGCATTATATAAATGCTATTATCGCGCTTTATTTTTATAGTATGAGCTAACGCGTGAACGCCAACACTTTTATCCCTGAGCACTTTATTGATGACGTAAAAACCTATTTACCAGCGCATCTAAACTTAGATGACTTTTTAAATGCGTGTCGCAAGCCGCTCAGAAAATCTATCCGCGTTAATACATTAAAAATTAGCATTGAAGAATTTGTAAAACGTGCAACTGAAAAAAATTGGCTGCTAACCCCAATCCCATGGTGCAGTGAAGGCTT
The DNA here is from genome assembly GCF_011378755.1 of Pseudoalteromonas sp. Z1A2. Classification (NCBI taxonomy): domain Bacteria; kingdom Pseudomonadati; phylum Pseudomonadota; class Gammaproteobacteria; order Alteromonadales; family Pseudoalteromonadaceae; genus Pseudoalteromonas; species Pseudoalteromonas sp. Z1A2. Next base: position 20,401 of record NZ_WTKX01000023.1, on the reverse strand, counting down.
TTGGTTAGAACGTCCCGAAGATGAAGAGCAAAACCTAGCCCTTGGTAATACCGACTTACATCTAAGCGGGGCTATGTACGTACAAGAAGCAAGTTCAATGCTGCCCCCTATCGCATTAAAGCAAAGTATTAAACTCGCAGACTCTCAAAATAACACCGTGCTTGATATGGCATCAGCACCGGGTTCTAAAACATCGCAACTTGCAGCACTTATGGATAACCAAGGCGTGCTTGTTGCAAACGAGCTTTCGTCATCGCGCCTAAAAGTACTTAGCGCAACGCTCAAACGCATGGGAGTAGGCAACTGTGCGCTCTCGCATTTTGATGGCGTTATATTTGGCAACTACATGTTTGAATGCTTTGATAGCATATTACTAGACGCGCCATGCTCTGGCGAAGGCACGGTACGTAAAGACGCCGACGCACTAAAAAATTGGTCCATAGAATCAAACATACAAATAGCCCAGGTACAAAAAGACTTAATTAAAAGCGCATTTTACGCATTAAAGCCAGGTGGCACGTTAGTGTATTCAACCTGTACACTTACTCCGCTCGAAAACCAGCAAGTATGCGATTATTTACTCAGTGAATTTGGCGACTATATAGCGCCTGAGTCACTAAGTGATTTATTTGAAGGTGCAAGCAAAGCCACCACCAGTGAAGGTTATTTGCATGTATGGCCGCAAACATTCGACAGCGAAGGCTTTTTTATTGCTAAATTTAAAAAGCACGCAAGTTGCAATAACCCAAATCAAACAGTTAAAAAAGGCGCGTTTCCGTTTAACGAGTTTGATAAAAAGCAAAGCGTCGCGTTTATGCAATCGCTTAAAAAGCATTTTGGGTTAACTAACCTGCCTGGCAGCCTAATGCAGCGTGACAAAGAACTGTGGTTATTTCCTGAGGGGTTTGAAGCCGTGCAAAATAAAATTAAGTACGCACGCTTAGGTATTCAAATTGGCATTATTCATAAAAATGGCGTTAGGCTAACGCACGAATTTGCTACTGTATTTGGCAATGAGTGTAAAACTAATATTTACGCGTTAAATAACGAGCAAGCAAATGATTATTTCCAAGGTAAAGATATACGCTTAACTGAAGTAACTCAAACAATAGGTGAGGTGATATTAACCCTGTGTGGCTGCCCTATTGGGCTCGGGAAATGGCAAAAAAATAAGATCAAAAATTCACTACCACGAGATCTAGTGAAAAATACGCAGTTAATAAGCTGGGGTTAAACTAAAGTACAAATTACACATAATTAATCTAATCCTTTGTTATCAAATGTAACCAAGGGGCAAAATTAGTTATGCTTTATTTAGTAGTTTTACTACACTTTAAAGTACTTTCTTCTTCTCCCTAATGAACCAAGAAAGTGTTTTAGTTAACGCTAGGCTCAATTTAGAGTCACTTTATAGCTCAGAGGCTTTTTATAAGCCTCTGAGCGTTTTTATTTGTAGGTTCTTATCTAAACAGTACTACGTTTTACTTTTTTCAAACGCTTTACCAAGGGTCCTTATCTACAATTAACTTGTAGGTGAGCAACTTACTGTTTCTCTAAATCAAACTCAGTTAAATGCCCTTCACCGTGTATAAGTTGATATCGGGCTAAATTCCCCTGCTCTAGTGTTATTAAACTAATAGCTGAGTCGCTTACTAAGTATTTTTGCCCTTCACCTATGGTTTGGTGCTTATCTACTTCCATATGCCAACGTTTGGTAAAAAAGTTTAAGGGACTTTTTGGGCCGTATAAAATTGAGTCGAGCTTATCGAGTATGTTTATTAATTTACGCGGGAACTCGTTTTTAATACCGCTGGCGGTAAGTTGCCAAATTCGATTGGGATGATCGCCAAAACGCTTTTGCACCGAAAAGCAAAATGAGTAATGTACATCACCCGATAAAATAAGGGTTTCGTTTGGGGTGTCGGTGCGTCTAAAAGTATCGAGTAGCTTTTTGGCTGAGCCTTCGTGCGCCATCCAGTTTTCTACGTCAACCATGAGCGGTTGGCCACATATGTTAAACATGGCTTGAATGGCTTCTATTGATTTAACACCAAATACAGGGGCTGGCGATACAATAATAACCTGATCGTGGCTTAATAGGCTTTCTTCAAGCTCTGTTAAACGCTCCCAATCAAGTAGGCCTGAAGGCTCGTTAAAGTTTTGCTCATTTCGCCAACGGTGCGTACGTGTATCTAGCACCACTACTTTTGGGGTTGTTGTTAACTCATAATGCCAAAAACTAAAATCGTTTAGTGGTTTATCAAATGCTTTAAACTGCCATAAATTATTAACAGTACGGCTTTGCTTAAAAGGTGTTAGTAACTCGCCTGTTTTATTTAGTGCATCGTTCCCCATTCCTTGAAAAAGCCAATAACTAATTAAACCGTTATTAATGATTCGTTTACTACTTGGGTTTTCATTTATAGCTTGCTCCCACCCAGCGGTGAGGTTCCAATCATCAGTTACATCATGATCGTCAAACATCATTAATGTAGATACATTGGCAAACAATCGCTCTACTTCACTTAAGCCTTTTGCATAATCAATCAGTGCTGTTTTTTCAGCGTCAAAAATAGTTTTGTTTTGCTCGCTTTGACCTAAATACGTTGTGTTTTGTATATCAACGCATTGCCAAGCAGCAGCACTAAAATTTAATAAATAAAGTGCAATGTATTCTTCAAAATGGATAAGGTGATTGTAGGCTTTTACGCTTGAAAAATGAGGTTCGTCTTTTTTTAGCCAGTAACCAACACCTAATTTTGAGCGTTTTTGCCAAGGCGTTTTTGGTAAAAACAAATGGCGATTATAAAGTTGCTCATTTATATCATCCGGTAGCTCAATGGCAAGTGGTTGCTCTTTATAGATACCTAAGACTTTAATTAACTGATGAATAGCTAATAACATGGGGCCTGCTACGTCATCGGCATAAACCTGATCGCCGCTCAGTAATAGCAATTGTGCGCCTTGGTTATTATTACCACGCTGAGTATTTTGCCAGTGACTTGCAGACACTAAGCTGTCTTTTGCTGGGTGATGTGCATTACGGCACGAGCCATGCAAAATATCACTGAGTTTATCGGGGATTACAAATGCAGGCGTTGTTTGATTGCTATAGCACCAAGGGGATAAATCGATTGCTGTATCGTCAATTATAAGTTCATAGCTTAATAAGCTATCTACAGGGAGTTTGTTGTCTATTGGCTTTATAATAACGAAATGCAGGTATAAATGTTCGCCTAAAGAAACCGTATGTTGATCGCTATAACACTCAACATTTAATAAGTTTATTTGGCAGTTTGCAGGCTTGGAGGTAGCAAACTGAATACAGACTCCAGTTTGCTCTGCACGGCGCACCATTGGCCCCATTAGTAAAATAGGAAGGTTTGCCGTGTGAGTAATCATGTATTTAGCCTTTAGCTGCTAATTTAAATAAAGAATAAAAGTTCTCGGTAGTCGCTTTAGCCAGTTCATTAAAGCTAATGCCTTTAAGTTCGCTAATGTAGTAAGCAACGTCTTCTACGTATGCTGGCTGATTAGTTTGCCCACGATACGGTACCGGCGCTAAATAAGGCGAGTCGGTTTCTATTAATAATCTATCTAGCGGTATTTGCTTTACTACTTCTTTTAGTTCAATAGCATTTTTAAAGGTAACAATGCCCGAAATAGAAATATAAAAGCCCATGTCTATGGCTTTTTTAGCCATATCCCAGTCTTCAGTAAAGCAATGTAGTACACCACCGCAGTTTTCGGCCTTGTGCTCACGCATTAAATTAATGGTATCGCTGCGGGCATCACGTGTATGAATAATTAACGGCTTTTGTAATTCGTTAGCTACTTCAATATGCCCAACAAAGCTTGCTTGCTGCACTGCGTGGGTATCTTTTGAATAGTAGTAATCAAGACCCGTTTCGCCAATAGCAACGACTTTTTCGTGTGAGGCTAAGTCAATTAGTTGCTGTTTATTAAGGGCGTCTTTTTGATCAAGTGGATGTACACCACATGAGGCTGAAACATCGTCGTAGTGCTTAATTTTATCAAGCATGCTTGGAAACTGATCAAGCGTTACGCTTACACATAAAAAGTGCTCGATTTGCTTTGCACGCGCTTTATCAAGAACTTGGTCAAGGTTTAAGTCTAATTTATCAAAATCAAGACGATCTAAATGGCAATGAGAATCTACAATCACTATAAGGCCTGTATTATGTTCAGGGTTTAAATTTGTTCTTTTAATTTATTATGTTAGCAATTAAAAGAACCCAATATAGGGCGGCGTTAATCTCAATGAAAAACCGACCCTATAGCTACATGGTATATGTTTGATCGCCTGAGTTTAACATAGTCCCAAGCAGCTTTTCGATTTTAGCGTTTAGGTTTGTTTTATCGTCTAAAAAACTAATACCAATACCTGGAGGATTAGAGCTTTGTGCACCTTGTGGCGTGATCCACGACACTTTACCTGTTACTACATCATCTTCTAAGGCATCGGGCAAGGTAACTCTAAGCGCTAACGAATGCCCTGCTTCGTAACGCATATTAGTACGTACAAATAAGCCACCTTTTTTTAAGTAAGGCATATAACAACGGTATAACTCGTCTAAATCGTCTATGTCTACTAGTAGTTCTTGCATGATTAATCCTTTTAAGAATTTCGCAATGTGTATGCTAATCGTGATACAGCAAGCGGTAAATTAAGGCCAAGTACTTGGGTGTTATTTTGTAAAAACTCGCCTAATGCATTTTGCGCACTTTGATAAGCGTCAAAACTCATGCCTTGCAGTAATTGCTGCTTTAGTTGCACGCTTAAAAACAAAGTAAATATACGAACAAGTTCAGGCTGTTTATTTATTATATCGACTAACGCTTTGAAATTATGGCTTTGTTTAAACTCAGTTGCAAACTTATACAGTGTATCAATATTTTTTAGCTGGTCTTGCTGTTGCCAATGCTTTACTTGCAGCGGTTGGTTATAAAAAAGTGCTAACCAACTATAGTTAGGAATATCTAATGTCTCTAGCCACTGCTGAGCAAGTGCAGTATTAGTTATTTTTACGTCACTTTTAGCGCATCGACTTAAAATAGTTGCAGGGAGCTGCTGTGGTTGGCTTGTGGTTAATATTAAAAAGCGGCTATTAGTTGGCTCTTCAAGTGTTTTTAATAATGCGTTAGCTGCTGCTGTGGTCATTTTTTCGCAATTTTCGATTATCGCGACTTTATTGCCATTTTGCGCTGCAGAGTGATTCATAAAATCACTAATACCACGTATATCGTCTACACCAATACTTTGCCCATCAACTTGCGTTAAACGTTTGTCGGGGTGAGTGCCAGCCAGGTTAAGTAAACAGCTTTTACACTGCCCGCAAGGTTTTAGCATACTGTTTTGCGCAGCTACCTGCTTAGCTATATTTTGGCATAGCAAAGCATTCCCAAGCTCATCACTTAACTCAAACTTACCTACGCCAACAGGCCCACAAAATAATTGCGCATGATGAAAACGCTCTGCGCGATAACTTTTCGCTAAACGTGCTTGAGTATCATGTAGCCAAGGCAATGGCATATTATTTTAGGCCTTCAAAAAATGAATGCAGTACATTGGTTATATCGCGATGTACTTTATCAATACTTTGGTTTGCATCAACCGTTTTAATTGTGTTGTCGTCATTAGCAAGTTCAACATAACGCATACGAGTACGCTGAAAAAACTCAATGGCTTCTTGTTCAATACGGTCAAGCTCACCACGTCCTTTTGCACGTTCAAGGCCTATCACTGGGTCAATATCGAGGTAAATAGTTAAATCAGGCTTTAAGCCCTTTAATACCATTGACGAAAGTGAAGCTAATGTATTTGAGCTAATACCACGCCCACCACCTTGATACGCCTGAGACGATAAGTCATGACGATCAGCAAGTACCCATTGGCCTTTATCAAGCGCTGGGGTAATAACATTGTGCATTAATTGCGAACGTGCTGCGTACATAATAAGCAACTCGGTTTCAAAGGCAATCTCTTCTTCGTGCTCTGCTTTTACAAGCGTACGAAGCGATTCAGCCAGTGGCGTGCCGCCAGGTTCGCGGACGTTAATGAAGTCTATTTTTTGTTTGTTTAAAAAGTCTTGGCATAACGAAATAGCGGTTGATTTGCCCGCGCCTTCTAGCCCTTCTATTACTATAAATTTTGGTTTCATAAACTATTAATTCTTTTTATTTAATATATACGTTTTAACTGCTGCGTTATGCTGTTTTAACGTGGTTGAAAATTGGTGGCTACCATCGCCTTTTGATACAAAGTAAACATATTCACTTTGCGGCGGATTAACTGCAGCTAAAATAGCGGCTTTTGATGGCATTGCAATCGGTGTTGGCGGTAAACCATTAATACGATACGTATTGTAGGGCGTATAATCGCGCAAATCCTTACGTTTAATATCACCATCAAAGTCAGCGCCTAGCCCGTATATTACGGTTGGATCGGTTTGCAGGCGCATATTGGTGTTTAATCGATTAACAAACGCTGATGCAATTAACGGACGCTCGCTGGCAAGGCCTGTTTCTTTTTCAATAATTGAAGCCATTATTAGTGCTTCGTATGCTGTTTTATAGGGTAGATTAGCGGCGCGCTGCTGCCAAGCATCATCTAACGTTTGCTGCATTTTTTGTGCTGCACGTTTTAATACACTGCTTGCAGTATCGTTATTATGATAATGGTAAGTGTCGGGGAATAACCAGCCTTCTAAGTGCGTGTTATTACCCAGTATTTGAGTACTTAGTTCGTCAGTTTTTAAATCGTTTTGTAAATTATCAGCTTTTTTAATAGCACTTAGTACTTCACGTAAGTTTTGCCCTTCAATTATGGTAAAACTAAAACTAATTTGCTGACCTTGGTTAATTTTTTTTACGTTATTAATAACGCTATCGGCTGTTAGCTCGTAAAACCCAGCTTTTAAGTCGGTAAGAGTGGGATCTAACTTGGCAATTACCTGATAACGCCAACAACTTTCTACCCAGTTATTAGCTTGCCATTGTTGGCATAACTTATTAAAGCCAGTGCCATGCTTAACTTCAAATTGTGTGCTTTGTGCTACCTTTAACGGGCTATTTATTGTTGCTTGTAATTGCTGGTAACCAACAGCAGTGGTTATAACAGCTAAAAAAAGTACCGATAAAATAACTTTTAACACTCAGCCTCCTTGGCTAATAATTTAGTTAGTAATGCGTGGCTGTCGTCTGTATTAAATACCTGTTGCTCAATACGTTTTACAGGTACTGCTCCCATTAAGCTATTACACACAAATACGGCGTCTGCTTGGGTTAAGTCTTCTACTTTCACGCGTTTAAATTCAACAGGCAATTTATCACATAACGATTGCAGATAAACGCCCTTTATTCCGCACTCATCAAGCAATGGCGTAAACACACGCTTATTTTCAATCGCAAAAATATTAGCTGCAGAAGCTTCAATTACATTGTTATTGTAATCAAGCACTAACACATCGTCGCAGTTTTGCGTTTGCATTGCTTTTTTAACTAGTACTTGCTCTAGCCGGTTTAGTGTTTTAAGACCCGCTAAATAAGGCTGTGCTGCTAATTTAATTGGGCTTATTTCGAGATTTACACCCTTTTTAACAAGCGCTTCGTAATTACTAGGGTAATCTAATATGCTCAATAAAATAGTAATATTACACTCACTTGGCAGCCCATAACCACGTCCGCCTTCGCCTCGCGTTACAAGTATTTTAAGCACGTTGAGTGGTGCAGCTTTTATATGCAAAGCAATTTGGTTTTCAAGGCGATTAAAATCTAGCTCAGGAAAACCCAAACGCTGTGCGCATTCAATCAAACGCGCTTTATGATGAGCCCAATACTGTACTTGCCCATTAACAACTTTAGCCGTTGTAAAAAAGCCGTCACCGTAATTTAAGCCTCTATCACGCGTGCTTAAAGTGCTGTTTTGATCTACTGCTATTATTGTTTGCATTTTATTTGGCATATAAAAAAAGCCCAGTTAAACAACTGAGCTCTTATAATTTGATTCGTTGTTAAAAAAGATTATACCTTTTTAAATAGCAACGAGCCATTAGTACCACCAAAACCGAACGAGTTACACAGTGCAAAGTCTAACTTTGCATCACGTGCAGTGTGAGCAATATAATCTAAGTCACACCCTTCGTCTGGGTTATCAAGGTTGATAGTTGGCGACACTTTTTGATCTGTCAGTGATAAAATCGAAATAATCGATTCAACCGAGCCTGCAGCACCTAACAAGTGACCCATCATCGATTTAGACGAGCCTACCATTACATCTTTAGCTGCATTACCAAAAATAGATTTAACAGCGGCAGTTTCTGCTTTATCGCCTGCATTTGTAGATGTACCGTGTGCGTTAATGTAACCAATTTGCTCAGCGTTCACTTGCGCATCATTTAGTGCGTTTTGCATTGCAAGGGCAGCACCGGCTCCATCTTCTGGTGGTGATGTCATGTGGTACGCATCGCCGCTCATACCAAAGCCAACAAGCTCAGCATAAATTTTAGCGCCACGTGCTTTTGCATGTTCGTACTCTTCAACTACAACAACACCTGCACCGTCAGAAAGCACAAAGCCATCGCGGTCTTTATCCCAAGGGCGAGAAGCCGCTTGTGGGTCGTCATTGCGGGTTGAAAGTGCACGTGCAGCATTAAAGCCACCCATACCAATTGGGGTACAGGCTTTTTCTGCACCGCCAGCAACCATTGCATCTGCATCACCGTAGGCAATCATGCGCGCGGCATGGCCAATATTATGCAAACCAGTAGTACAGGCAGTTACAATTGAAATATTTGGACCACGAAGTCCATGCATCATTGATAAGTGACCTGAGATCATATTAATAATGGTAGACGGAACATAAAATGGCGATAACTTGCGCGGACCACTATTTAATAACTTAATGTGGTTTTCTTCGATAAGCGTTAAGCCACCAATACCAGAGCCCACAGCTACACCTATACGTGTTGCGTTTTGCTCAGTAATTTCAAGGCCTGAATCTTTAAAGGCTTGAACACCCGCTGCAATGCCGTACTGAATAAACAAGTCCATTTTTTTAGTATCTTTCGCTGACATGTATGCAGTTGCATCAAAGTCATTTATTAAACCAGCGAATTTAGTACCAAATTTTGATGTATCAAAGTGGGTTATTGTTTGAATGCCACTTTTGCCATCTAATAAGCCTTGCCAGGTTGATTGAACATCATTACCTAGCGGCGTCAACATTCCTAAGCCAGTTACGACGACTCGACGTTTAGCCACGGTTTGCCTCCAATAAGGGATATTTACAAGGGGATGATCATACCCAAGCTACCTCAAAGTGCTAGTCCCAAAATAGATTAAAAACGCATAACACAATCAAAATTAATTTTTAGCTAAAATTGAGCATTGAGGCTTAAGTTTTGAATCACGAACTTTGAGGTGGTTTGGATATAAAAAATTAAAGGCAGCGGATGCTGCCTTTAACGTGCGATTAATTACTCAGCGTGTGCTGTTACGTAATCGATAGCAGTTTGTACTGTAGTGATCTTCTCAGCTTCTTCATCTGGGATCTCAGTATCAAACTCTTCTTCAAGAGCCATTACTAGTTCAACAGTATCAAGAGAATCTGCACCTAGGTCATCTACGAAAGAAGATTCATTTTTAACTTCTTCTTCTTTAACACCTAGTTGTTCAATGATAATTTTCTTTACGCGTTCTTGGATATCGCTCATTCTTCTTTCCTTTATTAAAAACGCCGATGCGTTATTTTCAGATTGCCGCGTAGTTTACGCGGCATAATTCTCTGATTCAATGATTTGACCATAAATAATTGTCTGGTCAAACCTCTGAGTGTGTGTTTTGTCTTTTATCGCTTATTTTCGCAGCGATTTCAAGTATGTTTAAAGCAAGTTCACAAATAATTCAATGTTTTTGAGGTAACTTACTTAACTTTATTAGGTAACAATGTGGGTATAATGGTTATTAAACCATGTACATCGCGCCATTTACATGCAAAGTTTCACCTGATACGTACGCAGCAGCGTCAGATGCTAAATAACATACCGCAGCTGCAATTTCGTCTGGTTGGCCTAAACGCCCTGCTGGAACATTTGCAAGTGTTGCTGCTTTTTGCTCATCAGTTAAATCATCAGTCATATCAGTTTGAATAAAACCAGGTGCCACTACGTTTACTGTAATACCACGTGATGCCACTTCGCGTGCAAGTGACTTAGAAAAACCAATGACGCCTGCTTTAGCCGCTGCATAGTTAGCTTGTCCTGCATTACCCATAGTGCCCACTACTGAGCCAATATTGATAATACGACCTTTCTTTTTCTTCATCATTGGACGAAGTACCGCTTTAGATAAACGGAAAATCGAGCTTAAGTTAGTGTCGATTATATCGTCCCATTCAGTCTCTTTCATACGCATTAATAGGTTGTCACGTGTGATACCTGCGTTATTAACAAGTACGTCAATATCGCCAAAATCAGCTTTTATTGCGGCAAGTGTCGCTTCAATAGATGCAGGATCCGTTACGTTTAATGCATAACCTTTACCATTGTCACCTAAGTACTCGCTGATTTTAGCAGCGCCTGACTCGCTTGTAGCAGTGCCTGCTACTTTTGCACCTTGCGCAACTAATGTTGTTGCAATTGCTTTACCAATACCACGGCTAGCGCCAGTAATTAGGACAATTTTGCCCTCTAAAGAAAATAAATTAGACATTTTATATACTCTTATTTAGCAGCAGCGATTGAAGCGGCATCGTTTACTGAGCCACAAACCATTGCTTTATCAATTCGTTTAGCAAGTCCTGTTAATACTTTACCAGGACCAAATTCGTAGCTTTGCGTTACATCTTGTGCAACCAAGGCTTGTACTGTTTCTGTCCAGCGAACTGGGCTGTATAGTTGACGTACTAGTGCATCTTTAATTGCATCAGCGGTCGATTCAGCTTTTACATCAACATTATTAATTACATCACACTTAGGTGTATTAAATGTTAAAGCGGCCAAGTCTACCGCTAGCTTATCAGCAGCTGGCTTCATTAGTTCACAATGTGAAGGTACGCTAACCGAAAGTGGTAATGCGCGTTTAGCACCAGCATCTTTACATGCTTGTGATGCTCTATCTACTGCCGCTTTATGCCCTGCAATAACAACTTGACCAGGAGAATTGTAGTTAACTGGAGATACAACCTCACCTTGCGCTGAGGCAGCACATGCCGCTTTTATTTCTTCATCGCCTAAGCCAATAATCGCAGCCATTGAACCTACGCCTGCAGGTACAGCTTCTTGCATGTATAAACCACGGTTTTCAACAAGCTTAACAGCTTCGCTCAAGCTTAGTACGTCGCTACATACTAGTGCTGAATATTCACCTAAGCTGTGCCCCGCCATAACAACTTCTGCATCTGGGTTTGCTGCAAGCCAATCACGGTAAATAGCAACACTTGCAGTTAATAATGCAGGTTGTGTACGATGAGTTTGATTTAATTTTTCTTCTGGGCCATTAAGAACTAGCTCTGCTAAGTCGTAACCCAGTGCATCTGATGCTTCTGCAAATGTTGCTTTAACAATGTCAGAACTCTCTAGTAGCTCTTTTAACATACCAACGCTTTGCGAGCCTTGACCTGGGAATAGAAGTGCAATTTTTTGTGCCATACTTTGCTCTTTTTAATTAAACAAATAAATAATGAAATACACGGCACATCAATTATTGATTAACCGCCGTGTCTTTAGAATGTGTTTTTTCGAAAATAGCAGCTATTTTATCAGGAAGTTGACGTTCAACCTCTTTTACCGCTTCATCAATTGCTGCTTGAAATGCTTTAGCTGACGCATTTCCATGACTTTTAACGACAATACCGCGCAATCCTACCAGAGAAGCACCGTTATACTGGTCGGGGTTCACCCTTTTATAGAGTTTTTTTATTATTGGACGCAATATAAACGCCATACATTTATACAAAAGGTGCTTTTCGAGCGCAGCTGTAAACTTATTCATAATAAGCTTGGCAATGCCTTCGCATGTTTTAAGCGCCACGTTACCCACAAACCCTTCGCATACAATAACATCAGCTTTGCCAGAAAAAATATCACTTCCTTCGCTATAACCAATGTAATTAATATGTGGGCTTTGCTGCATTAATTGTGCAGCCTGTTTAATATCATCGTGGCCTTTAATGTCCTCAGCGCCAATATTTAATAAGCTAACGCGAGGGTTATCGCACCCAAGTGCTTGACCAGCAACTACAGAGCCCATAATGCCAAACTGATAGAGCATTTGCGCATCGCAATGCACATTAGCACCTAAGTCGAGTAAATATACTGGGTTTTGGCTTTCTGTAGGAACAGATGAAATGAGTGCGGCACGTTTAACACCTGGCAGCATTTTTAATACGTAGTGAGCCATAAAAAATAAAGCGCCGGTATTACCTGAGCTAACACACGCTTGTGCTTCGCCCGACTTAACTAAATCAAGGGCAACACGCATAGATGAATCTTTTTTTGAACGTACAGCAATTGCAGGTTCGCAGGCGTTAGTGACTATTTCACTACAATGACGAATTATGAGTCTTGGATGAGATAAAGAATCGAGGGATTCGAGTTCTTTAGATATAACGTCTTCATTGCCACATAAAATGAGACTTAAATTGGCATGAGCGTTTACCGCATGAACGGCAGCAGGAATAGATGAACGGGGGCCGTAATCGCCCCCCATCATATCTAACGCTATGGTTAGATCTTTCAGCATATAAGTAATCTCTTATTTAGAAATTACTTGAACGCCTTTGTAGTAACCATCTGCAGTCACATGGTGACGACGATGAGTCTCACCAGATGTTTGATCTACAGTTAAAGTTGGACCACTGATCGCATCGTGTGAACGGCGCATGCCGCGTCTTGCACGAGACTTTTTGCTTTTTTGTACAGCCATAGTCTTCTCCTAAGAATCTTTCTTAAGTTGTTTCAAAATATCAAATGGATTAGGTTTATCATCTTCCGCCTTTAATACACCAAAGCTGGCAGGCTTTGCTGAATAACTGCATGAAGCTTCGTTGTGGGTAGCCACTAATGGAATTGCTAAAATTAGTTCGTCTTCAATTAAATCAAAAACGTTAACTTCACCATTTTCATCAAGTGCTACTTCGTCGTAGTCTTCTGGAAAAATATCTAACTCTGTATCTTCACCTACTGGTGAATATGCAAAGTCTTGAACCAAATCCAACCCTAAATCACCATTACAACGTTGACAAATGACAGTAACATGTGTGGACAAATTGCCTCTAATCACAGCGAAACCTTGATCATCGTTTTTGCAATGTATTTTTACCGCTATTTCACCTACTTCTTCCTGCACAACTTTCTCTAAACGAGTAAGTTTTTCAAGCGGTACAATTCCGTCATACTTTAAACGGTGCTGCGCTGCTTTGCCTGGATGAAGAGTGATGGGAATTTTCACCTTTTGCATAGGGGCTGCATCATATAGATAGTTAGTTTGTTAGTCAAAGTAAAAAACCATTTTTACTTGGTTTTTAACGTGTTTTACTCTCGGATCTGATTTATCCTAACTCAATCTGAATTATCGTAGGAAAACAGTCCATGAAGCTTCCACTCATTTTAGCGTCAAGCTCGCCTTTTAGGCAGTCTTTATTACAAAAATTTAATTTACCCTTTGATACGTTTTCACCCGACGTTGACGAATCAGCACTTGAATGCGAAACACCTACTGAACTGGTTAAGCGTTTAAGTGAGTTAAAAGCCTCAGCAGCTAATAAACACTTTAAAAAAGGGTTAGCAATTGGATCAGACCAAGTCGCTGTGTTTAACAATCAAATTTTAGGTAAACCGCACAATAAACAAAATGCTCTAAAACAACTAAATTTATTTAGCGGTAATACTGTAACATTTTTAACTGGGCTTTGTGTTTACGATATTGTAACTGGAACAAAAAAAACCTGTGTAGAACCTTTTAATGTGACGTTTAAAACACTCAGTGATGCACAAATTAGTGCTTATTGCGACGCAGAGCAGCCTTATAACTGTGCTGGCAGCTTTAAAAGTGAAGGGTTGGGTATCTGTTTATTTGAAAAACTAAGCGGAGACGATCCTAATAGCTTAATTGGATTACCATTAATTAAACTCAGCCAATTACTGGCTGAGTTTGGTATTGATGTGCTTACCGCTCAAAACAAGCTCTAGTTAAATAAATTAGCCAAGCAAAACCTGTTGCAATTGAAGATAATTATCTACCGTTGCAACAGGGCTAAGCTTATTTAGCTGCTGTGCGTTATGTACACCCATTGTTACGCCAATTCTATCCACGCCTGCAGCTTTTGCCATTGTCATGTCTATTTGAGTGTCACCAATCATTACAGCGTCTTGAGCGCTTATGCCAAGTTCTTCAAGTAATTGATACAGCATATTTGGAGAGGGCTTAGACAGTGCGTCGTCGCTTGTACGTGTTGCACTAAAAAAATGTCTAAGTTGGCTTTGATCAAGCAAACGCTCTAATCCATCTCGACCTTTACCTGTTGCAACCGCTAAAACAATGCCCTGCTCTTTTAAGGCACCTAAAACGCTGACAACATTATCAAATACAGGAGTTGGCGTGGTATCAACACTATATTGGTGTTTATACCCTTTAATTAGCGCTTGATGCTGCGCGGCATTATTGGGAAATAAAACATCAATTGCTTTTTCAAGCGACATACCAATAATATTTTTAATTGCTAAATCACTTGGCGCCACTAAATTAAGTGACTCAGCACTACTACGAATACAGTTAACTATTTTAGTGACTGAATCCATAACGGTGCCATCCCAATCAAAAATGACGAGCTTATATTTTTTAATTGGCGTCTCTGCAATCACTGTTTTGCGTCTCGTAATTTTAGTAATGTATTTTTAAGCGTTTTATCAAGGGGCGCTTCAATACGCATCGTTGTTTCGTTTTTAGGATGATAAAAACTTAAATCGTGTGCATGTAAGAATAAACGGTTTAACCCAACTTTACGCATAGATTCATCAAACCCTTGATCGCCGTATTTATCATCGCACGCGATAGGATGACCTTTACATTGCGTATGAACACGAATTTGGTGCGTACGCCCTGTAACAGGTGATGCTTGTACGAGTGAGCAATCGTTAAAACGTTCAAGTACTTTAAAACGCGTATGCGAAGGCTTGCCCTCAGTGTTATCTACACGTACTACGCGTTCACCCGATTTAAGTGTATTTTTACGCAGCCCTTCGGTAACGTTTTTAGTTTTAGAGTCCCACTGCCCTTCTACAAGTGCCCAGTAATTTTTTTCCATGGTTTTTTCACGAAGCTGTTCATGCAATGCTGTTAACACCGAACGGCGCTTTGCAATAAGTAAACAGCCCGATGTATCACGGTCAAGCCTGTGAACTAGCTCAAGATTGCGCTCTTCTGGGCGAAGCGCGCGCAGCGCTTCAATTAAACCATAACTTAAACCACTGCCACCATGAACAGCCATACCTGAAGGTTTATTTATGACGATAAGGTATTTATCTTCAAATAAAATATCGTTTTCTAGGCGAGTTACTTTGTCTAACTTTGATGGTACAAACTCTTCACGCTCAGCAACTCTGATAGGTGCAATACGCAGTACATCGTCAAGCTGTAGTTTATATACAGGCTTAATACGCTTTTTATTAACGCGTACCTCACCTTTGCGCAAAAGTTTATAAATAGCGCTTTTAGGCACCCCTTTTAAATGGGTAATAAGAAAGTTATCAATACGCTGACCTAAATGGTCTTCATTGATAGTGACATAAGTTACTTGTAAGTCGTTTTTTTCTGACATTGCCTAATCACTAATTTAAGTAAAATAATTTAGTTGCTAACACTGTAATAATAGTGGGATAATCAGCAGCGCAAATATTTAGTATTTGCAAATAACAACGGTGCTTTTTAACACATTAAAACATTCGTGATGCACATTCTGGGTAGCCGATCATACAGATCCGAGTTAAGTTTTCCAAAGCTTTTATGCCTCCTCAGTTAACACGTGCGATCAATTAACGGCAATGCGCGTAATATATTGCTGGTTAAGTTTGAACATGAAGCGATTTTTAATGTGCTAGAGAAAGCAATGAACAGATAATTTGTCTGATAGTGACGACGTAAAAAACGTCGTTCAGCACTAGCTCAATTATTGTAGTACCGTACAGCAGCTTATTTAGAATTAAAAAAATCTAATAAATAAGCGTTCATTAACATCGGCAGCGATTTTTGCTCTTAAAACGGATATTAGCGATACATCAGTATGTATTGCTCACCAACTTAATGAGCCCTACGCGCCTAATATGAATGATATTTAGTAAGATTAATATGACAGGCCGACTTCTGGGTAAAACTTGTAAACGTAGCTGAAAAGCCGACAGTTTTAGCACCATTAAGAATTTAATAGCGGTAATAATCGCTATTGTTTGCCAGCATTTAAAATACTGCATACGAGATACAGAGCCGTTCCGTTAAAGACCCAGTCGTGAGGCTGCACATTCTAAAAATAGGGACAACTGAACAGGCGAGAAAAACATCGTCATGTCAGCGACATAAATAAGTAGAGTAACAATATGAAACGTATGCTAATCAATGCAACGCAGCAAGAAGAAATGCGCGTAGCACTGGTTGATGGCCAGCGCCTTTATGATTTAGATATCGAAAGCCCAGGTCACGAACAGAAAAAAGCCAATATTTATAAAGGCAAAATCACTCGCATTGAACCATCTCTTGAAGCAGCATTTGTTGATTACGGTGCTGACCGCCATGGTTTCCTTCCTTTAAAAGAAATTGCACGTACTTACTTCCCTGCAGGTTACACTTTTCATGGTCGCCCTAACATTCGCGACGTAATAAAAGAAGGTCAAGAAGTAATAGTACAAGTTGATAAAGAAGAACGCGGCCAAAAAGGCGCAGCGTTAACTACTTTTATCAGTGTTGCTGGTAGCTATTTAGTTCTTATGCCTAATAACCCTCGTGCTGGCGGTATTTCTCGTCGTATTGAAGGTGATGAGCGAACTGAACTTAAAGAAGCATTAGGTCGTTTAGAACTACCTAAAGGTATGGGCTTAATTGTTCGTACAGCGGGTGTTGGCAAGTCATTTGAAGAACTTAACTACGATTTAAAAGCACTATTAGTACATTGGGATGCAATTAAACAAGCAGCCGATAGTGCTAAAGCACCGTTTTTGATTCACCAAGAAAGCAACGTGATTTTCCGCGCAATACGCGATTATTTACGTCGTGACATTGGCGAAATTTTAATTGATAAACCACGTGTTTTTGAAGAAGCTAAAGCGCACATTGAGCGTTTTCGTCCTGACTTTATGAGCCGTGTTAAGCTTTATCAAGGTGACACGCCTTTATTTACACATTACCAAATTGAAAGCCAAATTGAGTCTGCATTCCAGCGTGAAGTACGTCTTCCTTCTGGTGGTTCAATTGTAATTGACCCTACTGAAGCACTGACATCTATTGATATCAACTCGTCTAAGGCAACTAAAGGCGGCGATATTGAAGAGACAGCACTTAATACAAATTTAGAAGCGGCCGATGAAATTGCACGTCAATTACGTCTTCGTGACCTAGGTGGTTTAATTGTAATCGACTTTATCGATATGACTCCTCCACGCCATCAACGTGAAGTAGAGAATCGTTTAAAAGATGCAGCGCGCCCAGACCGTGCTCGCGTTCAAATTGGTAAAATCTCACGCTTTGGTTTACTTGAAATGTCGCGCCAGCGTTTGCGTCCTTCATTAGGTGAAGCAAGCCAAGGCCCATGTCCACGTTGTAGTGGCCAAGGTACTATTCGTTCAAACGAATCAATAGCACTTTCAATTCTTCGCTTAATTGAAGAAGAAGCAATTAAAGACAATACAGCACAAGTAAATGCACAAGTGCCTGTTGCTGTTGCCGCTTATTTATTAAATGAGCAACGTCGTAGTGTTCACCGCATTGAAAAACATCATAAATGTGACGTAGTGATTATTCCAAATCAACATATGGAAACACCACATTATGAAGTTATGCGCTTACGTAAAGACGAAACACTTGAAACTGTAAGTTACGGACAAGTTGTTGCACCGGAGCCTGAAGTATTCGAGATGTCAAAATCTCCAAGTACGCCAGTCCGTGAAGAGCCGATGCTAAAAGGCGTGGTAATGCCTTCTACTCCTGCTCCACAAGCAGCGCCAGCTAAAGCCGTAGAGCCTGCTGCGGTAGCACAAACTAAAACTGAAGGTGGCTTACTAGCTGCTATTGGTAATTGGTTTAAGTCGTTATTTGCAAGTGAATCTGAAGAAGAGAAAAAAGAAGCTGTAGAAAAAGAGCAGCAAGAAACGCGCAATAATGCGCGTCGTGGTAACGATAATCGTCGTCGTAATAACAATCAACGTCGTCGTAATAATAACCCACGCACTAACAAGCCGCGCAATGAGCGTCCAGCCGCTGAAGAGGAAGCTAAAACTGACTCAGCAGCAAGCACCGAGACTCAAGAGAGAAGCGAGAACCGCAACAAGCGCCGTCGTAATCCTAACTCTCGTAAGCGCCCAGAGCATAAAAACCAAGAAAAAGATCAAGTTAAAACTGAAGCCCCTGCAAAGGCGGAAGTAGAAACTGATTCTAAGCCAGCACAAGCTGCAGAGCCTAAAGAGCAGAAGCCTAAAGTTCGCCGTCAACGTCGTAACATACGTAAAAAAGTACGTCTGCAAGATGAAAAAGCTGAGCAAGCTAACTCAACAGAGCAAGCTCCTGAGCAAACGGCTGTGACTGAAACTCCACAAGTTCAAGAGCAAGCTCCTGCTGTAGAAAAGCAAAAGCAAACTCCGGCAGAAAAAACAGCTCACATTAAAGAAGAGAAAGTTGATGTTGTTGATTCTAACGATGAAACAGCAACTACTGAAGACGAACAAGAGCAAACACGTACACGTTCACGTCGTTCTCCTCGTCATCTTCGTGCATCTGGTCAACGTCGTCGTCGCCCTGAAGGTGAAGCAGAAGTTAAATCTGATGAAGCCCCTGCATTTATTCCAGTTGCTGATCAAGCTGCTGCAGAATACGAAGCAGAACTTAAAGCGAAATCAGAAGAAACACCGGTAGATGCGTCGCAACAAGTTGAACAAGCCGTTGCGGTTGAAGACTTAGCAAAAGTTGAAGCTGTAGAAGAGCCAGTAAAAGCTAAAGAACCGGCTAAAGCTGAAACGCCAGTAGCAACTGAAGAGCCAGTTAAAGTTGAAACACCAGTAGCAACTGAAGAGCCTGCTAAAGTTGAAACACCAGTAGCAACTGAAGAGCCTGCTAAAGCTGAAACGCCAGTAGCCACTGAAGAGCCAGCTAAAGTTGAAACCCCAGTAGCCACTGAAGAGCCTGATAAAGTTGAAACACCAGTAGCCACTGAAGAGCCTGCTAAAGCTGAAACACCAGTAGCCACTAAAGAGCCTGCTAAAGCTGAAACACCAGCAGCAACTGAAGAGCCTGCTAAAGTTGAAACGCCAGTAGCCACTGAAGAGTCTGCTAAAGCTGAAACGCCAGTAGTAACTGAAGAGCCTGCTAAAGTTGAAACACCAGTAGCAACTGAAGAGCCTGCTAAAGTTGAAGCAAAATTGAAAACTGAAAAATCAGCACCGCATGTTAAAACAGCGGTTACTCAAGGGTCAGCAAGTGCGCCAATGGCACAACCTACTCCTGTAGCTGATAGCGAAGTGAAACATACGTCTGTAGCAATGGCTCACGATAAACGTGAACTAGTTCCAGACAGTGGTTTACGTGCAGGTTCGATCAAACCTGCTGGTCGTGCAAGCTCTGCAATGACTAAAACAATGAGTGTTGATTAATAACTAACATTCATTAAAAAGCCCCGCTATTTAATAAATAGTGGGGCTTTTTTGTTTATATGATTTGAATAATTATTAAAGTTTCTTCACGCCCACAATAAGCGATTTATTCACAAAGAGGTTAAGAGACGCTGCGCTTTTAGAGGTAGTAATAAGGCTAAGCCTAGCTAACTTAAATAAGCCCCGCTAGCAAACCATCGCTTGTGTTTCTCATTTACTCCTCTTTCACTTCTCTATGTGAAATAGATCTTTTAGTGGTTTTGTTAGCAAAGAAATTAAATAAACAGAAGCGTTGCTTCTCGCGTAAGCAAGCTTCACTACTACAGCCGAAATTTAACACCGTGAATAAAATTAACCTGTAGACGCACAACTTGTTGGCGTGACGGGCACAAAGCCCGTAAAAAGTAATTTTTTCACAAAGAGGTTAAGAGACGCTGCGCTTTTCGGAGTTTTTCAAGTTAGTTGTCGCATCAAAGTAAATTTTATGCCGCCCGCATTGCTTCTTTTTTCTCTGGATTTAAATTTACTTCATT